>CAZGNA010000030.1:0-20957 GCA_964526945.1 uncultured bacterium
CGCCCCGTTCGTGGTGGCGCTGCTGGCGGCGTTGCTGGCGTTTGCAGGCGCCGCCCGGCGCGGCCGCGCGCGCGTGGCGGTGGCGGCCGCCGCGGCGCTGATGGTGGTGGCCCACGCGTCCGCCGAGGCCTTCGTGCTGCGCCGCTGGGACGCGCTGCACCGCACCGGGCAGACGGTCCGCCGGGCAGGAGGTGTGCTGTGCGCGGTGTCGACGCGCGGCGCGCCCGGTGCCGATGGCCGCCTCAGGCGTACGGTTGACGCTCCTGGAGCGGCGCCAATATAATGGCTTCCGGGTTTGACGAACTGCACACTGGCGAGGATCGGGAGCAGTAGGTCGGGAGCCTGCCTGCGAGCGAGCCGGTGGACGGTGCGAACCGGCGGCGGGGCCGGCCGAACTCGCCCGGGAGCTGCGGGTGCGCGGGCGTCGGGCGACGCCTCAGTACCCGCCGCCTCGCCCACGAGACGGGCGGCAGAGCGGACGGACGCAGGGGGCAGTAGCTCAGCGGGAGAGCGCCCGCTTGGCGTGCGGGAGGTCGAGGGTTCAATTCCCTCCTGCTCCACCATGAAGGCCGCGTCCGTCAACCGGGGTGGTACCGCGGAGGCCGCCTTCGCCCTTGGGGGAAGGCGGCGCACTGTTTTTCCAGGGGGCGAGCGCCATGCAACCATCGAGCCGGATCTGGTTTGACGGCAGGCTGGTGCCATGGGACCAGGCCACGGTGCACGTCGCGGCCCATGTGATCCAGTACGGGTCCAGCGTCTTCGAGGGGATCCGCTGTTACGAGACGGCGACCGGCCCCGCCGTCTTCTGCCTGTACCCCCACCTGCGGCGTCTGGCGGACTCGTGCAAGATCTTCCGGATGGCGCTGCCCTACAGCACCGACGACCTGGCCCGGGCCGTGCTGGAGACCGTGGGAGCCAACGGCCACCGGTCGTGCTACATCCGGCCCGTGGTGTTCCGGGGTGTGGAGTCGTGGAGCGTCGAGCCGCGCCGGTCGCCGCTGCACGTCGCCATCATCACCATCGAGTGGGGCCGCTACCTGGGGCCCGAGGCGATCGAGCAGGGCGTCGACGTCATGGTGAGCTCCTGGCGGCGGATGGCGCCCGACACGCATCCCGGCATGGGCAAGATCGGCGGGAACTACGTCAACTCGGCGTTCGTCGTGATGGAGGCCGTGGACAACGGCTACGCGGAAGGCATCGCCCTGGACGTGCACGGGTACGTCAGCGAGGGGAGCGGTGAGAACGTCTTCGTGGTGCGCGACGGCGTCATCTACACGCCGCCGCTGGCCGCCTCCATCCTGGGGGGCGTGACGCGCACGGTGGTGATGACCCTCTGCCGCGACCTCGGGATCGACGTCTGCGAGACCGCGATCCCCCGCGAGCTGCTCTACGTGGCCGACGAGGTCTTCTTCACGGGCACCGCCGCCGAGATCACGCCGGTGCGCTCGGTGGACAAGGTGCCCATCGGCACCGGCACGCGGGGGCCCATCACCCGCCGGCTGCAGGAGGAGTTCTTCGGCATCGTGGAGGGGAGGAGGCCCGATCGGCACGGCTGGCTGACCCCGGTGCCGGTGTTGAGCCGGCCGTGACGGGACAGGGGGGCGCGACCATGCGCTACGATCACCGGACCGTCGAGGCCAAGTGGCAGGCGCGGTGGGAGGCCGACCGGCTCCACCACGCGCCCGACTTCGACCCGCGGCCCAAGTTCTACTTCCTGACCATGTACCCGTACCCGTCGGGCGACGGGCTGCACATCGGCCACTGGTACGCCATGGCGCCCACCGATGCGGCCGCGCGCTACAAGCGCATGCGCGGGTACAACGTCATGCTCCCCATGGGGTTCGACGCCTTCGGGCTGCCGGCGGAGAACGCGGCCATCAGCCGGGGCGTGCACCCGTACCGGTGGACGATGGACAACATCGCCCGCATGCGCCAGCAGCTGCGCTCCATGGGCGCCATGTGGGACTGGGACCGCGAGGTCATCACCTGCCAGCCCGAGTACTACCGGTGGAACCAGTGGTTCTTCCTGAAGATGTACGAGCGCGGGCTGGCCTACCGGGCGCTGGCGCCCGTGGACTGGTGCCCGCAGGACAACACCTCGCTGGCCCGCGAGCAGGTGGTGGGGGAGGAGCGCGTCTGCGAACGGTGCGGCACCCCGGTGGTCAAGAAGAACCTCGAGCAGTGGTTCCTCAAGATCACCGCCTACGCCGAGGAGCTGCTGGACTTCTCGAAGATCCAGTGGCCCGAGCGGGTCGTGACGCTGCAGCGGAACTGGATCGGGCGCAGCGAGGGGGTCGAGTTCGCCATCCCGGTCCGCGACCACCCCGGGGTGACGTTCAGGGTGTTCACGACCCGCCCCGACACCGTCTTTGGAATGACGTTCTGCGTGCTGGCCCCCGAGCACCCGCTGGTCGACCGGCTGGTCACGCCGGAGCGGCGGGCAGAGGTGGAGGCCTACAAGTTCAAGGCCGCCCGCGAGTCGGACATCGAGCGCCTGTCCACCGAGAAGGAGCGCGACGGGGTCTTCATCGGCGCCTACGCCATCAACCCCATGAACGGCGCGGCGGTGCCCATCTACATCGCCGACTACGTGCTGCTGACCTACGGCACGGGCGCCATCATGGGCGTGCCTGCCCACGACGAGCGCGACTTCGACTTCGCCCGCAAGTACGGGCTGCCGATCCCGGTGGTGGTGGCGCCGCCGGGCTGGGACGGGCAGCCGCTCGCCGCAGCCTACCTGGGCGAGGGCACCATGGTGAACTCCGGCGAGTTCGACGGGCTGCCGTCGTCGGTGGCCTGGCAGCGCATCGCCGACGCCATGGTGGCCCGCGGCATCGGCGAGCGGAGGGTCCACTACCGGCTGCACGACTGGCTGATCAGCCGGCAGCGTTACTTCGGGACGCCCATTCCCATCATCTACTGCGGGCGCTGCGGCACCGTGCCGGTGCCCTACGAGGACCTGCCGGTGGTGCTGCCCGAGGACGCCGAGTTCCGCCCCACCGGCGAGTCGCCCCTGAAGTACCACGAGGGGTTTCGGCGCACCACCTGCCCGCAGTGCGGGGGCGAGGCCGAGCGCGAGACCGACACGATGGACACGTTCGTCGACTCGTCGTGGTACCAGTATCGCTACGTGAGCCCCCACTACGACCAGGGGCCGTTCGATCCCGAGGCCGGACGCTACTGGCTGCCCGTGGACCAGTACACCGGCGGGGTCGAGCACGCGGTCATGCACCTGCTGTACACGCGGTTCTGGACCAAGGTCATGCGCGACCTGGGCCTGGTGTCGTTCGACGAGCCCATGCTGCGCCTGTTCAACCAGGGGATCATCCTGGGCCCCGACGGCCAGCGCATGAGCAAGTCGCGCGGCAACGTCGTCAACCCCGACGAGCTGGTGGCCGCGCACGGCGCCGACGTGGTCCGCGCGTACCTGATGTTCATCGGCCCCTGGGACGAGGGCGGCCCCTGGGACCCCCAGGGCATCGGCGGCATCGTTCGTTTCCTGGGGCGCGTCTGGACCCTGGTGACCCAGACGGCCGGCCTGGCCGCCCAGGGGGATGGTGACGGGCGCGCCGCCCGCGAGCTCGAGCACTGGGTCCACCGCACGGTCGCGCGGGTCACGGCGGACCTGGAGGAGTTCCGGTTCAACACCGCGCTGGCGGCGCTCATGGAGCTCACCAACACGCTCCAGCGGCTGCGCGCGGTGCTGGCGGGCACCTCGGCGTGGCGTGACGCCCTGCGGACCCTGGTGCTGATGCTGGCGCCGTTCTGCCCCCACATGGCCGAGGAACTCTGGGTGGAGCACCTCCACGAGCCCTACAGCGTGCACACCCAGGCCTGGCCGACCTACGATCCGGCGAAGGCCGCCGCCGAGGAGCTGACGCTGGTCCTGCAGGTGGACGGCCGGGTGCGCGACCGTATCCAGGTGCCGGCCGGGATCAGCGACGACGAAGCGCGAGCGCGGGCCCTGGCGAGCCCGCGGGTTCGTCGATTCATCGACGGGCGGGAGGTCGCCACCGTCATCGTGGTGCCCGGGCGGCTGGTGAACGTCGTCACGCGGTAGCCCGGCTCCCGGGAGTCGCCGCACCGACGGTCGCGCCCGGGGGCGCGATGCGCGCCCGTGGCGCGCCCCGGGTCGGCCCGGCCTGCGCCGGCCAGCGGGATCCCGTGCGCGCCGTGGCCCGTACGCCACGGACTGCCCCGCCGATCGTTTCGGGTGGGGGCGAGGGTCATCTCCCGGACCGAGCAGATCGCCCTGATGGCACTGGTGTGCGCCGCGGCCCTGCTGATCGCCGTGGCGGGCCGGACTGCGCGCGTGCCCGCACCGGTCGTCATCACGACGCCCCGGGCGCCTCAGCCGATCCGCGTCCACGTGGCCGGCGAGGTCGTGTGGCCGGGCGTCTACGCGTTGCCCGCTGGCGCGCGGGTGCAGGACGCGCTGGCGGCTGCCCGCGGCCCAACGCTCGCCGCCGATCTCACCCAGCTCAACCTGGCCGCGGTGCTCCGCGACGAGGACCGGGTGGTGGTGCCGCGCCGTCCACCGCCGGTGCACACGCTGGTGCCGGAGTCGCCGGCCCGTGCGCGTGGTGACCTCCACGGGCGCGGGCATCGGCTGACAGGTGGCGGGGTCGCAGGGCGCGCCGGGCTGCCGGCAGGGGTCGCCCGCCAGCCGGTGAACGTGAACACGGCCGCCGCCGACGAGTTGGAGCGGCTGCCCGGGGTCGGGCCCGTGCTGGCGCGGCGGATCGTGCAGGACCGCGCCGCCCGCGGGCCGTTCCGGCGCGTCGAAGACCTGGAACGGGTGCGGGGCATCGGGCCCGGGCTGGTCCGGCGCCTGCGGCCGCTGGTGCGGCTCGAGTAACGGAACCGGAGCCGCCCCGTCCCCGTACGAAGGGCGTGGGGGCGCGGGCGCAGGTGGGACGTGGCCGACACACCGCAGCATGCCCGATCGACGGGCACCCCCGACGACGTGGCGCACCTGGAGGCACTGGTGGCGCGGTACGGGGCGCACGTGTATGCGATCGCCTACCGGCTGGCTGGCAATGAGGCCGACGCCCGGGATCTCGCCCAGGAAGCCTTCCTGCGGGCCTGGCGGGCGCTGCGCACGATCGAGCCGGGAGCTGCGCTGGAAGGCTGGTTCTACCGGATCGTCAAGAACCTGTACATCGACCTGGTGCGGCGCAGGCCGCGCCAGCGCGTCGAATCGCTCGACGTGCCCATCGATACCGGCGAGGGACCCATGGCCCGCGAGCGGCCCGACCCGGCAGCGGACGTCGAGCGTGCGGTGGCCGCCCGGACGGTCGACCGGCGCGTGCAGGTGGCGCTGCTTGCGCTGCCGCCCGAACTGCGGGCAGTGGTGGTGCTCGCCGACCTCGAGGGCTATGGCTACGAGGAGATCGCCGCCATGCTCGACGTGCCACTGGGCACGGTCAAGTCGCGGCTGCACCGCGCCCGGCGCGCCCTGCGCGACCGGCTGGCGCCCTACCGGGCAGAGTTGATGCAGCCATGATCTCTCATCACGCGATTCGTCGGCAACTGAGCGCCTACCTCGACGAGGAACTGCGTCCGGACGAGGCAGCACAGGTGCGCGCGCACCTGGCCGCGTGCGCCGCATGCAGCGCCGACCTGGAGGAGCTGCGGGCCACCCGCGCGCTGCTCCGCCAGCTTCCGCCGCCGCCGGTCCCCGAGGGCTTCCTGGACGAACTGCGCGCGCGGCTGCGTGCCGAGGGCACCGGACGGCGGACGCGGTGGCCACCGGTCCTGGTGGCGCGTCCGGCGGTGCTGGTGGCGGCGGTCGTGGCCGTGCTGATCCTGGTGGGCCTGCCCGTGGCGCGCGGCCGGCTCGAGCGGCTGCGGGCCGCGGAGGTGGGCCCGGATCTGTTCGTCCGCCAGTACGTGTCCACTGCCGTGACCGACCCGCTGGTCGACCGCGCCTTCCTGGGACTGCTGGTGACCGACGCCAACCTCCGGCTCATCGGCGAGGACCCGCGGGCGGTCGGAGGGGCGCGGTGAGGACGCGCGGCCTCGCAGGGCTCCCGTGCAGACGCCACGGCCGGACCGGCGGCCGTGCACTGCTCCTGGGGTGCGCTGTGGCCGTCTGCCTGGCAGGGGTGCTGGTGGCGGGGCGCGCGAGCGCGCAGGCGGATCCCCGGGGCCTGCTGGGCGGCGTCTCGCTCGACCAGTTCTTGCGGCACGCCGCCCTGGCCCCGCAGCTCGTCGACTACGAGGGCACCAAGGTGGTCTCGGTGCTGCGGGGCGCCACGATGGAGACGGTGACGGTCAGCGAGGCCCACAAGCGCCCCAACCGCACCCGCCTGGAGTTCCTCTCGCCCGAGGCGGTGGCCGGCCGCCTGGTCGTCGACGACGGGCTGCAGACGTGGCAGTACGAGCCGCGCCTGCACGTGGTGATCCAGGGGCCCTCGCTCGCCCCGCCGGTGGAGACGCCGCCGGCGCGGCTGGTCGACCGGTACGAGGCCTCCGTGCTGGCCCTCGAGGAGGTCGTCGGCCGGCTGGCCGTCCACGTGCGGCTGCGGCCCAGGGGCGCAGGCGGCGAACGCCGTCTGTGGATCGACCGCTACACCGGGGTGGTGCTGCGTAGCGAGGACCGCGACCCGCGCGACGGCGTGGTCGTCACCAGCTACTTCACGCGGATCAGCTACGGCCTGAACTTCCCGTCCGCGATGTTCCTGCCACGCATCCCGGCGGGCGCGCGGGTGCTCTTGCCGGTGGAGACCACCGGGCCCCTGATGTCGCCGGATGCCCTCCAACGGGAGCTCGGCTATGCGGTGCCGGCACGGGTCGTCCTGCCGGGCGGCTTCCGGTTGCGGGGCGGTGAGATCGCGGTCGCCGGCGTGCTGCGCGTCGCGCACCTGCACTACCACGACGGCACCCGCGCTCTGGGACTGTTCGTCGTGCCCGCACGGCGCATGGGGCCACCGAGCGCCGAAACCCCGGCCCCCGCCCTGGGTCCCACGGCCGGGGTGATCACCCGGGGCGTCCTGCGCGTGGTGCAGTGGGAGGCCGGCGGGATGCGCTACGCGCTGGTCGGACCGCTCCCCGTGGCCGACCTGGTGGCGCTGGCACGGGCCGTGGCACCGCCGCGGTAGGGGCGCCGGCCGCGGCCGGCGGGTCTGCGGGGCGGTGATCCTTCCCCGGCCCGGGTGATCCTTCCCTGGCCCGAGGGAGGGGACGCGTCCCAGCAAGCCGCGCCCGAGCTGACGGGAGGACCGGTGGTGGCGTTCCGGTCGTCCGCGCTGGTCGTTCCACGGCGTGCGCGACGCACCGACAGGGGCCCGGGGCTGCGGCAGCGAATCGCCGCGTGTGACCCTCCGCGAGTTCCAGGAACAGATCGACCGCACCTACGGCACCCGCGACCGCGCGCGCGGCCTCGACGGAACCTTTCGCTGGCTGGTCGAAGAAGTGGGCGAACTGGCCCGCGCGCTGCGCGAGGGCGACCCCGCGCGGCTCCGGGAGGAGGTCGGGGACGTGCTGGCCTGGACCGTCAGCGTGGCGTCGCTGTGCGGCGTCGACGTGGCCCTGGCTGCGGCGCGCTACGCAGCGGGCTGCCCCAGGTGCGCTCGGACCCCCTGCGCCTGCGGCGCGTGAGGGCCGGCTTTGGCACGGTGGGGCGTGCCGGGAGCGCACCGCGCGGGAACGCCTGCGGCGGATGATCGCCACCGCCGGCGCCCGGCTGTGCAGGGGCCTTATCGAGCGAAGGCCAGGATCATCTCCCGCAGAAGCCACGCCGCCAGCATGGCTGTGCGGCCCCCCGGGTCATAGGGCGGGCTGACCTCGACGAGGTCGCAGCCGACGACGCGTCCCTGCCGCAGCACGCTCACCAGCGTCACGAGGTCGTCGACGGCCAGCCCCAGCGGTTCCGGATTGCCGGTGCCGGGCGCATGCGCCGGGTCGAGCCCGTCGATATCCACCGACAGGTAGAGCGGGCGGTCGGCCAGCGCGGCCCACGCCGGTTGCGGGAGGCGGCCGGTGGGCGCGACGGCCAGCAACCCGTCGGCACGGGTCCACTCTTCCCGCGTGCCCGACCGCGCACCGACCACGACGATGCGCCGGCCGTCCATGCGGTCGAGGATGCGCGCGAGCGTCGTGGCGTGCGACCACCGGGCGCCCGCGTAGTCGTCCCGCAGGTCCAGGTGCGCGTCGACCACCACCAGCCCCAGATCGGCATGGCGGTCGAGCAGCGCGGTGACCGCGCCCACGGTGACGGTATGCTCGCCCCCCAGCAGCACCGGCAGGCCCTGGGCTGCCGCCACCGCGTCCCGCACGCGCTCGACCGCCTGCGCGGCGTCGACGCCGGCCAGGTCGAGGTCGCCGGCGTCGGCCAGCCGGATCTCCTGCAGGTCGCGCTGCTGCACGGGGCTGTACGACTCCAGCGCGTCCGACGCCCAGCGGATGGCCGCAGGTGCCCACCGGGCCCCCGCCCGGTGGGTCGCCGTCGCATCGAACGGGGCACCCAGGATGGTCGCCTGCGGCGCGGGCACGGCCCGCGCGGCGAGAAAGGGCATCGTCAGGCGCCGGCCGCACCGCCCGCGTCCCCGTCCGCAGCCGGCGGAGCCAGGAAGGGCGGGAAGGTGAACAGGTGGCGGTGCGCTGCCGGCGTGTAGTACCGCGTGGTGATGCCCGCCAGGCGCTGCGCGATCTCGGCCGCGTCCACGGCCAGCGGGTCGCGCGCCTGGGAGCCGATGGTGAACGTCCACAGCACGCCGGGGTAGGTCGGCACCGTGCCCAGGTAGGGGCGCACCCAGCGGAAGTGCGACGCCATCCCCCGGGCGACCGTGGCCATCACGTCGCGCTGGTAGAGCGGGGAGCCGCTCTGGACCGCCAGCACGCCCTCGGGCCCCAGCCGGGCGGCCAGCTGTCCGTAGAACGCCTCGCTGAAGAGCCCGACCGCAGGCCCGACAGGGTCGGTCGAATCGACCAGCGCCACGTCGAACTGCTCCGACGTCTGCCGCACGAACGCCAGGCCGTCGTCGATCACCAGGCGCGCGCGGGGATCGTCGAACGCGTCGCCCGGGATCTCGGGGAGGTACTGCCGGGTGACCTCCACCACGGCGCGGTCGATCTCGACCATGGTCACCTGTTCCACGGGGTGCCGCAGGGCCTCCCGCAGCAGCCCGCCGTCGCCTCCACCGATGATCAGCACGCGGCGCGGCCGGGGGTGGGTGCACAGCGGCACGTGGGCGAGCAGCTCGTGGTAGATGAAGTCGTCGCGCTCGGTGGTCTGCACGGCGTCGTCGAGGACGAGCATGCGCCCGAAGGCCGCGTTGCGGATCACGCGGATGCGCTGGTAGGCCGAGCGGCCGTCGTAGAGCAGGTCGTCCACCCGGTACGCGTGGGCGAAGCCCTCACCCCCGGAATCGAAGATCCACATCCTCGGGTCGTGAGCCATGGCACTCACTCCGGCCAGAACAACGCGGCGGCCACCACGCACCCGGTGCGTTGGACCGTGTGCTCCTTCACGGCCACCTCGACGCGCGCGAGGCGCAGGCCGCGCATCGCCACCGCTTCCTCGACCATGCGCCGGACGATGCTCTCGGCGTTCTCACCGGTGCCGGTGTGGGAGTGCTCCATGATGACGCCGTAGCCGTCGTCGGCGATGCCCACACCGACCGCCGCCGCGATGCGCTCGCCCGGCGTGTGGCGCACGATGCGGGCGTAGACGGCCGGCATCAGCACCCCGGGCTGGTAGGGGCGCAGCGGGACGATCTGCGCGCCCAGGGGAAAGATGCTCGTGACGCGCACGAAGTTCAGGTTGGCGATACCGGCGTCCAGCAACGCCCGGTCGAAGGCGTTGAGGTCCGTCGAGCCCTCGCCGGCGCCGGCGACCAGCGAGACGGCCTTCGGCAGGTGCCACATCGCATACCCTCCAGGGTCGGTGGACGCGCCGGCGCTGGGCGCCGGCAACAAGGCGCTATTGTTTCGATTCGCACCAGCGCGTTCCTGCCCCGCGTCGGTGCGGCCCGTCGCGCCCCGCCGGGCCGCAGCGTCGCCCGGGGCCAGCGGCGGCGCCTGCGCGCCGTCGGCACACGCGTCGTGGGCGTGGCCGTGGCGGGCGCGCTGGTCGTGCTGCCTGCGTGCGGTCGGCGCGCGCACACTGCGGTGGCGGGAGGCACAAGGAAGACCGCGTCCCGGGCGGCGAACTTCCCGGGGTGCGCGCGCATGCGGTGGGCCCGCCCTCTTGCCGGAGCGTACATGGCCGGGTTGCTGGTGACCTCGCTGCTCCCGGGGCCATCCATTCGTGCGGTGTCGGATGTGGCGCAGCACGCCCTCGCCTACGCCGGCCTGACCGGCGTGCTCTGGTGGGCGGCGCCGGCGTCGAGCTGGCGCTGGGCCGTGGCGCCTGCGGCGTGGGGATATGGCGTCGCGCTCGAGCTGATGCAGCGCACGGTGCCCTACCGCACCGCGGACGTGCGGGACGTGGTGGCCAACGGGGTTGGGGTGCTCGTGGCCACACTGCTCGCGCTCGCCCTCTCGTCCCGGCGGCACGGGACGTCCCGGCGATGAGCCGGCCAACGCCCCGGACAAGAGCGACGGTCCGGTCCTCGGCGCGGCCGGTTGCGGCCGACGATGGCGTGCACCGTCCGGCGGCGGCGGTGGCGAGCGCTCGCGCCCCGGCGCGATGGCCGCCAGCGATGCTGGCCCCACGCCCCGCACGCGCTGGTGTCCTCGGCGTGGCCGTGCTCGCGGTCCTGCTGGTCGGCGCGCCCGGCGTCGTCTCGACCCGTGCGGCGCTTTCCCCTGCTGCCGCGCCCGAACTGGGCCTGGTTGCGGGGCGATCGGCGACCGGGTTCGCCGAGGCGCGGGCCGCGGGCCTGCGTGCTGTCAGCCTGCTGGCCGACTGGAGCCTGATCGAAGCGCGCCGTGGCCAGCCGGTCTGGGATGAGCTGGACCGGGCGGTTGCGGCGGCGGCCCAGGAGGGACTGGCGCCGGTGGCGGTGCTGGCGCACACGCCCCGATGGGCCAGCCTGGCCACCGGGGTCGACCTGACCCGTCCGGAAGTTTTTGCGCGGCAGCCGCCGCGCGACGTGCGCGAGTGGGACCGCTTCGTAGCGTCGACGGTGACCCGCTACCGCGGTCGCGTGCGCGACTGGCAGATCTGGACCCACCTGGGGCTGCCCGCGTTCCGCGGCACCGGCAGCGAGTACCTCGCGCTGCTCCAGACCGCATCCGCGCGGATTCGCGCCATCGACCCCCAGGCGCGGGTGATCGCGACCTCCCCGGCCGGCGTCGACCTGGGGTTCGCCGTCCAGCTGGCCGAGACCGCGCCGGCGGCGTTCGATGCGATCGTCGTGCCCGCCGCGGGCATAGCGCCCGAGGCCCTGCTGCGGCCGCTTGGGGTGCTGGGCGCCCGCCTGCGCGAACGCGGCAGACACGTGTGGCTCCAGTGGGCTCCCGATGCGACAGCGGATGCGGCACGCGCCGCCGGTGAATGGCTGAAGATGCTGCTGGTGGCCGATGCGACCGGCGTGCAGCGGCTGGTGGCGGCAGAGCCCGCGCGCAGCGTCGGGGCGGTGCGGCAGGCCGTGACGCAGCTTGGCGCTAGGCGCGTTACCGGGTACCTCGTGCGGGACCCCGAGGTCTTCGTGGTGGCAGCAGAGTCGCCCGGGGACGGCATCCTGGCGGCGTGGGCGCGCGGTGAGCGCACCCTCGAGCTGCCGGCCGCCTCCGGCATCCAGGGGGTGCCCCTCGATGGGCGCGCCGGGGCCCTCGAGGTCCGCGACGGCCGCGCACTCGCCCACCTCCGCGAGATCCCCCTGGTGCTCACGGGCGTCCCCGCCGGCCTGCTCGACGAAGCCCGGGCGACGGCGGCGCGCAGGCCCTGGCTGCCAGTGCCCGCCCGCGACTACAGCGGCAGCCGCGAGGTGCAGGCACGGCTTGGGAGCCCCGGAGAGGAACACGGCCTCTACAACGCGGCCTACCGGCACCGTCCCAACGGTGCCGTCGCGGTGGTCGAGGTGGACGGCACCACCGCCGTGCGCACGGCCGTGGGCCGCGGCGTGGTCTACGTCTACTTCGACGTCGACGACACGTTCCTGTACTTCGCTGAGGGCCGGGTGCCGCTGGAGGTGCACGTGGAGGTCTGGGGTGCGCGCGCCCCACAGCAGCTGGGCTTCAACCTGCTGTACGACGCGGCCGGCGGCTACCGCTTCACCCCATGGGTCTGGGTCGAGCCCGGCGAGGGCTGGCGCACCTACACGATCCGGCTGCCCGACGCCAGCTTCGCCAACACCTGGGGCTACGACTTCGCCATCAACGCCGCGGGCAACCGCGTCGAGGACCTCACCGTCCGCACGGTCCGGGTCCGGAAGGTGGCGCCTTGATCGCCGCCCGTGCCGGCCGGACCGCGGGATCGGCCGGCGAGGAGCGTTCGGGCCGCGATCGGCACCGCGCTTCCTGCCGGGTACCAGGGGAGCACGGGACCCGCCGGCAGGGAGCGGTCGGGCACCCGCCGAAGCCCACGGGCAACGTGCAGGGCCTCGACTCCGGAGGGAGGGATGGTCCGGTGAGCAGGCAGCTTCGTAGCCTCGCAGTGGCCCTCGGCGTGCTCGTGGCCGCCGCCGACGTTCCCGCAGTGGCACAGCAGCCACCGCCCCTGCCGGCCAGCATCAAGGTGGGCGCGCTCTTCGACCTCACGGGTCCCACGTCGGATGTGGGCGTGGACTACTCCAAGGGCGTGCTCGACCACGTCCGGTACATCAACGAGGTCATGGGCGGCATCCGCGGCAAGGTGAAGATCGACCTGGTCTGGGCCGACTACGCCTACCGCATCCCTGAGAGCCTGAACCTCTACCGGAAGTACCGCGACGTCGACCGCGTCCAGGCCATCATCGGCTGGGGCACCAACGACACCGAAGCCCTCAAGGAGCAGATCGCGGCCGACCAGATCCCGTTCATCTCGGCGTCGTACTCCTCGCACCTGAACGACCCGTCCAAGACGCCCTACAACTTCTACCCGGTGTCGTCGTACTCCGATCAGCTCCGCGCCGTGCTGAAGTTCGCTGCCGAGCTGGCCAAGAAGGAGGGCAAGACGCGGCCCAAGTTCGTCTTCGCCTACCCCGACCACCCCTACGGCCGGGCGCCCATCCCGGCGGGCAAGGACTACGCCAGGGAACTGGGGTTCGAGGTAGGCCCCGACCAGTTCGTGCCGCTGACGGCCCTGGAGGCCCGCTCCCAGGTGGCGGCCATCAAGGCGTTCGGGGCGGACTTCGCCTGGTTCGGCGGCACGACCAACTCGGCGTCGGTCACCATCCGCGACGCGAAGCAGGCGGGCCTGACGACCCGCTGGTTCGTGAACGTGTGGGGGTTCGACGAGAACATGATCAAGCTCATCGGCGCGGCGGCGGAGGGGGCGTACGGCAGCACGCCGCACGCGTACTTCGGTGAGCCGGTGCCGGGCATGAAGACGATCTTCGACGCCTACCGGCGGTTCCAGGGCAAGGAGGTGCCCCAGTTCCAGTGGGGGACGACCCAGACGCCCTACATCGCCTCGTACATCCGCGGCTGGCTCAACGTCTACCTGCTGCGCCGCGGCCTGGAGCAGATCGTCGACGGCTGGTCGTCCTACGGCCGGCTGGGCGGCTTCGCCGGCGTCAACGTGCGCTCCGCGCTGGAGCTGTTGAAGAACTGGGACCCCGAGGGGCTCGCGCCGCCCATCACGCTGGCGCGCGACGACCACCGGCCGTCCACCACGACCCGCATCATGCAGGTCCGCAACGGCCGCATCGTCGTGGTGGAGCAGGTCACGGTGGAACGGCGCAAGGCCTGGCTGGGGTACTGAGGAGCCGGTCCTGCGCGGCGCCGGCGACTGCAGGCCGCAGGGCGTCCCGCGGGAGCGGTGGGGCTGCCGTCCCGGGGTGGGGCCACGGTGCGCCGCCCCGGGACGGCCATGCGCCGGGGACCGTGCCGTCGCCACCCCGCATCGCGGGCGTCTCCTGCCACCAGGGTGCAGACGGCCCTGACGGCTCCCAGCGGCCATGCTGGTGCTGAACAACGTCGAGGTCGTCTTCTGGGGCACGATCCTGGTGCTGAAGGGGATCTCGCTGCGCGTCGAGGCCGGCAGCATCACCGCGGTCATCGGCGCCAACGGCGCGGGCAAGACCACCACGCTCAAGGCGATCTCCGGGCTGGTGCGCCTGGAACGGGGCGAGGTCACCCGGGGCACCATCGAGGTCGACGGGCAGCGCATCGAGAACTGGTTGCCCGAGGACGTGGCCCGGCTGGGCATCGTCATGGTGCGCGCGGGCCGGCGGCTGTTCGAGGAACTGACGGCCGAAGAGAACCTGCTGGTCGGGGCCGCCGTGCGGCGCGACGGCCGACGGGAGCTCCTCGACCTGGTCTACACCTACTTCCCGCGCCTGCGGGAGCGCCGGCGGGTGCGGGCCGGCTACCTCTCCGGCGGCGAGCAGCAGATGCTGGCCATCGGGTGCGCGCTCATGGCCCGGCCGCGCCTGCTGCTGCTGGACGAGCCCAGCCTGGGGCTGGCCCCGATCGTGGCCCACGAGATCTTCGAGCTCGTCCAGCGGCTGAACCGGGACGAGCGCATCACGATCCTGCTGGTCGAGCAGAACGCCCGCATGGCGCTGCAGCTGGCCGCCTACGGCTACGTGATGGAGAACGGCAAGATCGTGCTGGACGGACCGGCCGACCGCCTGCGGGAGGACGCCGACGTCAAGGAGTTCTACCTGGGCATGAGCAAGGCTGGCCGCCGCCTGTTCACGGAGGTGAAGAGCTACAAGCGCCGCAAGCGCTGGCTGGCCTGATCGGCGGCCCGCGCGGCGTCGGTGCACGGTCCGCAGAGCCGGCCGCCGCCGAGGCGGGCTGTGGGCAGCTGCCCTGCGTATGCCCGGTGTGCCTCAGTGCGGGAAGGGCCAGAGGTCCAGGTGGCGCTTGAGCTTGCGGAACAGCGTCGCCAGGCCCCCGGGTTCCCAGATCAGCAGCACGATCAGCAGCGCCCCGAAGACGATCTCGCGCAACGGGGTGGCCGCCTTGCCCAGGGCCGGCAGGGCGGCCACCAGCAGGGGGGTGGCGAAGCGCAGGCCCTGGTTGAGCAGCGTGACGAACGCCGCGCCCAGGTGCGGCCCCCACACGCTGGTCAGACCACCGAGCACGATGATGGCGATGTAGTCGATGGACAGCCCGATGCCGAAGTGCTCGGCGCCGATGACGCGGTTGTAGTGCGCAAACAGGCTGCCGCTGATGCCCGCGAAGCACGCCGCCAGCGCGAACGCCAGCGTCTTGTAGTAGAGCAGGGGCACGCCCAGCACCTGGGCGGCGTAGTCCCGGTCGCGCACGGCCATCAGGGCCAGGCCGATGCGGCTGCGCACCAGGTTGGCAGCGAACACCCCGCTGGCCAGCCACAGGGGCAGCAACAGGTAGAGGTAGAAGTCGGCCTCCTGCTGGAGGACGCGGCCCCCGATGCGGGCCGGGGGCACGACGTTCCCGGCCATGCCGCCGGCGGTGTGGATGATCACGTACTCGGTGATGAACTGGAACGCCATGGTGGCGATGGCCAGGTAGAGGCCCTTGATGCGCAGCGACGGCAACCCCACCACGGCGCCCACCACGAACGCCACCAGGCCCGCCAGCGGCAGCGCCGCCACGAAGGGCCACTGCAGGCGCGTGGTCACGTACCACGACGTGTACGCGCCCACCGCCATGAAGGCGGCGTGCCCGAGCGAGATCTGTCCGGCGAAGCCCGTGAGCAGGGCCAGGCCGACGGCGCCGATGGCGAAGATGCCGATGGTGTTCAGCAGGAACAGGTACCGGCCGGCCCACACCGGCGCCGCGGCCAGGACCACCAGCAGCGCCAGGAACCCCACCCGGTACAGGCGGGTGTCCAGCAGCGCCATGTCCGCCGCGTAGTGGGTCTTGAAGTCACCGGCAGGCCGCACGCTCACAGCCGCTCGATGTGCTCCGTGCCGAAGAGGCCGTAGGGTCTGACCAGGAGCACCAGCAGGATGACCAGGAAGGGCGTGATGTCCTTGAAGCCCTGGAGCGGGATGCCGAAGAGGACCACGTTGGCGTCGATGTAGCCACCGACGACCGTTTCCAGCACGCCGATGATGAACCCGCCCAGGATCGCACCGGGGATGCTGTCGAGCCCGCCCAGGATCACGGCGGCCAGGGCCTTCAGGCCCACGTGGGCCAGGGCGAAGTTCACGCCCAGCCACAGGCCGATGAGGATGCCGCCCACCGACCCGGCGATGGCCGCGAACGCCCAGGCGTAGGCGAACACGCGCTTCAGGCTGACCCCCAGCGTGGATGCGGTGAGCTGCTCGTTGGCCGCGGCCCGCATGGCGATGCCCCACAGGGAGTACCGGAAGAACAGCGAGAACACCACCAGCAGCGCCACCGCCACCCCCGCGCTCCAGACGCCGACGCGGGGAATGGGGATGCTGCCCAGCCGCACGACGTCGGCGGGAATGACCGGCGGGAACTGCCGGGTGTCGCCACCCCACAGGCCCACCATGACGCCCCGGATGACGTAGCCCAGCGCCAGGGTCACGATGATGACCGAGAGGAGGGGCTGGCCGAACAGCGGGCGCATCACCCCGCGCTCGATCACGAACCCCAGGGCCGCGGCGGCGGCCAGCGTCGCCGCCACGCCCAGCCCGAAAGCCGCCACCACCGGCAGGTCCAGGGCCCGGGTCAGGGCGATGGCCAGGTAGCCGCCGAACAGGACCAGTTCGCCGTGGGCCAGGTTCAGGATCTTCGTGGACTTGTACAGGAGGGCGAACCCGAGCGCGATCAGGGCGTAGATGGACCCCACCGCCAGGCCGACCACGAGGCCGTCGAGGACGAACGCCAGGGTCACGGCGCGGGGGCGGGCTCGACGGTGACGATGCGCATCACCGGGTGCAGCTCGGCGGTCCGCCCGTCCTCGTAGCGGATCGTCACCACCGCCTGGTAGCGCTCGGCCCCGGCGTAGATGGCCTCGATCAGGTCGGCGTAGCGCTGGTTGATGTGGGCGCGCCGCAGCTTGCGCGTCCGCGTCAGCTCGTCGTCGTCGGGGTGGAACTCCTTGTACAGCGAGACGAACCGGGCGATGCGCCAGGCGGGCTGCAGCCGGCTGTTGGTCTCCTGCACCAGGCGCTGCAGCAGCGCCAGCACCTCCGGGCGCTGCGACAGGTCGGCGTAGGAGGTGTAGGCGATCCCCCGGTCCTCGGCCCACTTGCCCACGTTGCGCAGGTCGATGTTGAGGATGGCCGCCAGCGCGGGCTGTCCGTCGCCGATCACGCACGCTTCCTGGATGAAGGGCGTGAACTTCAACATGTCCTCGATGACCCGGGGGGCCACGCGGGTGCCGTCGGCCAGCTGGATCACGTCGCCCATGCGGTCGAAGAGGATGACGTCGCCGCTGGGATCCAGGGTCCCGTAGTCGCCGGTGTAGAGCCAGCCGTCGCGCAGCGCCCGGGCGGTGGCCTCGGGGTTCCGGTAGTACCCGAGGAAGACCGAGGGGCTGCGCTCGAGGATCTCGCCGTCGTCGGAGATGCGCACCTCGGTGTGGGCGATCGGGGCGCCCATGGTCCAGAAGCGTACCTGGCGGTCCCGGTGCACGCACGAGATCCCGGCGATCTCCGTCTGGCCGTAGATCTGCTTGAGGTTCAGGCCCAGCGCCCGGAAGAACTTGTGGTAGTCCGGCCCCAGGGAGGCGCCGCCGTTCCAGGCCACCCGCATGCGCACCATGCCCATCTTGTCGAGGATGGGCCGGTAGACCGTCCAGTACCACAGCAGCCGCAGCGCCCGCAGCCACCAGGGCACCGGTCGGCCCTCGGCCTCCAGCTCGACGGCGCGGATGCCGTGGCGCATGGCGGTCTCGTAGATCCAGCGGCGCACCGGGCCCGCGTCCAGGATGCGCACCGTGGCGGCCGAGTGCAGCCCTTCGTAGATGCGGGCGGGCGCGAAGGTGAAGTGGGGGCCGATCTCGCGGAAGTCGCGCTGGGCCGTCTCGGGTTCCTCGGGGAAGTTGACCGTGAAGCCCACCCACTGGTGCAGGCTGTAAGCGATCATCTGCTCGCCGATCCACGCAAAGGGCAGGTACGAGACGAACTCGTCGCCCGGGCCGATGTGGGGTTCGACCGCATGGAAGTTCTCGGCCTGGGCCAGCAGGTTGCGGTGGGACAGCATCGCCAGCTTGGGCATGGCCGTCGTGCCCGACGTCTGGCAGAGGATGGCCACGTCGTCGGGCTGGGTCTGGGCCACCAGGGCGGCGAACCGCTCGGGCGCCCGCGCATGCACCTCGCGGCCCAGCGCCACCAGGTCGGCGAAGGCCAGGAGCTTCGGGTGCCGGTAGCGCCACATGCCCCGCCAGTCCTCGACGATGATGCGCTCCACGGTGGGCAGGCGCTCTTCCACCGCCAGGATCTTGTCGGTCTGCTCCTGGTCCTCGCAGAAGACGAACCGGGCGCCGGCGAACGCGATGAGCTCGGCCAGCTGCTCGGCCAGGCTGTCCTGGTACATGCCGCACGAGATGGCCCCCAGGGTCTGGGCGCCCATGGCCATGTAGAACAGCTCGGGTCGGTTGTCGCCGATCAGCACCAGCACGTCGCCCCGCCGCAGCCCCAGGGCCTCCAGGCCCAGGGCGCACGCCCGCGCGCAGTCCAGGTACTGCGCCCACGTGATCTCGCGCCAGATGCCGAACTCCTTCTCGCGGAAGGCGACGCGGTCGCCAAACCGGGCGGCGTTGTAGACCAGGCGCCGCGGGAACGTGTCGGGCGCCTGGGCCACATCCACGGCCGCCGCGGGGCGGGGGCGCTCGAGCACCGCCTCGGCGGTCATGCGACCCGGTGCTCCTCCCCGAGGTAGGCCCGGATGACCTCGGGATCGCGCTGGATCTCCTGTGGGGGCCCTTCGGCGATCTTCCGGCCGTAGTCCATGGCGATTACCCGGTCGCACAGGTCCATCACGACGCCCATGTCGTGCTCGATGAGGATCATGGGCAGCCCCCGGACCTCCCGCAGCTCCAGGAGGTAGCGCGCCATGTCGGCCTTCTCGTCGGCGCTCATGCCCGCCATGGGCTCGTCCAGCAGCAGCAGGCGGGGCTCCATGGCCAGGGCCCGGCCCAGTTCCACCTTCTTCTGCACGCCGTAGGGCAGCTCGGCCACGCGGTGCCCCCGGTGCTCTTCCAGCTCCAGGAAGTCGATGATCTCCTCGACACGCGCCCGATGCGCCAGGAGTTCGCGCTGGGCGGGTCCCCAGTAGACGCCAGAAGCCAGCACGCCCGCGCGCATGTGGAGCAGACGCCCCGAGAGGATGTTGGCCAGCACGGTCATTCCCGGGTAGAGCGCGATGTTCTGGAACGTGCGGCCCAACCCCAGGGTCGCCCGCTGGTGGGGTGGCAACCGGGTGACGTCACGGCCAAACAGGGTGATGCGGCCTTCCTGGGGGTGGTAGAACCCGCTGATGGAGTTGAGGACGCTGGTCTTGCCCGCGCCGTTGGGCCCGATGATCCCCAGCAGCTCACCGGCCCGGACCGAGAACGACAGCCCGTGGACCGCGACAACGCCCGCGAACCGGAGCGTGAGCCGCTCGACGGTCAGCACCGTGTCCGCGAGAGGGACCGGCGGGTCCACGGTCCTACAGATTAGGGCTGCCGGAAGGCCATTCCTGCCGGGCAGGAGACGGTCGACGGGCGAAGGAAGACCAGCGCATACCGCACCGGGAGGGCACCATGGACGACCTGTGGGACCCCGCAGAGGCCTGGCCGGCGGCGACCCGACGGCGGTGGCAGGACCAGCGGCTGCGCGACGTCGTGAGCGCTGCCCTGCCCCATGCCCCGGCCCTGGGCGAGGCGCTCGCCGCCGCCGGCGTCGAGGTCGCCGACCTCTCGCTGGACGCCCTGCCCGCCCTCCCCGTGCTGCGCAAGGACGACCTGCCCGCGCTCCAGCGGCAGCGTCCGCCGTTCGGCGGCTGGGTGGGCGTCCCCCTGGCGAGCCTGGGGCGCATCTACCGGTCGCCGGGGCCGATCCTCGACCCTGAGGGCCCCGAGCGCGACTACTGGCGCTTTGCGCCGGCGCTCTTTGCAGCGGAATTTCGGGCTGGCGACGTGGTGCTGAACACCCTGGCCTACCACCTGACGCCCGCCGGGCTGATGCTCGACGGGGCGTTGCGTGTGCTGGGCTGTCCGGTGATTCCCGCAGGTCCGGGCAACACCGAGACACAGGTGGCCCTGCTGGCCGACGTGGGCGCCACCGGCTACGTCGGTACCCCGAGTTTCCTGGCGACGCTGCTGGACGCGGCCGCGGCCGCCGGGCGCAGCGTGCGCCTGCGGCGCGCGTTCGTGATCGCCGAGATGCTCCCCGAGAGCCTGCGCCGACGGCTGCACACAGCCCACGGCGTGGAGGTCAGCCAGGGCTACGGCACCGCCGACGTGGGGTCTATCGCCTACGAGTGCTCGCGCCACGACGGCATGCACGTCTGGCACGAGCTGATCGTGGAGCTCCTGGATCCGCAGACGCGCGCGCCGGTGCCGCCCGGCGTGCCCGGGGAGGTGGTGGTGACGGCGCTGAACCCCGTCTACCCGCTGCTGCGGCTCGCCACCGGCGACCTGGCCGTGATGGCCGAAGGGTCGTGCCCGTGCGGCCGCACCGCCCCGCGCATCGCGCGGATCCTGGGCCGCGTGGGCGACGCGGTGAAGGTCCGCGGCATGTTCGTGCACCCCGCAGAGGTGGCCCGGGTGCTGGCCCGCTTTCCCGACATCGCGCGCTACCAGGTGGTGGTCTCGCGGGTGGGCCACCAGGACGTGATGCGCGTGCGCATCGAGCCGCACCCCCAGGCCGGCGTCCACGGGCTCGAGGACCGGCTGCGGCAGGCGATCGCCGACGCGGTGCGGCTGCGGTGTGAGATCGACCTGCTCCCGCCCGGGACGCTGCCCGCGGAGGCCCGACCGATCGTGGACGAGCGCCGCTGGGAGTGATCGACACACGGCTCCACCGCGCCTGGGT
>CAZGNA010000031.1:0-20886 GCA_964526945.1 uncultured bacterium
GTGAACCACACTGCACGCGCCCGCCCGCGGCCACGGCGCTGCCGGCGGCGGCCAGCACCGCGGCGTCGTGATCGGCCGTTGCGGTCCGCGCGGCGGCGCGGCCGTCCCGGGCAGCGGACGTGGCCGCGCGCAGATCCATGACCGCCTGGACGAGGCGGTCGTAGGGACGCACGATCGTCCACTGGGCCCAGCGCGCCATCTCGGGCCGCCGGGCGTGCACCACGACCAGCCGCGCGCCGCGGTCGATCGCTGGCTTGAGGCGCAGCCACAGCACCGGGTACTCCTCGGTGAGGTCGCAGCCGACCAGCACGAACACGTCGCCGCGCGCGATCTCGTCGATCGGCGCCCGCAGGCCCCAGGCGACCTCCAGGCTCGGGCTGCCCGCGGGGACGTCGGTGCGGTGGTCGAGGTGCGGGGTCCCCACGACCTGGCGGAAGAGCGCTGCGGCCAGCACGACGTCCTCGTTGGCCAGGCGCCGGCCGCCCAGGAACGCCACGCGCCCGGGCGCGCGGGCGCGGGCGTCGGCCAGGCGGGCGCTCACCAGGTCCAGGGCCTCGTCCCAGGTGGCCTCCTCGAGCCGCCCGTGGCGCCGCACGAGCGGCGCGCGCAGCCGGTCGGGTGCGCCCACGTAGTCGTGGCCGAAGAAGCCCAGGTCGCACAGCCAGACGTCGTTGATCGCCGCCAGCTCGCGGGCGCGGGTGCGCACCACCTCGTCGCCCCGCACGTCCAGCCAGATGGCGCAGCCCAGCCCGCAGTGCGTGCAGGTGGACGCCACGGGCCGGTTGTCCCACGGCCGCGCCCGGAAGCGGTAGGTCCGGCTGGTCAGGGCGCCGACGGGACAGATGGCGATGGTGTTCCCGATGAACTTGGACTCGACCGGGAGCGCGAACGGGGTGTTGATCTCGCTGGAGAACCCGCGGGCGAAGCCTTTCAGGGCGTGGTCGCCGGCGACCAGTTCACCGAACCGGACGCACCGCCAGCACAGGATGCACCGCTCGCGGTCCAGCACGAGCACGGGCCCCAGCGCCACCGGCTTGGCGAAGTCGCGCTTGGCCTCGACGAAGCGGCTGCGGCCGGGCCCCCACCGCAGCGTCTGATCCTGCAGCGGGCACTCGCCGCCCTTGTCGCAGACGGGGCAGTCCAGCGGGTGGTTGATCAGGAGGAACTCCAGGATGGCCTCCTGCCCGGCCCGCACCTCCGGCGCGCGGGTGTCCACCACCATGCCCTCGGCCGCGGGCAGCGTGCACGAGGTCTGCAACCTGGGCATCTTCTCGACCTTCACCAGGCACATGCGGCAGGCCCCCAGCGGGGGCATCCGGTCGTGATAGCAGAAGATGGGGATCTCGATCCCCGCGGCGCGCGCCGCCTGGTAGACGGTGGTACCCTTGGGCACGGTGACGGTGCGCCCGTCGATGGTGAGGGTCACGGTCTCGGGCGGGCTAGTGGCCATGGGCAGCTCCTGCAGCGGCCGGCGCCGCGACCCCGGCGCCGGCCCGCGCGATGTGGCGCTCGTAGGCGTGGCGGAAGTGGCGCAGCGACGCCACCAGGCTCGGCGGCACGCTCTCGCCCAGCGGGCAGAAACACGTACCGGTCATGCCCCGGGCGATCCCCTCCAGGAGGTCCAGGTCCGCGGGGCGGCCCCGGCCGCCCAGCAGGCGGTCGAACACCTGGGTGATCCACACGGTGCCCTCGCGGCAGGGCGTGCACTTGCCGCAGGACTCGTCGCGGTAGAACTCGACGACGCGAGCGATGACCTCGACGATGTCGGCGGAGTCGTCGATGACGATCACCGCCGCCGACCCCAGCATCGAGCCGACCGCGCGCAGGCTGTCGTAGTCCATGGGCACGTCCAGCTGGTCGGCGGTCAGCAGCATCGACGACGATCCGCCCGGAAACACCGCCTGGACGCGACGGCCGGGCCGCAGGCCGCCGGCGTGCTCGAAGATCATCGCGCGCAGCGGCGTGCCCAGCGGCAGCTCGTAGACCCCGGGGCGGGTCACGTGGCCGCTGATGGAGAACAGCGCGGGCGGGCCCAGCTCGCGGTAGCGCTCGGGGCCCAGCGTGAGGATCGCGGGCACGTGACAGAGGGTCTCCACGTTGTTCACCAGCGTCGGCTGCTGGTAGAGCCCGGCCTGCGCCGGGAACGGCGGCCGCAGCCGCGGCAGCGCGCGGCGGCCCTCCAGCGACTCGAGCAGCGCCGACTCCTCCCCGGCGATGTAGGCACCGGCCCCGGTGTGCACCACGATCTCCACGGTGTGCTCGCCCCCGAAGATCCGCTCGCCGACGAAGCCCGCGGCCCGGGCCTGGGCCACGGCCTGCTCCAGCAGCCGGCGCGCCCGATGGAACTCCCGGCGCAGGTAGACGTACGCCTTGCGGGCCCCCACGGTCACCGCGGCGATGATGATGCCCTCGACCAGCAGGTGCGGGCAGCCTTCCAGAAGCGTCCGGTCCTTGAAGGTCCCGGGCTCGCCCTCGTCGGCGTTCACCACCACGTACTTGACCGGGGCGCTGCGGGGGATGAACTTCCACTTCTGGCCCGTGGGGAAGCCCGCCCCGCCCTTGCCCCGCAACCCCGACTGCACCAGCAGGTCGATCACCGACTCCGGCGGCAGCTCGCCCGTGGCCACGCGCCGGGCCGCCGCATACCCGCCGGCCCGGCAGTAGGCCGTCAGGTCGTGCACCCCGCCGTCGCGCGTCCACTTCAACAGGATGGACTCAGGCATCGGGACGCCTCACGGGTAGCGGGCCAGCAGGTCGTCCACGGCCTCGGGCTGCACATGCGGCCAGCGGTCCTCGTCGACGAGCACCACCGGCGCCTCGTCACAGGCGGCCAGGCACTCCGCCGTCCGCCACGTGAACCGCCCGTCGGGCGTGGTGCCCCCGGGGCCCACGCCCAGCCGCTCGCGCAGGCGCGCCACCACCGCCCCGCACCCTGCCAGCATGCACGAGACGTTGGTGCACACCTGGACGACGTGCCGGCCCACGGGCGCGAGGTAGAAAAGGTGGTAGAACGACGCCACCGACACGACCTCGGCCAGCGGCAGGTCCAGCGTCTCCGCCACGCCCTCCAGCGCCTCGGGCGGCAGCCACCCGTACT
Source organism: uncultured bacterium (assembly GCA_964526945.1). GTDB lineage: Bacteria > Sysuimicrobiota > Sysuimicrobiia > Sysuimicrobiales > Humicultoraceae > Fervidifonticultor. The sequence goes on from CAZGNA010000031.1 coordinate 3,098, forward strand.
CGGCCTGCGCCACGAAGAGCGCGGGCAGCAGCGCCGACTGCCGGTGCTCGTACCGGGCCGCCAGCTGCCGGATCTCCTGGCGGGCAGCCTCGCTGAGCGGTCGCCGGTCGGCGCGGGCGGCAGCAGCAGGTGGGACGCTCATAGGCATCGCATCCCCGCCGACGTCCCCGTCGCGCGGCCGCACGCCGCCTGGGCCAGCCGGGTGCCGCTCATCGGTCCACGTCCCCCAGGACGGGATCGATGGTGGCGATCACCACCACGACGTCGGCCATGGTGTGTCCCTGGAGCATGACGGGCAGCGCCTGGAGGTTGTTGAACGACGCCGAGCGCACCCGGACCCGCACCGGCCGGTTGCTGCCGTCGCTCACCAGATAGTACCCTTTCTCGCCGCGCGGGGACTCCACCGCGTGGTACACCTCGCCCGCCGGCGGGTGCAGGCCCTCGCTCACCAGCTTGAACTGGTGGATCACCGCCTCCATGCTGTGGACCAGCTCTGCCCGCGGGGGCAGGGCCACCTTGCGGTCGTCGACGATCCACGGGCCCCCGGGCAGCCGCTCGAGAGCCTGGAGGACGATGCGGCGCGCCTGGCGCATCTCCTCCATACGCAGCCGGTACCGCTCGAACGAGTCGCCGACGGTGCCCACCGGGACGTCGAACGCGTACTGCTCGTAGCCGCTGTACGGAAACGCCTTGCGCACGTCGTAGGCCACGCCCGAGCCGCGCAGCAGCGGGCCCGTACACCCAAAGCGGAGCGCGTCGGCCGCCGACAGCACCCCCACGCCCTCGGTGCGCCGCCGCCAGATCAGGTTGTCGGTGAGCATGGCCTCCAGGTCGTCCAGCTGGCGGGGCAGGTCCTCCATCACCTGCCGGACCCGGGGGACGAAGCCCTCCGGCAGGTCCCAGGCCAGCCCGCCGATGCGGATGTAGCCGTGCATCATGCGCTGGCCGGAGACCATCTCGAAGAGGTCGAGGATCGGCTCCCGGGCCTGGAAGCAGTAGAAGAACCCGCTGGTGACGTTGAGTTCCAACACGCTGGTGCCCAGCCAGACCAGGTGGCTGGCGATGCGCGAGAGCTCCATGAGGATCACCCGGGCCACCTGCGCTCGCTCCGGCGGCGTGATCCCCGTCAGCTTCTCCACGGCCAGCACGTAGGCGCACTCCTCGATGAAGGTGGCGAGGTACTCGATGCGCGCCGGGAAGACGATGTTCTGGTGGTAGGTGCGGTGCTCCATGGTCTTCTCGAAGCCGGTGTGGAGGTAGCCGATCACCGGCCGGCAGCCGACGATCACCTCGCCCTCGAGGTCCAGCAGCACCCGCAACACCCCGTGGGTGGCGGGGTGCTGCGGTCCCACGTTGATCGTCAGCGTCTCGGTCTGGCGCGTTGTCATGCTCGCTCACCCGCCCGCGCGCCCGCGCCCGTCCTGCGGGTGCCGGGACGCCTCCGCGGCTAGGGCCGCGGTGGCGACGTGGGAATGATCGCGCTGGGGACCTTGGGGACGTGCCCGACGAACTGCACCGGCTCCTCGGTCAGCGGGTAGTCCTTGCGCAGCGGGTGTCCCTCCCAGTCGTCCGGCAACAGGATCCGCGTCAGGTGCGGGTGGCCCTCGAAGCGGATCCCGAACAGGTCGTAGACCTCGCGTTCCAGCCAGTTGGCGCCGGGCCACAGCCCGGTGGCGCTGGCGATCACCGGCCGGGCGCCCGGCAGCCGCGCCTTGAGGCGCAGCCGGACCGGCGGCTGCAGCCCGGTCAGCAGGTAGACCACCTCGAACCGTGGCTCGGCCGGATGGCGGTCCACCGCCGTGAGATCCGTGAGCATCCAGGGACCGCCGGGCGCGGTCCGCACCGCCTCGAGCGCGTCCAGCACGCGGTCGGCCGGCACGACCACCGTGACCTCGCCGCGGAACTCGACGCGCTCCAGCTCGCTCCCCAGGTGCGCCTGCACCCGAGCCGCCAGCGCCCCGGCGTCCATCAGCGACGGCCTCCGCTGGCGGCGATCTTCTCCCGGAGCTTCAACACGCCGTAGAGCAACGCTTCGGGCCGCGGCGGGCACCCGGCCACGTAGACGTCGACCGGCACGATCTTGTCGACTCCCTGGACCAGCGCGTAGTTGTTGAACACCCCGCCGCACGAGGCACAGTCGCCCATGGCGATGACCCACTTGGGTTCCAGCATCTGGTCGTAGATGTGGCGCAGCACGGGCGCCATCTTCTGGGAGACGCGGCCCGAGACGATCAGCAGGTCGGCCTGGCGGGGCGAGGCGCGGAACAGCTCGCTGCCGAAGCGTGCGATGTCGAAGCGCGCGCCGGCGCTGGCCATCATCTCGATGGCGCAGCACGCCAGGCCGAACTGCGCTGGCCAGATGCTGCCCGAGCGCGCCCACGCCACCATCTTCTCCACGGTGGTGGTCAAGACGCGCCGCTCGACCTCGCGGACCTCGGCGGGATCGACCGTGGTCACTGCCATTCCAGCGCCTGCCGCTTCCAGGCGTAGAGGAGCCCCAGGCCCAGCACGCCGACGAACACCAGCATCTCCACCAGGCCGAAGACGCCCAGCCGGCGGAAGACCACGGCCCAGGGGAACAGGAAGACGATCTCCAGGTCGAACAGGATGAACAGCATCGCGATCAGGTAGTACCGGATGGGCACGCGCTCCCGCGCGGTCCCGATCGCCCACATCCCCGACTCGTAGGGCTCGACCTTCGCCGGGGTCGGGCGGCGGCCGCCCAGCAGCGCGTGGGTCCCAAGCAGCGCCGCCGTCAACCCGACGGCCAGCACGAGGTGCACGAGAATGGGGAGGTAGTCGACCAGCACCGTCATCGGCAGAACGCCCCGTCCCGCCCGCGCGGCAGGCCAGCCCCCATCATCGCAGAGTTGCAGGAGAGCGTCAACACGCGAACACCGCGGCAGGCCCGCGCACCCGCACCCCGCGGGCGTCGCACGCCGCACCGCGGGGAGCAGCGGCTCACCGGGTGCGCGCGGTCACGGCCCGCACCGACGCCAGAATCCGCGGGAGCACCTCCACCACGGCGTCCACGTCGTCCTCGGTGCTCCAGCGGCCCAGCGAGAACCGCACCGTGCCGGCCGCATAGGCGGCGGGCACGCCCAGGGCCGCGATCACGTGGGAGGGCTCCAGCCTGCCCGAGGTGCACGCCGAACCCGACGAGGCGGCGATCCCCTCCAGATCCAGCGCCAGCAGCAGCGACTCGCTGTCGGCATCGGCGAACGAGACGTTGACGATGCCCGGGAGCCGTCGGGTGGGGTGGCCGTTGAGCCGCGCGCCCGGCAGGGCGGCGAGCCCCGCGGCCAGCCGGTCGCGCAACGCCGCGATGCGCGCCGCCTCCTCCGCCATGGCGGCCTGCGCGAGGGCGGCTGCGGCGCCGAACCCCACGATGGCGGGCGTGTTCTCGGTACCGGCGCGCCGCCCGCGCTCCTGGCTGCCACCGCGGAGCAGCGGCGCCAGGGTCACGCCGCGACGGATGTACAGGGCGCCGACGCCCTTGGGGCCGTAGCGCTTGTGGGCCGACAGCGAGAGCAGGTCGACCCCGAGGGCCCGGACGTCGATCGGCACGATGCCCGCGCTCTGGGTGGCGTCGGTGTGGAACAGCACCCCGGCGTCGCGGGCGATGGCCGCCACCTCGGCCACCGGCCCCAGCGTGCCGATCTCGTTGTTGCCGTGCATGATGCTGATCAGCACCGTGTGGGGCCGCAGGGCCCGCCGCACGTCGTCCGGGTCCACCAGGCCCTGCCCGTCCACGGGCAGGATCGTCACCGCCACGCCCCGCTCGGCCAGCCAACGGGACGGCTCCAGCACCGCGTGGTGCTCGGTGGCGGCGGTGATGACGTGCGGCGTTGCGTGCGGGCTGGCCCAGACCGCGCCCAGGATGGCGGTGGTGTTCGCCTCGGTCGCGCCCGAGGTGAAGACGATCTCCGCTGGGTCGGCACCGATCAGCCGGGCGACCGCCGCCCGGGCCTCGTCGACCGCCGCGCGCGCGGCCTGACCGAACTGGTGGACGCTGCCGGCGTTGCCAAAGTGCTGACTGAAGTAGGGCTGCATGGCGTCCACCACGCGCGGGTCGACCGGCGTCGTGGCCGCGTAGTCGAGGTAGCGCCCCACGTAGGGCCGCGGGGGAATCGGCGAGGTCACCGTCATACCGGTCCCAGTATACCGCGGGGCCAGGGAGGTGCGCATGGCACGTGGCGTCGGCGGTGCTCCCTGCCCCGTGCGGCGATCGTGGCAGAGGTGCGCACGACCGCGGCGCCTTCAGGCCTGCGGTGCGGCCTCCACGCCCAGGGCGTCGAGGTGCCCGAGCACCTCGTCGGGGCGCTGGATGTCGTGGCCCATCTGGAGGAATCGCACCGGCCCCACCGTGGCATAGATCGCGTCGAGGTGGATGCGCCGGTCGTCGACGTAGAGGATCTCGTCCGGCTGCAGGATGCACCCGCGGGCGGCCAGGTCGGCGATCAGGGCGGCGACGAGCCGCTCCTTGTGGGGGTGCGGCTCGACCTTCTTCAAGTCGAAGTACGGCTCCAGCCCCAGCAGCGCGAAGATCTCGTCCACCGGCTCGGGCCGGTTCCAGGACGCGGCCGCCACCAGCACCCGCCGCGCCCGCAGGCCGTCCAGCAGCCGCCGGACGCCCGGGTAGAGCGCGACGCGGACGCCGTCCTGGTCGCGCACCGCGTCCTCGCCGTCCCGCTCAAACGGCGGCCGCAGCGCCGTCACGTTGGCATGGTTCCACAGCGTCAGATCACAGTCGAGGATCACCAACCGCACTGCCACGCCGACCCCGTCCTTTCCCGTGTCATCCCCGCCCGGCCGGGCCCTCACGGCTCGTTGGCCGCCGGCGGCTCGGGCGCCTCCGGGACCTTCCCCTCCACCACGTCCAGCAGGTTCCGGATGATCCGCGCCGTGAGCCCCCACACGGTCCAGCGGCCGCAGTCGTAGTAGAGCAGCTCCACCACCCGGCCCCCGCGCGCCACGCGCTCGGCGCGCACCCGCGCCGGATCCTGGAAGATCGCCAGGGGCAGGGTCACGACCTCGTCGATCTCGTTCGGATTGGGCCGCAGGCGATCCGGCGGCGGCACGGCACCCACGAAGGGGGTGACCGCGAACCCCGACACGACCGTCTCGACCTCGTCCAGCCGCCCGAGCACCTCCACGGCTGAGGGCTCCACCCCGAGCTCCTCGTACGTCTCCCGCAGCGCGGTCTCCTGGAGCGAGGCGTCCCCCGGCTCCTCGCCGCCCCCGGGGAAGGAGATCTGCCCCTTGTGGTGCTCGACGGTCTCCGTGCGCTTGGTGAGGAGGAGGTGTGCCACCCCGTCCTGCTCGAACACCGGGACGAGCACCGCCGCCCGGCGCCACGAATGGGGCGGCAGATCACGCGGGCGGTACTCCCGCAGCTGCTCCCGCAGTCGGGCCAGGAGGCTCACGTCTGCCTGTTGGCCGTCTGGCCCCTGGACTCCTGCCGGAGCGGGAGGCCAGGCGCCAGGGCCCGCCACAAAATCTTGGGGAAAATTTGCGTATCTCGCACTAGATCTAGAAGGAAAGCCCGGCCGGACGTGGAATACCTACAGTGACCCCGGGGGGAAGGCCATGCTACCACAGTTCGCCTCGATCGACGGTACTCCATCGCTGCGCCGCCGCGACATCTACCTCCTCAGCCCCAGGCTCCTTCCCCCCGAGGTCATCGCCGTCGCCTTCGCCAAGACCTCCCGTAGCCCCAAGCCCTTCCGGGAGATCGCGGCGGAACTGACGGAGGAGTCGTCCAGCGAGTTCCACGAGAAGTGGGTGCTGGGGTACGGGCATGGCTCGGTGGCCGAGCACGCCGTCCTCCACCTGGCGCTGGAGAACGTCTCGCGCCTGGCCATCGAGTGCCTGGAGAACAACCGTCTCTGCTCGTACACCGAGAAGTCCACCCGCTACCAGATCTTCGACGCCTTCTACGTCCCGCCGGCGGTCGCGGCCTCCCCCCACGCCGAGCTCTACGTGCAGACCTGCCGGCGCCTGTTCGAGACGTACCGGGCCAGCCTCGAGCCCGTGCGGCGCGTCATCGAGACGTGGTACCCGCGCCACGAGGGGGAGGCCGACCGGGCGTATGCCGCACGGATCCGCTCCAGGTACATCGACGTCTGCCGCTTCCTCCTGCCCTGCGCCACGCTCGCCAACGTCGGCATGACGGCCAACGCCCGCGCCCTGGAGCACGCCATCACCAAGATGCTGTCCCACCCCCTCGAAGAGGTCCGGGCCATCGGCGCCGAGGTCAAGGCCGTGGCCCGCACCGAGGTGCCCACCCTCGTCAAGTACGCCGAGCCCAGCCCCTACCTGATCGAGACGGCCGCGGCCCTCACCGCGCTGGCCAGGGGCGAGGGCGAGCCGGCGGACACCGACCTCTTGGACGGCGAGGCGTCGCCCGGGGTTCGCCTGGTGCACTACGACCGGGACGCGGAGCTGCGCATCGTCGCCGCATGCCTGTACCGCTACGGTCGGACGTCGTACCGCCGGGCCTGGGCGCGGGCGGCCGCGCTGGACCCGCAGGGGCGCGCGGCCATCATCTGTGAGGCGCTGGGACGGCTCCGGCGCCACGATGCGCCGCTACGCGAGCTCGAGCACGTCACCTACACCTTCGACATCGTCTGCGACCAGGGCGCCTACTTCGACCTCAAGCGTCACCGCATGATGACCCAGAGCCCCCAGGCCCCCACGGTGGACCTGGGCTACGCGGTGCCCCGCGCCATCGTCGAAGCCGGCCTGGAGGGCGCGTTCCGCGCCGCGGTCGAGCAGGCCACGGAGGCGTACCACCGCGTCGCGGCCGACCTGCCGCACGAGGCCGCCTACCTGGTCACCAACGCCCACAACCGCCGCTTCCTGGCCACCATGAACCTGCGCGAGCTCTACAGCGTGGTGGCGCTGCGGGCACGGGAGAGCGGGCACTTCTCCTACCGGCGCATCGCCCTCCAGCTCTACGAGGCCGTCCGGGCGGTGCACCCGGGGCTGGTCGCCCACCTGCGCTTTGGCGACCCTCCGCCCACGGCGGCCGCCCTCGAGGCCCGTCACTTCGCCGAGGTCGCCGCGCGGCCGCACGCGGTCCCGGCATCGGCTTCGAGCTGACCCGATCGGGTCCGGCCGCCTCACCCGGCCGGCGGCACCAGCACGTAGGCCAGCACCAGCGGTTCCTTGTTGCCGTGGAAGCGATGCGGGACGCCCGCGGGCACGAAGATCACCGCCCCGGGGCCCACCGGGACGTCGCGGTCGCCAAGCCGCACGAGGCCGCGGCCGCCCACGCAGGCGTACACCTCGTCCTGCTGGTGCGTCCCCTGCAGGTCGAGGCCGCCGGGCAGCACGCGGAGCACGCCCACCGTGAGGTCGGGCCGGCCCAGCAGCCGCTGGAACTGCTGGGCGGGGCCGTCCATGGCGTCGGCGACCCGAAAGGCGTCCCACACCTGTGCGTCCATCGTCGATCCTCCGTCGATGACCCGTCGGTCCTCCGTCCTCGCGCAGCCCGCGGCGCGCACCAGGGAATTTCCCCGCGCGTTCGAAAACTCCCGTAGGCGTCATGCCACGGAAGTCAGCGAGGTGGTCCATGCGGTTCGTCACGTACGAGGCCCGGGACCAGGCGCACCTGGGGATGCTGGACGGTGAGCACGTCTTCGCCTTCGCCCCCCTGGCTCGCCAGGCCGCCCGCGCCGGCCGCGGACGCGGCCCCGGGGACGAGATCCCCGACGATCTGGTGAGCTTCATCGAGCGCGGCTCCCTGGCACAGGCGCGGGCTGCCCTCGCGCTCGGCCGCCGGCTCCTGCGGGAGGGCCGCGCGCGCGGCCTCGTGTTGCCTCTGGCCCGCACCCGGCTGCTCGCGCCGATCCCGCGGCCCCGCAAGAACATCTTCTGCATGGGGCGCAACTACGCCGAGCACGCCCGCGAGGGCGGGCACGAGGTGCCCACGGTGCCGGTGTTCTTCACCAAGCCGCCCACCGCCGTGGTGGGCCCCGACGCGCCGGTCGTCCACCACCGGGTGACGGAGCAGCTCGACTACGAGGTCGAGCTCACCGTGGTGATCGGCCGGCGGGGCCGCGACATCCCCGTCGAGCGTGCCCTGGACTACGTCTTCGGGTACACCATCATGAACGACATCACGGCCCGCGACCTCCAGCGCCGCCACCTGCAGTGGTTCAAGGGGAAGTCCCTGGACACGTTCGCGCCACTGGGGCCGGCCGTCGTCCACCGGTCGCTGATCCCCGACCCCCAGAACCTGTGCCTGCGGCTGCGGGTCAACGGCGAGGAACGGCAGAACGCCTCCACGCGCAGCATGGTCTTCTCGGTGGCGCAGCTGATCTCGGTGCTGTCTGCGGGCATGACCCTCGAGCCCGGCGACCTGCTGGCCACCGGCACGCCAGAGGGTGTCGCCATGGGCCGCACGCCACCGCCGTGGCTGCAGCCGGGCGACGTGGTGGAAGCCGAGATCGAGGGCATCGGGGTGCTGCGCAACCGCATCGTGGCGCCCTAAGGCGCACACGCGGCCACCGCCCGGGGATCGCACGACGAGACCGCCGCGCCGGTGGGGACGAGGTGCCGGGCCCGGTCGGCGGCGGCCCCGCACATCCGATGCCGAGGAGGCGATCCCCCGTGCCCACGCGGCCCGGCGCGGCGCCGGTATCGGCGGCCCTCCGCGCCGCAGGACGACGGCCCCCATCCTACGACGCGGGCGGCCCGGGACCGTCGGGCGCGTCCGGTCCCGGACCGCACCGGCTGGGGCGGCGTGACACGTTCGATACATACCGACGCTACGAAAAGGGCCGGCTGGCTTGCGCCGCGCGGCGCGGGCAGACTACCTGGAGGAAGTGGAGGACGCCATGGGGATCCGACTTGCGGGCGTCGTGCTCCTGGCCGGGCTGGTGACGCTGGCGACGCCGGCGCGCACCCCGGCCCAGACGCGCGCGCCCAAGGTCTATGAGATCACGATGACGTCGTTCAAGTTCGAACCGAACCAGATCCGGGTCACCGAGGGCGACACGGTGATCCTGCGGCTGCGCAACGCCGACACCGAACGCCGCTTCCCCCACGACATCGCCTCGCGCTACTTCGTCGGCCTCCCCCTCACGGTGCGCGGCACCGCCCGGCAGGGCGAGGAGGAGGGCCGGCGGTTCGTCCGGCTCGACGTTGGCCAGAGCGCCGAGGTGGAGTTCGTGGCCCAGCACCCGGGCTCGTACGCCTTCATCTGCAGCGTGTTCCTCCACTCGTGGAACGGGATGACCGGCGCCCTGTTCGTCGACCGACGGTGAGCGCGCGCCCGCCCGCGTCCGACGGGCGCCCCGGCGGACTGTCGCGGCTGCTGCCCGATGCCTGGCGCGGGGAACGGCGAGGAAGAGGCGCCGAACAGCGATCTGCAGCGCCACGGAGGGAGGCGACGATGCGCGCGGGCGTGCTGGCCGCTGGCCTGCTGGCCGCAACGGTCACCCTGGGGGGTGCCACAGGGAGTCCTGCCCAGGCCCCGCCAAAGCGGACGATCGAGATCGTCATGACCTCGTACAAGTACGAGCCCAACCTGCTCCGGCTGGCTGACGGCGAGACCGTCGTGCTCCGCCTGCGCAACGCCGACCAGTTCGGGCGGACCCACAACTTCGCCTCGGCCTTCCTGCTCAACATCCCCCTGATTGTGCGGGGCGACGGCCTGGAGGGGATCGCCGAAGGGCGCAAGTTCGTGTCGGTGGAAGCGGGGAAGACCGCCGAGGTGGAGTTCACCGTCCGCGGACGGGGGTCGTACGCGTTCCTGTGCACGCTCTTCGACCACGCCGCGCGGGGGCAGACGGGGATGCTGATCGTCGGGGCGCCGGCACCCTGAGCCCCGGGGACGACCGGGCTACCCTTCCAGCTCCCTGGCGTAGCGGATCAGCAACGGCCGCACGCGGCTGGCCCGACCGGCACACAGGCGACGGTGTCCGTGGACGATCACGAACTGCACGCCCTCGACGTCGCGCAGCACGTGGAAGATGGCGCCGGCCGCCAGCTGTACCTCGGCCTGCAACAGCTCCCGGGTCGCGGCCACGCTGTTGGTCGCCTTGAACGTGGCCGACTCCCACACCAGGGCCACGGCGCGGCCGTCCTCGATCAGGCGGCTGCTGCGCACCAGCCCTTTGCCCAGGATGTTCTCGGCGAGGTTGCGGGCGATGATCGCCCGGTCCTCCGCCCGGGCGGCGTTGCCCGAGGGGGAGACGGCGGCCGCGACCAGCACCCCGAGCGCCCAGACCGCCGGACGCAGCCACAGGGGAGCCATGACCAGGCGTTCGGCACGTCACCCCCGGGTCCTGCTGCCGTCGGGGCCGTGGCGCCAGGGCAATGCCCGCAAGCCCCCGGCTCGCGCGGGAGGGTACTCGACCGCCCTGCGGTCGCCGACACCTCAAGGTCCGGGGGTGAAGGCGCCGAGACCAACCGGCCTCCGGATTCGCCTGCGCCGGGCGCCGCGGGCGCCTCGTGGGGCTGAGAGGGAATGCGGGCCCGGCGTGGTAGTCTGTGGGCGTCTGTGGTAGTCTTCAGGCTGAATCCTGTACGAGAAGACTTCACGTGTCGGCACGGTGGAAGGAGGGAGCGCGGTGAGGACAGGGATGCGCGTCGCACTGGCGCTGGTGCTGGTGGCGGGCCTGCTGGGGCTGCAGCAGGTGCAGGCCACCGCCCAGGCGGTGCCCCGGCAGTTGCGTGTGGCGATCGGGATCGACGCCGACCGGCTCGATCCGGCCGAGCAGACGACCACCACCATCGCCAACGTCGTGGACTACATGTTCGAGACGTTGGTCGACCTCCACCCCGTCAAGAACGAGATCGTGCCGCGGCTGGCGACCCGCTGGCAGATCTCGCGCGACGGCCTGACCTACACCTTCACGCTGCGGCGCGGCGTGCGCTTCCACGACGGCACGCCGTTCAACGCCGAGGCGGTGAAGTTCACCTTCGAGCGGCTCCAGGATCCCCGGGTGGCAGTGGCGCTGCGCTTCCTGGTGCAGCCCATCAAGAGCATCGAGGCCGTTGGCGAGGACACGGTGCGGATCACGCTGAGCAGGGTTACCCCGACGTTCCTGTCCGACCTGAGCACCACCCAGTTCGCCATCCTCTCGCCCGCGGCCGTCCAGCGCGCCGGCGACCGCTGGCGGGCGGCGCCGGTGGGCGGGGGCACCGGCCCCTACGTCTTCAAGGAGTGGCGGCGGGGTGACTCGATCCTGCTGGAGCGCAACCCCAACTACTGGGGCAAGAAGCCGATCTTCGACGAGATCCTCTTCCGCGTCGTGCCCGACGCCGGCACCCGCCTGACGCAGGTCCTGGCGGGTGACGTCCACCAGGCGATGCTGCCGCCGGCCCCCGACGTCAAGGGGCTGCGCCGCAACCCCCGGGTGACGGTGGTCGAGGCGCCCAGCGACCGCGTGATCTTCGTGGTCATGAACACCCAGTGGGGGCCGTTCAAGGACGTCCGGGTCCGCCAGGCCATGAACTACGCCGTCAACAAGAAGGCGATCCTGGCCAGCGTGCTGTTCGACCTGGGCACGGTGGTGGACTCGCCCTGCCCGTCCATGATGTTCGGCTACTCCAAGGTGCAGGACGGCGGCTGGCCCTTCAACCCCATCAAGGCGAAGCAGCTGCTGGCCGAGGCGGGGTACAAGGACGGGTTCGAGGTCAACTTCTTCTCGCCCACGGGCCGTTACATCCAGGACTTCCAGTTCGCTCAGGCGATCGCCGCCCAGCTGCGCAACGTGAACGTGCGGGCCAACGTCAGCACCATGGACTGGCCCTCCTACGTCGCCATGATCCAGACGCCGCCGGAGCGCACCCGGGTCCAGATGATCGTGCTGGGCTGGGCGTGGCCGGTGCTGGACTGCGACGGCGTGCTGTACGGCCAGTTCCACTCCTCCAGCCACCCGCCCCGGGGCCTGGGGCCGGCCTTCTACAACAACCCGAAGGTCGACCAGCTGCTGGAGCGCGAGCGCCAGGAGGCCAACGTCGAGCGGCGCAAGGCCATCATGAAGGAAGCCCAGGAGATCATCTGGCACGACGCCCCCTGGATCTGGCTGTGGAGCCAGAAGTGGTACGTCGTGACCGCGAAGAACCTCGAAGGGGTCCTGATCCACCCCATCGAGAAGTGGACGGCGCTGTGCGAGCCGGAGGCGCCCGCGGTCGGCCACCACTGCGTGACGTGGAAGTGACGTGGACGTGACGCGCGACGTCCCCACGACGTGACGCCGGCCCGGGGCGCGCCGCAGGCGTCGCCCCGGGCCGGTGCGTTGCCCGGACGTCTCCCATGGGCCGCTACCTGCTGCGTCGTCTTGGGCTTGCTGTCCCGACGCTGCTTGGCGTCACGGTGGTCGTCTTCGCCCTCATCCGGCTGATCCCCGGCGACCCGGCGCGGTTGATCCTGGGGCTGCAGGCCTCCGAGGAGGAGGTGCAGCGACTGCGGGTGGAGTTGGGGCTGGACCGCCCGCTGTACGTCCAGTACGCGCGGTTCTTCGCCCGGCTGCTCCGGGGCGACCTCGGGTACTCGGCCGTCACCCGCGAGCCGGTCATCGGCGAGATCGGCAGCCGGCTGCCCGCCACGGTGCAGCTGGCGGTCTCCAGCATCGTGGTGGCGACGCTGGTGGGCATGGCCGCCGGGGTGCTGTCGGCCACCCGTCAGTACTCCGCGGTCGACTACGTGGTGATGACCGTGGCGCTGTTTGGCGTCTCGCTCCCGGTCTTCTGGCTGGGCCTGATGCTGATGCTGCTCTTCTCCGTCTACCTCAACTGGCTGCCGGCCGGCGGCTACGGGACGCCCGCGCACCTGGTCCTGCCCACGGTGGCGCTGGCGGCGTTCTCCATCGCCATCATCGCCCGCATGACCCGCAGCAGCCTGCTGGAGGTGTTCACCCAGGACTACATCCGCACGGCGCGCGCCAAGGGCCTGCACGGCCGCGTGGTGATCCTCCGCCACGCCCTCAAGAACGCCCTGATCCCGGTGATCACCGTCATCGGCCTGCAGTTCGGCGCGCTGCTGGGCGGCGCGATCCTCACCGAGACCGTGTTCGCCTGGCCCGGCATGGGGCGGCTGCTGGTCAGCGCCATCACCGCCCGTGACTACGCGGTGGTCCAGGGCGTGGTGCTGGTGTTCGCCGGGCTCTTCACCCTGGTGAACCTCGTCGTGGACGTCCTCTACGCCTATGTCGACCCGCGCATCCACTACGGTTAGGTGGCTGCCCGCCCCCGCAGAGGTGCGGGCGCGGCCGGGCGTCTGGCGCCGGCTGCGCCGGCACCGCACCGCGGTCGTAGGCCTGGCGATCCTGGCGGCCTTCCTGGCCGGCTCGCTGCTGGCCCCCGTGCTCTTCACCGAGGACCCGACGGAGGCCAACTTCGAGCGTGTGTTGCAGCCGCCCTCGCGGGCGCACCTGCTGGGCACCGACAACCTGGGCCGCGACCTGCTGGTGCGCATCGTCTACGGCGCCCGGGTCTCGTTCCTGATCGGGGTGCTGGCGGTCAGCCTGAGCGCCGCCCTGGGCGTCCCGGTGGGCCTGGTCTCCGGGTACTACGGTGGCAGCGTGGACATTGTGATCCAGCGGCTGGTGGACCTGATGCTGGCCTTCCCGGGCTTCCTGCTGGCGCTGACGCTGATCGCGGTGCTGGGCGTCGGCGTGACCAACGTGGTGGTGGCCGTGGGGCTGGCCACCGCGCCGGTGTACGTCCGGCTGGTGCGCGGGGTGGCGCTGTCGATCCGCACCCAGGTGTACGTGGAGGCCGCGCGGGCGCTGGGGGCCTCGGCCCCGCGCGTGCTGCGGCGACACGTGCTGCCCAACTGCCTGGCCCCGGTGATCGTGCAGTCCACCCTCCAGCTGGGTACGGCCATCCTCACGGCCGCGGGGCTGGGGTTCCTCGGCCTGGGCGTGAAGCCGCCGACGCCCGAGTGGGGCACGATGCTGGGCGAGGGTCAGACCTACCTGTTCTCGTCCTGGTACATGGCCACGTTCCCGGGCCTGGCCATCTTCCTCGCGGTGCTGGCGTTCAACCTGCTGGGCGACGGCCTGCGCGACGCCCTGGATCCCCGCATGCGGCTTCCCTGATCCCGCACGGTGGCCGCCGCGCGCGTGACCACGGACCCCGAGATCCCCTCCCTCTCCGCGATCCTCGAGGCGGCGCTGCGCGAAGCCGGCGACCGCCCCCTGCGGCTGGGCGACCTGCTCGACCAGACCGCCGACCGGGGGTTTGGGCTGTTGATGCTCGTGCTGGGCCTGCCCATGCTGATCCCCGTGCTACCCCCGGGGTCGTCGACGGTCGTCGGCCCCATCTACGCGGTGTTCGCGATCCAGATGCTGCGGGGGAGCGGGCGGCCCTGGCTGCCCGCAGCCCTGCGGGACCGTGTGCTCTCCCCGCGGACGGTCCAGCTCCTCCGGGACCGCGGCCTGCCGATGATCCGGGCGCTCGAGCGGTGGTCACGGCCGCGCGGGTTCTGGCCGGGCGAGCGGATCGGCGTGCGCATCGTGGCGGCGGCGATGCTGCTCATGGGCCTGATCCTGCTGGGACCGTTCCCCTTCCTGAACACGCCCCCGGCCGTGGCGGTGATGCTGCTGGGCGTGGCGCTGCTGAACCGGGACGTGCTCTTCCTGCTGGCCGGGCTCGCGGTGGCCGCCGCCTCCCTGGCCATCTTGATGGTGACGGTCGGCCTGCTGGTCAGCCTGCTGGCATTCCTGCGCGGGCTGCTCCCCTGGTAGAGCGGGCAGGACGGTCGGCGACCGGCGACTACCGCCCGCCGGGTGTCCCGGCGGGAACTTCCGGACCGGCTGCGACGCGGGGCCGTGGCCATCCCCGCACGAACGCCCTGGCGGCTGCCCGCGGATTGCCGGCTGGCCTGGGTGCCGGCGCGTCGCACCTCTTCACATGTGGAGTTCGAGGATGTCGCGGTCGCGCAGCACGTGGTCGCGGCTGACCATCTGGCCGTCGTACTCACCGGCCCGCCACAGGCGCGCGTAGCGCAGGCGTTCTGCGAAGTCCTTGTGCACGGCGCCAGCCGCTTCCTGGACCGTGGTCCCCTGCGGCAGGACGAAGGGCACGTCGAGGTCCGGCTTCTTGCCGGGCTTCTTGCTGTAGACCCGGATCTTGCCCAGCAGCCGGAACATCTCGCGGCGCAGCTCGCCGAGGTTCACGTCCTGCTGGGCAGAAACCGGGAGCACCGGCAGACGGGCGGCGTAGAACTCCTTGAAGATCTCCAGCGCGTCCCGGGCACCGGGCGCGTCGAGCTTGGTCGCGACGAACAGCCCCGGGGTCTGCCGCGGACCGCGCGGTGCTCCCGGCGGTGTGATCTCGACGCCGCCAGCCGCCAGCAGCGCCAGCACCTGCTCGGTGGACGACAGGAGGTCGGGGTCGGCCAGGTCGACCACCACCAGCGCGCCGTCGGCGCCGCGGATCAGCGCGTACAGCCAGCCCTCGGTCATCTCGGGGCTTACGGGCGGCAGGTCGACCAGCTGGATCGGCACGTCCTCGAACGCCGCCATCCCGGCCAGCGGCACCCGTGTCGTGAAGGGGTAGTCGGCGATCTCGGGCTGGGCGTTGGTGAGCGCGGCCAGGAGCGACGACTTGCCGACGTTCGGCCCGCCCACGAGGACGAGCTGGCCCGCACCCTCGCGGTCGACGTGGTAGAAGGGTCGGGCGCGGGCGGCGCCGCGCCGGCGCTGGGCCTCCTGACGCAGCTTGGCGATGCGGCGCTTGAGGTCGGCCTGCATCTTCTCGGTCCCCTTGTGCTTGGGGATCACCGCCAGCATCTCTTCCAGCGCCGCGAGCTTCGCCTGGGGCGTGGTGGCCTCTTTGAACTTCCGGTCGGCGGCCAGGTACTCTGGCGTCAGGTTCGCAGGCATGGTGCCGACCTCTATTCTAGCAATCCTGGGAGCCCGCCCGCGCCGCCTCCAGCACCACCGGCGCCTCGATGGCGGCCTGGGGCCCCTCGCGTCGGACGGGCCGCGCGAGCGCCGCGAAGTGCGCCTCGACCGCCTCGCCCGGGACGCCCCCGGGCCCCGGCGCCGGGCAGGACCGCCGACGTGTCCGGGAGGACCCGCGTGCGCAGGTCCGGACCGGGGCGGGCGGCGCGGAACGCCGCCGTCAGCACGACCTGCATCGCGGGGCAGCGATCCCCGGACGGCTCCGCGCGTCCTGCCCGTAGACGCTCGTGGGTGCCGGCGGGTACGATGGACGTAGCGTCACGCGATGGCACGATCGAGCGCGGACCACGGACATCGAACGCGAATCACGGAGGTGCATGGTGAAGCTGGCAACCGCAGGCCGCAGTGCCGCTGTCGTGGTCGTGGTGCTGATCCTGGCGGCCGCGGGCGGCGCGCCCGCCGGCCCCGCTGCCCCGCCGGGAACGCTGCGCATCGCCTACCCCCAGCGGGTGGTCTCCCTGGACGCCCACGGCCCTGCCGCCGCCGAGCGCATCTCGATCATCGTCGGGCGCCATCTCTACGACACCCTGGTGACGTGGGACCCGGCGGCCAAGAAGTTCCAGCCCGCGCTGGCCGAGCGCTGGCGGATCGTCGACCCCACCACGTGGGAGTTCCAGCTGCGCCGCGGCGTGCGCTTCCACGACGGTAGCGAGTTCACCGCCGCCGCGGTGAAGACGTCCCTGGAGCGGGTGGTCGCCCTGCGCGGCCCCCTCACCCCGCTGTTCACCCCGGTGGCGGCGGTGGAGACCCCCGACCCCTACCGCGTGGTGATCCGGACCCAGGGGCCCATGGGCACACTGCTGTCCAACCTGACGATGCTCTACATCGTGCCGGCGGGCACGCCGGCCACGCCGGCGTTCGCCGAACGGCCGGTGGGCACCGGGCCCTTCCGCGTCGTGGAGTTCGTGCGCGACACGCGCGTGGTGCTGGAGGCCAACCCCGCCTACTGGCAGCGCGGGATCCCGAAACTGCAGCGGCTGGTCTTCGTGGACATCCCCGAGCTGTCGGCGCGGGTCACGGCGCTGGAGACCGGCGAGATCGACATGACCGTCCAGCTCACCCCGGAGGAGATCAAGCGCCTGCGCGGCAACGCCCAGATCAAGATCGAGATCGGCCCCACCTACTACACGCGCTTCCTGTGGATCAATCCGACCCGCAAGCCCTTCGACCACCCCAAGGTCCGGCAGGCCCTCCGACACGCCCTGAACATCCCCGCCATCACCAGCTCGCTCCTGGCGGGCATCGCCAAGCCGGCGCGGGGTCCGATCGCGGCCAACGTCCTGTGCGCCGTGGAGTTCCCCCTCTACGGCTTCAACACGCCGCTGGCCCGCAAGCTGCTGGCCGAGGCAGGTTACCCTGGGGGGTTCGAGACCGAACTCAAGTGGAACGACGCGCTGCCCAAGGAGCGCGAGGTCGCCGACGCCATTACGGGCCAGCTGGCCCTGGTGGGGATCCGGGTGAAGAACACGCTGCAGCCGCGGGCCATCTGGCTGGACGACCTGCTCAAGCTCAACTGGGACCTGAACCTGCTGGGCACCGGCGCCGTCACCGGCGACGCCGACTACACGCTGGGACGTCTGTACCACTCGCGGGCGCGGCGGACCGGCTACGCCAACCCGGAGGTCGACCGGCTGCTGGAACAGGCCGCGGCCACCGTGGACCTCGACCGCCGGTGCGAGCTCTACAGGCGGGTGCAGGAGATCCTCTGGACCGACGGGCCGGCGGTGTTCCTCTTCGAGGCGCTGGAGAGCTACGCCTACCGGACGCGCGTCCAGGGCTTCAAGCTGCCGCCCAGCGAGATCTTCACGCTCTCCGAGGTCTCGGTGACGCCGTAGGGCCACGCGCCCGGGGGGCGGGGCGCGC
>CAZGNA010000032.1:0-20883 GCA_964526945.1 uncultured bacterium
CCCGCGTGGACGCGCTGGTGCGGGCGCTGGCGGATCACTACGGGGTCGATGTGGGGCCGCCGCGCGCACGGCCCGCCACGGGGTAGCCCGGCGCGGATGCGCCGCGTGCGGGGTGGGCGAGGCCGGCCCGCCGCCCGGCCGTGTGAGGGTGGTCCCGCGATGCGGGTGCATCCTGGGCGCAGGTGGGCGAGGAGGGGGGTATGATGTCGGGTACGCAGGTGTCCAGTCAGAGGCACGCAGTAGCCACGGTGTGGAGGGGGTGAAGAGATGCGACGTCTGCGCCGGCTTGTGGGGTTGACGGTAGGGGCGGTCCTGCTCGCGGGCGGGCTGGCGCCCGTGCCGCAGGTGGCAGCCCAGGCACCACGCCGCCTGGTGATCGGGATCGGCTCGATTCCCAACACGCCCGACCCCCACCTGGACAGCACGGCCAATGCGCTGCCGGCCTACGCCACCATGTTCGAGAAGCTGGTGGCCAGCGACGGGAAGGGGGGGTTCCGCGGCGTGCTGGCCCGGTCGTGGCGGCTGGTGGATCCCACCACATGGGAGTTCACGCTGCAGTCGGGCGTGCGCTTCCACAACGGCATGACGCTGACGCCCGAGGACGTCAAGTTCACCATCGAGCGGATCCTCGACCCGGCGACGCGCTCGCCCTGGCTGGGGCGCATCTCCGCCATCGAGCGCGTCGACGTCACCGGGCCGCAGACCCTCCGCATCGTCACCCGCGGCCCCTTCGCGCCGCTGCTGCAGGGCCTGACGGTGGTGGACATCCTGCCCGCAGCGTACTTTCAGGAGCGCGGGGCCGCCGGGTTCGCCGCGGCGCCGGTGGGGACCGGGCCCTTCGTCTTCGGCGAGTGGCACCGGCAGGATCGCATGGTGGTGCGCGCCAACGCGGGCTACTGGCGCGGCCGCCCGCGCCTGGACGAGATCGTCTTTCGCGCCATTCCCGAGGACTCGACCCGCGTGGCGGGGCTGGAGACCGGCGAGCTGGACGTGGGCGTGCTGGTGCCGCCCGAGCAGGTCGACCGGCTGAAGGCGCGCGGCCTGCAGGTGGGGGCGGTGAACCTGGCGCAGGGCATGGTGGTGAACCTGCGCTCCAACGTGCCCGGGCCCCTGCAGCACCGCAAGGTGCGCCAGGCCCTCAACTACGCCGTCGACAAGGAGGCGATCCTGCGGTCGATCCTGCGCGGCCACGGCCGGATCCTCAACGGGCAGGTGGTGGGGCCCGATGCGTTCGGCCACAACCCGAACCTCGCGCCCTACGCCTACGACGTGGCTCGGGCGAAGCGGCTGCTGGCCGAGGCGGGCTACGGCGGCGGGTTCGAGGTGACCTTCCACGGCACCATCGGGCGGTACACCAAGGACAAGGAGATCGAAGAGCTGATCATCGGGCAGCTGGCCGAGGTGGGCGTGCGCGCCCGCCTGGAGATCGTCGAGGGCGGTGTGTACATCCAGCGGCACATCGCGCGCCAGCTGGGGCCGCTGTGGATCTGGGCCTGGCAGTACTTCCCCGCCATGGACGCCGACCTGCCGCTCAACTTCTTCACGTGCGCAGGGGTCGGGAACTTCTTCTGCAGCCGTGACTTCGACGACCTGTTCGCGCAGACACGGCGCGAGATGGACCCAAGCCGGCGCCGGGCGCTGTTGCAGCGGCTCGCGCTGCTCGTGCGGGAGGAAGCGCCGGTCATCTTCCTGGTGCAGACGCCGGGCATCTACGCGGCGCAGACGCGGGTCACGGGCTTTACCTGGCGGTCCGACTACCTGATGGATCTGCACCGCGTGGACCTGCAGCGGCGGTAGGCCGCGGCCGGGCATGGGGTCGTACGTCGCCCGCCGCCTGCTGGACGCCGTGCTGGGCGTGCTGGGCGTGACCACCATTGCCTTTCTGGCCATCCGGCTCTCGGGTGACCCGGTCGCGCTCCTGGTCACCGAGTACGCGACGCCCGAGGATATCGCGCGCGTCCGGCGCGTGCTAGGGCTCGACCAGCCGCTGTGGGTGCAGTACGGGCGGTTCCTCGGCGACGTCCTGCGGGGCAACTTCGGGGAGTCGCTGCGCTTCATCAAGCCGGCCGCGCCGCTGGTCTACGGCGCGCTCCCGGCGACGCTGACGCTGGCGGCAGCGGCACTGCTCATTGCGCTGGCGCTGGCCCTACCCTTGGGGCTGCTGGCCGGCATGCGGCGCGGCTCGGTGCTCGACGGCGCCGCGATCGTGCTGGCCACGCTGGGCCAGTCGGTCCCCTACTTCTGGCTGGGCATCCTGCTGATCATGGCCTTCGCGGTGCGCCTGCAGTGGCTGCCGGCGTTTGGCAGCGAGAGCTGGCGCCACCTGATCCTCCCCGCCCTGACCCTGGCCATGACGCCCATGGCCCGTATCGCGCGCATCGTGCGGGCGGGCATGGTCGAGGTCCTGACGCAGGACTACATCCGGACCGCGCGCGCCAAAGGCCTGCCCGGCGGCGCCATCGTGCTCCGCCACGCCCTGCCCAACCTGGCCATCCCGCTGGTGACGATCCTGGCACTGGACTTCGGCACGCTGCTGGGCGGTGCCGTCGTCACCGAGACGATCTTCGCGTGGCCGGGGGTGGGCCGGCTGGTGGTCCAGGCCATCCAGAGCCGCGACTACCCGGTGGTGCAGGCCGCGGTGTTCTACCTGGCCACGAGCGTCGTGATCCTCAACCTGGCGCTGGACGTGCTGTACGCACGGCTCGACCCGCGCATTCGCTATGCCTAGGGCCGCTGCAGAGGTCGGCGTGCGGCCCCTGCGCCCCGTGCTGGCGCCGGCCGGGGTCCGGGGGCGCCGGCGCGGGTGGCGCCGCCGCCAGCACCACGTGGCGGCGCTCGCGGCAGCGTTCCTCGTCGTGGTCGTCATGGTCGCGCTGCTGGCGCCCTGGGTCGCACCCCACCCGCCGACGCGGCAGCAGATCGCGCAGCGGCTGCTCCCGCCATCCTGGGCCGGCGGGCGCCCCGAGCACGTGCTCGGCACCGACCAGCTGGGTCGGGACATCGCCAGCCGGATTGTGTACGGCGCCCGGGTATCGCTCGCCGTGGCGGTGGTGGCCGTGGGGCTGGCGGCGGGCGCCGGGGTGACGCTGGGGGTGACCGCCGGCTACTACGGTGGGCGGCTGGAGCGGGTGCTGACGCGCCTGGCCGACGTCCAGCTGGCGTTCCCGCTCACGCTGCTGGTGATCACGCTCATCGCCATCCTGGGCCCGGGGCTTGGCAACGTGGTGCTCGCCATGGCCCTTGGCGGCTGGGCGACGTACTTTCGGATGGCGCGGGCGCAGGTCCTGACGTTGCGCGAGGCCGAGTACGTGATGGCTGCCCGATGTCTGGGCGTGCCCGATGTCCGCATCGCCTTCCGGCACATCCTTCCCAACGCGCTGTCGCCGCTGGTGGTGCTGGCCTCGTTCTCGGTCGCCCAGGTCATCATCCTCGAGTCGGCCCTCAGCTTCCTCGGCCTGGGGGTGCAGCCCCCGATGCCGACGTGGGGGGCCATGCTCGCCGACAGCCGCGACTACCTGGCCGTGGCGTGGTGGCTGGCGGCCTTTCCCGGCCTCGCCCTGACGCTGACGGTGCTGGCGATCAATGTGCTGGGAGACTGGCTGCGGGACCTGCTCGATCCGCGGCTCGTGGTGTGAGTGGTGTAGGTGGGATGAGCTGGATGGGGCCGTCCACAGAAAGGCGACGCCGCGGGCTGTCATGATGCGTCTGTCGCTGTCGAAGCAACTCTACCGGCGGCTGCGTCACGAGATCCTGGCCGGCCGGTTCGCTGACGCCGACCGTCTGCCGTCGGAAGCCGCCCTGGCCCGAAGCTTCGCGGTGAGTCGCATGACGCTGCGCGAGGCGCTGCGCGCGCTCGAGGAGGATGGCCTGCTCGTCCGGCGGCACGGGGTCGGCTCGTTCATCACCCGGGAGGTCACGGCCGGCCTCGAGCGGTTGGAGAGCTTCACCGAGACGATCCGCCGCGCCGGACGCCAGGCCCGCGACCGCGTCCTGGCCATCCGCCCGGTGCCGCTCGCCGCCGGCGATGCCCGGGCCCTGGGCCGCCCGCCGGGCAGCCCGGGCGTGCTGGTGGTGAGCCTGCGCTACGCCGATGGCGTGCCCGTCATCTACTGTGCGGATCTGCTGCCCCTCGAGGTCGTCGGCACCGCCGAGGCCATGCAGCAGCGCCGCGAGCGGGAGTCGCTCCAGGAGTTCCTAGAGCGCGACGTCGGCGTGGTGCTGCGGCGCGCGGTGCTCGCGCTGCGTGCCGTGGGCGCGCCCGCCCCGGTGGCGCGGCACCTGGGCGTGGCGCGCGGGCGTCCGGTCCTCCTGCTGCGCGGCACGGCGGTGGACGTAACGGGCCGCCCGGTCTACCTGTCCACCAACTACGTGCGCACCGACCGGTACGTCTTCACCGTGGTGCGGCGGTGACGCGACGTCGCCCGCCGTGACGTCCGGGAGGCTCCAGGGCTGCCGTGCAGGGGTGCCGGATCCAGGCGGGCAGCGCCCGAGCCCCGCGGGCTCCACGGGCGCAGCAGGATCGTCCGCGGCGAACGTCGATGTCCCTGCGGACGGGGCGGATGCGACCACGGGGGGGCAGCAGGACCGCCCCCGACCGTCCGCGAACGCGGGGCACGGACGCGGTGGGGGTGTGGATGCACCCCGTCCACCGACGGCATCGCACACCGCACCACAAGGAGGCGCCGTATGCACATGTCCGACGAGCAGGCGCTGGTGAGCGCGCTCGTCACCCTCGCGCACTGGGCGGGCCAGCCGCTCGACGACGACCTCGCCAGCCAGGTGGTGCCGATCGTTGCCGGCGCGCTGCGCGACTGGATCCCCCTGGCGCGCGCCGTCGTCCCCGAGACCGAGCCGCTGTGGTACGGGCGGTGGCCGGAGGCCGGCGATGACTGACAGCGACCTGGACGGCTTCACGCTGGCCACCCTGGCCCGGGCGCTGCGCCGGCGGGTGGTGTCGCCGGTCGAGGTGACACAGGCAGCTCTTGCGCGCATCGAGCGGCTCGATGCCACCCTCAACGCCTTCATCACCCGCACGCCCGAGCGCGCCCTCGCCGATGCGCGCCGGGCAGAGCAGGAGATCGCGCAGGGCGGCTGGCGTGGGCCGCTCCACGGCGTGCCGATCGCCCTGAAGGACATCTTCGCGACCGCCGGCATCCGGACGACGTGCGGCTCGCCGGTGCTGCGCGACTGGGTGCCCGCGCATGACGCGACCGTGGTGCAGCGCCTCAGGGCCGCGGGTGCCGTGCTGCTCGGCAAGCTCAACATGAGCGAGTTCGCCTACGGCGAAGTCCACCCCGCCTTCGGGGCGCCCCGCAACCCCTGGCACCTCGAGCGGTTCACGGGCGGCTCGAGCAGCGGCTCGGCCGCGGCGGTCGCCGCCGGGCTGTGCTTTGGGTCGTTGGGCACCGACACCGGCGGCTCGATCCGGGGGCCTGCCGCGCACTGCGCCATCGTCGGCCTGAAGCCCACCTACGGGCTGGTGAGCCGGGCGGGCGTGGTACCGCTGTCGTGGT
This sequence comes from uncultured bacterium, assembly GCA_964526945.1. Taxonomy (GTDB): domain Bacteria; phylum Sysuimicrobiota; class Sysuimicrobiia; order Sysuimicrobiales; family Humicultoraceae; genus Fervidifonticultor. The sequence continues at coordinate 5,514 of CAZGNA010000032.1, forward strand.
CGCTAGACCACGTGGGACCCATGGCGCGCACGGTCGAGGACGCAGCGCTCCTCCTGGACGCCATCGCGGGGGCCGACCCGGCCGACCCCACGTCCACTGCTCCGCCGGCGCCGGCGTGGCGGCGGACCCTGCGCGGGCTGGCACGGACCCTGCGCAGGCTGCGCGTCGGCGTGCTCACCCAGTTCCTCGACGGCGGCACCGCTCCTGACGTCGTCGCCCGTGTCCGCGAGGCCATCACGGTGCTGGAGCCCCTGGTGGGGGCGGTGGAGGAGGTCGTCCTGCCGCACGCTGATGAGATCGTCCCCGCGTGGTGGACGATCTGCCTGGCGGAAGCCGCCGCCTACCACCAGCCGACGCTGGCGCGGCAGCCCCAGGACTACAGCGACCGGGTCCGCGCGCGGCTGCTGGCGGGCCTGGCGATCCCCGCCGCGCAGTACCTGCAGGCGCAGCGCCTGCGGCGGGCCGTCGTGGTCGCGTGCGCCGGGCTGTTCCGGCGCGTCGACCTGCTGGTGGCGCCGGCGACACCCGCCGAGGCGCCGCCCCTCTCCGCCGTGTACAGCGGTGGCCCGTGGGATGCCATGCGGGAGCGGATCCGCCTGACCGCGCCGTTCAACCTGACCGGACTGCCGGCGGTGTCGGTCCCGTGCGGGTTCACGGCCTCGGGGTTGCCCGTGGGGCTCCAGCTCGTGGGGCCACGGTTCGCCGACCGCACGGTGCTGGCCGCAGCCCACGTCTACGAGCGTGCCGCGGGCTGGTGGACGCGCCGCCCGTCGGTGGTGACGACGAGCCTCCCGGCCGCAAAGCCGCCGCGGCCGGGCGACGCCGCCGACGTCACCACGCCGTCCGCGGCCGGCGGCGTGCCGACACGCCCCTAGGCGCCATGCGCACTCAGCCCCTGGACGTCTGCGTCGTGGGCAGCCTCAACATGGACCTGGTCGTCAAGGCCCCGCGGCTGCCCGAGGTGGGCGAGACCGTGACCGGCGGCACCTTCGCCACGTTCCCAGGCGGCAAGGGCGCCAACCAGGCGGTGGCCGCCGCGCGGTTGGGCGCGCAGGTGGCCATGGTGGGGCGCGTGGGGGCCGACGCCTTCGGCGCGCAGCTGGTGGACGGGCTGCGCCGCGAAGGGATCGACGTGACCCACGTGCGCATCGATGCGGACGCCGCCAGCGGAGTCGCGTTCATCACCGTCGACGGCGCGGGGAAGAACACGATCGTTGTCGCGTCGGGCGCGAACATGCGACTGACCCCCGCCGACGTCGACGCTGCCGCTGCCGTGCTGGCTCGCGCCCGCGTGCTGCTGGTGCAGCTCGAGGTGCCGGTCGACACCGTGCTGCACGCGGCCCGGCTGGCCCGCGCCCATGGCGCGCTCGTCTGCCTCGACCCGGCGCCGGCGGCGCCGCTGCCCGACGAGCTCTGGGGGCTGATCGACGTCGTCAACCCCAACGAGACGGAGGCGCGGGCACTCACCGGCATCCCGGTCACCACCGCAGACGACGCCCGCCGCGCCGCCGAGGCGCTGCTGGCCCGGGGCGCGCGCGCAGCGGTCGTCAAGTTGGGCGAACGCGGTGCGTACTACCTGTCGACCGCCGGCGGTGGGCACATGCCCGCGCGCCCGGTGGCGGCCGTGGACACCACCGCCGCCGGCGACGCCTTCGCCGCCGCGCTGGGGGTCGCGCTGGGCGAGGGCCGACCGCTCCCCGAGGCGGTGACGTTCGCCACGTGGACGGCGGCGCTCAAGGTGACGCGCCTGGGCGCGCAGTCGCTGCCCACGCGCGCCGAGGTCGACGCCGCCATGGCGGGCGACCGCGCACCCGCAGGCCCCCCGTGACCGCCGCCTTCGTTGTCGTCGGTGCCGGGGTCACCGGGCTGAGTATCGCCTACCACCTCGCCCGGCGCCGCCCGGGCCGCGTCGTCGTGCTCGAGCGCGACGCCATCGCCAGTGGCGCCACGGGGAAGAGCGTCGGAGGCATCCGCCAGCAGTTCTCCGACGAGCTCAACATTCGGCTGGCCCAGCGCAGCGTGGCGGTCTTCGAACGGTTCCGCGACGAGTTCGGGGTCGACTGCGACTTCCGCCAGTACGGCTACCTGCTGCTGGCCACGGCGCCCGAGGAGCAGGCGCTGTTCGAGCGCAACGTGCGGCTGCAGCGGTCGCTGGGTGTACCCGTCGCCCTGCTGGAGCCCGACGAGGCCGCGCGCATCGTGCCCGGCCTGCGCACCGACGACGTGCGCGTCGCCACCTTCTGCCCCCGCGACGGCTACGCCGACCCCTACAGCGTGGCCATGGAGTACGCCGCCGCAGCGCGGCGCCTTGGCGTGCAGATCCTGGAGGGTACCGCGGTCGTCGGGATCGAGATCCGCGCCGGCCGGGTGCGCGGCGTCGTCACGCCGGCCGGGACGATCGCCGCCGAGGTCGTGGTCAACGCGGCAGGCGCCTGGGCCGCGCAGGTCGCAGCCCTGGCCGGGGTGGTCCTGCCGATCCAGGCCTACCGCCGGCAGGTGTTCGTCACGGGCCCCACCGATGCGGTGCCCCTGCGCTGCCCCCTGGTCATCGACTTCCGCCCCCACTTCTACTTTCGGCGGGAGGGTGCCGGCGTGCTCGTGGGGATGAGCGACCCCGAGGAGCCGCCGGGCTTCCAGCAGCACGTGAACTGGAGTTTCGCCGAGCGCGTGCTGGCCCACGCGGTGTACCGCATGCCACCCCTGGCCGACGCGCAGCTCCTGCGCGGGTGGGCGGGGCTGTACGACACGACGCCGGACGGCAACCCGATCCTGGGTCCCGTCCCGGAGGTCGAGAACTTCGTCGTGGCCGCAGGGTTCTCGGGCCATGGGTTCATGCAGTCGCCGGCGGTGGGGGAGGCCATCGCCGACCTGATCGTGGCCGGACGGCCGAGCGCACCGGATCTCGACGTCGCGCCCTTCGGCCCCGCGCGGTTCGCCGCGGGGACGCTGCGCCGGGAGGCCAACGTGATCTGAGGGCCCGGTGCGCCACGCAGCGCGTCGCCCAGCCCAGGGGCTCGCGCATCGACCTCGCGCGGGGCAGGCACGGCTCACGATGTTTCAGGATCGACCGCGACCGCTGCCGGTGAGCCCGCGGCGCCCTCTTGGGGGCGCATGGCACCGACGATCAGCGCGACGCCACGCACGGCCGTCTGGGCGCCGTGTCGAGAGGCCCACGGCACCGACGTCTTTGGCGCCAGCTTCCACACCTCGCCCTGCGCCGTGTCGGAACGCGCATGGTGCCGACATCGCGGCTACAGCACCCGTTCCCCCAGTCGCCCGATGCCAACCAGCAGCCCGATCGAGACCAGACTCAGCACGACCGCCAGGGTCGTGGCGACGTCCCAGCGCCCCGCCTGCACCGCATCGTAGATCGCGATCGGCATCGTCTGGGTCTTGCCGGGGATGTTGCCCGCCACCATCAGGGTGGTGCCGAAGTCGCCCAGCGCGCGGGCGAACGCCAGGGCCAGGCCGGCGGTGATGCCGCGACGCCCCAACGGCAGGAGGATGAAGAGCAGCTGGTGGAGCCGGCTGCCGCCGTCGATGCGGGCGGCTTCCAGCACGGCGGGATCCACGTCCTCGAACGCCGCCCGGGCCGGGCGTACCACGAGCGGCAGCGACGGGATGGTGGCTGCGACGACCGCGCCCTGCCAGGTGAAGACCAGCGGCGATCCCGTGACGGCTTCGATCCACGCGCCCAGCGTGCTGCCACGCCCCAGGGCCACCAGCAGGTAGTAGCCCAGGACCGTGGGCGGCAGCGTCAGGGGCAGCGACGCGATGGCCTCGACCAGCCGTCGGCCCGGGAAGCGCCCCATGGCCAGGGCGTACGCCAGGGCCACGCCCACGGTGCCGGCTGCCAGGGTGGCCACGGTGGCTACGCGCAGCGACAGCAGCAGCGGGAACCAGTCGATGTCAGGGCCCCTCCCCGGGCAGGACGAACCCGTACCGCCGCATCACGGGCCGCCCGGCGGGGCCGGTGACGAACGCGAGGAAGGCCCGGGCCTCCGCCTGCCGAGCGCTGCGCGCGGTGACCGCGGCGGCCTGGCGGATCGGGGTGTGGAGGGCCTGCGGGATCAGCCAGTACCGCCCGTGGGGTGCGACCGGCGGCGCCAGGGCGAGCGAGAGGGCGACCAGGCCGACGTCGGCGTTGCCGGTCTGCACCAGCTGGAGCGCATGCCCCACGTTCTCGCCGTAGACGAGCTTCGCCCGCACGCGCACCCAGCGCCCGTCCGCCATCAGGGCCTCGCGTGCCGCGGCGCCGTAGGGCGCGTGGTCGGGATGGGCGATGGCGACGAAGCGGACCCATGGATCGTCCAGCGCGCGCAGCCCCTGCGCGGGGTCAACGGGCGCGTCGCGCCGCACCCACAGCACCAGGCGGCCCACCGCGTACAGATGCACCGACGCCGCCACCACGGCACCGCTGCGGGCCAGGCGCTCCACGAACGCCTCGTTGGCCGAGAAGAAGACGTCGAAGGGCGCGCCGGAGGCGATCTGCGCTGCCAGCTGCCCCGACGAGCCGAAGGAGAACCGCAGCCGGACGCCCGCCTGGCGCTCGAAGGCCGGCCCCAGCTCCTCGAACGCGTACCGCAGGTCGGCTGCCGCAGCCACGTCGAGCAGGCGCGCCGGGGGCGCACCGCCGCGCGCTGCCGGCGGCTGCACGGCCACCAGCAACGCCGCGAGCCAGAACCACCGGATGCACACATCGTCTATTCTACTCACCCGTCCGTTCGGCGCGACGGGGTGCCTGCGCGCCTACCCCATAGCCCGCACGTGTGCACGTCGTCTATGCTACGAGGGGTTGCCATGGACGTGCGGACGCGGACCTTCATCGCTGCCGACATTACCGCGTTGCTGGCGTTTGTGGTCGTGGGCCTGGTCACCCACGGGGTGCCGGTGTCCGCCGGAGCGGTCCTGCGCACGGCGCTGCCGCTGGGGGGCGCCTGGTTCGTGCTGGCACCGGCCTGCGGGACCTACCGGCGCCCGGGTTGGCGCACCCTGCTGGTGACCTGGGCCGTGGCCGTGCCCGCGGGGGTGCTCCTGCGGCAGTGGTGGCTGGGACGCCCGCTCGGTCGGGCCACGCTGGTCTTCCTGCTGACGGCGTGGCTGCTCACCCTCGTGTTCCTCGCCGCGGGACGGCTGGTCGCAGGGCGCGCCGCGGCCCGCCGTCACGATGGCGCCGAGGGGTAGCCGCAGCCCCCACAGGGAGCAGCAGCCCCCGCAGGGCGCGGTGGCCGCGCGCCCCGCGGGACGCGGCAGGAGGCAGACGCCACCCGGGCGGCCTATCAAGGCCTCATGGGACCTCGAGGTCGAACAGCGGCGGGTACTGCTGCGACCCGAACACGTCGGTTTCGCCGGGCGACCCGCTCGGCCGCGGCCGTCGCAGGGTGAACTTGATGGCGCAGGCCGCGTCCACCGTTGCGAAGTGCGTGACCGTGGCGGGCGCGACGTTGTAGAGCCGGGCGATCGTCTCCCGCGAGAGCACGCCGCTGTCCCGCACCCGTCGGTAGGCCTCCGGGTCCGAGAAGATGATGTCGAACGTGATGTGGTCGACGCCGGCGTTCTTGCTGCGGATCGTCGTGGCCAGCTCGAGCAGCCGGGGCATCAGCGCCCACCTCCCGCGCGTGCCGGCGCCCCGACCTCGACGTAGCGGATGGGGAACAGCTCCAGCGGGTCCTCCAGCGGCAGCAGGTGGTTGATCGTCCAGGTGTAGCCGGGCCGCGCCGGCAGGACCTCGTCGAACGGCAGTGCGGCGACCCCGCCGGTGCCGCGGGCGCCGGGAAAGCGGGCGAAGAACAGGTTCCGTTGCGCCAGCGCGGCGATGTCCATGGCCTGGTCGAGCGTGGGCGCCACGGCCTCGATGAGGATGCCGACCTCGTGCGCCGGCCTGGTCGTCCGCGGCTCCCAGGCTCCCATGACGCCGTTGCGGCCGAAGACGTGCAGGAAGAGTTCGTAGCCGACGCCCGGTTCGCCGTGGCGCTCGCGCACCTTCTGGCGCGCCCATGCGATCATCGCGTCCAGCGCCGCGATGGCCATGGGATCGCGCAGGCCGGCGAACGCCACGGCCCGCTCGCCGACCTTCCCCGCGCCTTCGAGCTTGACGGCGTAGGTCGGCGCCGGCACCCAGCGGGGACCGCTGACCCGGGTGCGCCGCGCGTCCACCGGGGTGTAGACGCACGCGCGCAGGTCCAGGGCGCCGCCGGGCAGCGCATGGGTGAACGCGTCCTCCCGTTCGTACAGCCCGTGGCTGGCCACCGAAGCCGGCGTACAGCGCTGCCCCGGGTGCATCGGCTCGAACTCCACGTAGTCGTGGGTGATGGTTCCCAGGACCGTCTCCTTGGCCATGAACGGCTCGGCGCACAGGGACGCGCACTCGAGGATCTTCCCCAGGTAGAACGCCAGGGCGCGGGGGAAGCCTGCGCGCAGCGGGAGCGCGGCGTAGATGGCGTCGTCGCACGACCGGCCGCAGATCACCACGTCGGCGCCGCCGTCGAGGGCGTGGAGGATCGGTTCGACGCCCATCATGGCCACGATGCGGTCGGTGCGGGCGACCACGTCGGGGGTGAGCGGCGGCCGCCCCCCCAGGCCCACGACCGTGGTCCGGCGCATGCGGGCCAGCAGGTCGTCGCGGTCCACTTCGGCGTAGATCGCCGCCAGGCGAAAGGGCGGCAGCTGGTGCTGCTGGGCAATCTCCCGGACGAGCGCGACGAACAGGTCGACCCCGCGGTTGGTGCCGGTATCGGCGGCGGACCCGATGATCATCGGCACGCCCAGCCGGCGTGCTTCCACCAGCATGAGCTCCAGGTCGTGGCGCTGCCAGGCCACCGGGCTGTGCTGCTGGTCGGCGCCCAGGGGGTAGGGGCCGATGTCACAGCTGCCCGAGTCCGCAACCAGCGCGTCGGGATGCCGCGCCACACCGGCGGAGAAGCTGCCTTCCTCGATCGGGGTGAACCCCAGGTGTCCGGTGGGCGACAGCAGGGTCATGCGGTCCATGGCCAACCCTCCTCGTCACGCGAGATCAGCGCCTCTGGCGCGCCGCGTCGACCAGCGCCTGGAACAGGCGCTGCCAGCGGGCGTGCCGCGGCAAGAGTCGTTCGGGGTGGAACTGCACGCCCACGACGAACGCCGGCCCCGTGCCCTCGATGGCTTCGACGATGCCGTCGGGGGCACGGGCGACCACGCGCAGGCCCGCTCCGGGCTCTTCCACCGCCTGCCGGTGGAAGGAGTTGACCGGCACGCGGGTCGTCCCCAGGATGGTCGCCAGGCGTGCGTCGGCGGCGATCTCCACCTCGTGGGCCGGTCGCCAGCCCGGCCCCCGCTGGTAGTGGGGCAGCGCGTCCGGCCGGTCGAGGGCGAGGTTGCGCACGAGCCGGCCGCCTGTGGCCTCGCTGAGCATCTGCATGCCGCGGCAGATCCCCAGCAGCGGCAGCCCGCGTGGGAGGGCGGCCTCGATCAGCGCCCGCTCGAAGGCGTACCGGGCCGGGTTGATGCTCTCCAGGCTGGGGTGCGGGTCCTGCGGCGAGAAGCCCGGCGGGAGCCGGCCCCCACCCGTGAGCACGATGCCCTGCACCCGCTCGAGCAGCTCGTCGATGGTGCCGCCGATGACCGGCAGCACCACCGGCAGGCCCCCGGCCTCGTAGACGGCGCGGGCGCAGGCGGCCCCCAACTCGAACGCCAGCGCCTCGGCGCGCCGGGCCCGGGTGTGCACCGTGATGCCGATGAGGGGCCGCATCAGTCGACCTTCAGGCGGGGGTCCAGGATGTCACGCACGCCCTCTCCGAACAGGTTCACGGCCAGCACCACGACCACGATGGCCATCCCCGGTAGCGTCGAGACCCACCAGGCGGTGAGCATGACCTCCCGACCGTCGGCCACCATCGAGCCCCACGCCGGAATCCGCGGTGGCAGGCCCAGGCCCAGGAACGACAGCGACGCCTCCAGGACGATGAAGTAGCCCACACGCAGCGTCGCCAGGACCAGGCTGGTGTGGATGATGTTGGGGACGATGTGCCGGCGGATGATGCGCGCGGCCGACGCGCCCACCGCCCGCGCGCCCTCCACGTACTCCCGCGTCGTCTGGACCAGCGTCTCGCCCCGCACGAGCCGGTAGAACTCCACCCAGCCCTTGAAGGCCAGGGCCATCACGAGGTTCCCGAAGCCCGGCCCCATCACCGCCATGGCGCCGATGGCGAAGATCAAGTAGGGGAACGCCATCAGCACGTCGGCGAATCGCGAGAGCACACCGTCGAGCCGGCCCCGGAAGAACCCGGCAACGGTCCCCAGCCCCATCCCGGCGAGCATCGAGACGAGCGTGGTCACGCCGCCCACGGCCAGCGAGACCCGGGCCCCGTAGAGGATGCGGGACAGGATGTCGCGGCCGATCTGGTCGGCGCCGAGCACGTAGGTGATCCCGGTGGCGCCGACGTGGCCGGGCGGTGCCAGGCGGTCGGCGAGCACCCCGTGGTTGGGATCGGCGGGTGCCAGGAGCGGAGCGGCTACCGCCACGCCCACGCTCAGCATGAGCACCGCCGCCCCCAGGGCGGCGCTGGGGTGGCGCGCGAGCCGCCGCAGGGCGCTTGCGCCCGGCCGTGGCGACCGGCGCCTTGCAGCCAGTGGAACCACCGCGGCGTCGGACATGGTCCTACAGCTCGATGCGCGGGTTCAGCAGCGTGTACACGATGTCCACCGTCAGGTTGGCCAGGACGTAGACGAGCGTGTACAGCATGACCGCGCCCTGCACGAGCGGGTAGTCGCGACTGAAGATGGCATCCACCACGACCCGCCCCATGCCCGGCCAGCCGAACACGGTCTCGACGATCATGTTCCCGCCCAGCAGCACGCCCATCTGCAGGCCCACCACGGTGACGGTGGGGATGAGGGCGTTGCGCAGGGCGTGGCGGAGGAGCACGACGTGGGGCCGCAGGCCCTTGGCGTGCGCCACCAGCACGTACTGCTCGCGGAGCACCTCGACCATGCTGGCCCGCATCACGCGGGCGACGATCGCCATCAGGGTGGCGGCCAGTGTCGTCGCCGGCAGGACGAGGTGGCGCAGGCCGTCGACGAGCGCCGGCCAGTTGCGCGTCAGCACGCTGTCGAGGAGCACGAAGCCCGTCACCGGTTGGAGGAACACAGCATAGCTGATGCGCCCCGAGGTCGGAAACCAGTCCAGGCGCACTGCGAACAGCAGGATCGCGACGATGCCGAGCCAGAACGCCGGCATGGAGATGCCCAGGAAGGCCCCGCCCATGCTGAGCCGATCGAGGAGCGAGCCCTGCCGCGCGGCGGAAACGACCCCGAGGGGGATGGCCACCACCAGCGAGAGGCCTAGGGCGGCCACGGCGAGCTCCACCGTGGCGGGCAGGGCGTCCAGGAGGATGCTGGCGACGGGGCGGCGCTTCACGAACGAGGTGCCCAGGTCGCCCCTGGCGACGTCGACCAGGAACAGGAGCAGCTGTTCCGGCAGCGGCCGGTCGAGGTGGAACTCCTGCCGCAGGCGGGCGAGGTCCTGGGGCGTGGCGGCGCCGCCCTGGCCGATGATGATGTCCACGGGATCGCCGGGGATCAGGCGCATGACGACGAAGACGACCACCGCGACGCCCAGCATCAGCGGGATCGTGGCCAGGATGCGCCGGACGACGACGATGGCGCGCATGCGGGCTGGGGGCGGACCCACGGGCCAGACCCATGGGTCCGCCCTTCACGTCGCTCCCGTACCCGAGGGCATGCCCGACCGTGTGTGGGAACCGACGGCCGCGCACATCCGCAGCATGTCCTGCCGCCACCTAGCGGACTGCGTACCCCGCCTCGCGCAGCAGCTGTCGCGCGCGGGCCGGGTCGTGGGGATAAGGCTTGAGGTTGGGGTTGTACCCAAACCCGCTGGGCAGGAAGACCGTCGCCAGGCGCTGCGCGTAGCCGCGGTACACGTCCTTGAGGATCGCGTCCCAGTTGACGGCGTAGTTGGCCGCCTGGCGCACGCGCACGTCGTTGAAGGGCGGCCGGGCGTTGTTCAGCTCGACGCCGTAGACGCGGGTGCCCTGGGTGGTCTTGACGTACACCCGCGGGTCGCGCTGCAGGTCGGGCAGGAGGTCGATGGGCAGGTCCTCGACGATGTGCACCTCGCCGGCCTTCAGCGCCGCCACCCGGGTGGCCGGCTCGGGCATCATGCGGAAGACCGCGCCGGCAGCCGGCGCCGGGCCCACCGGCGGGAGATCGGGCGAGCCGCCGTAGTACCGGTCGTACCGCTGCAGGACGATCTGCGAGTCGAGCGTGCCCTGCACGAAGCGGAAGGGTCCTGCCCCGATGGGGCGCTCGGCGAAGGCACGATCGCCCACCTGCTGGATGTAACGCCGGGGCACGATCTGGAAGTGCACCAGCGCCTGCAGGAAGACCGGGAAGGGCCGCTCGAGGACGAACCGGACGGTGCTGTCGTCTACCCGCTCGACGCGCTGCAACGGGCCCAGCAGGCCCTTGCGGGGGCTGCTCTGCCCGCCTACCCCGCCTTCCTTGAGGATGCGCTCGAACGTGAAGACCACGTCGTCCACGGTCACCGGGTCGCCGTTGTGGAACGTGGCGCCGCGCCGCAGCGTGAACTCGTACGTGGTCGGCGATGGCTGGCGCCAGCCCGAGGCCAGCTCGAGGACAACGCGGTCGCGGGTGGTGCGGGTCACCAGGCCGTCGAAGATGTTCCGGATGACGGTCTCGGTCTTCCGATCCCGATGCATCGCCGGATCCAGGGTGATGATGCTGTTGGTGTTGAGGGCGACGACGATCACATTGCCCCGCGTCAGCCGCACGTCGTGCAGGTTGATGCGGCTGTCCATGGCGGGCTCCCAGTTCTCGACGACGGCTGCTGCCGCCTGCGCCTCCTGCCGGAAGTAGCCGAAGATCCACGGCGCGTCGCGGTACAGGATGTCCTGCACCTTGAAGTAGGCCTCCCGGCGTGCGGCCACGTCACTGCCGCCGATGGCCGCATCCAACAGGCGGTCGACCTCCGGGTTGGTGTAGAAGGAGTAGTTGCCGCGATCCTTGGTTCTCAGCTTGGGCACGGCCAGGTCGAAGGGGTCGAAGAAGGCGCTGCCCCAGTCGGTGAGGTAGGCCTGGCGCTCGCCGGCTCGCATGCGGTCCAGCAGCGCCGTGCGCTCCCAGACACGGACCTCCACGTTGGCGCCGAGCGCCCGGAAGTCCTGCGCGATCGCTTCGGCTTCCACCTTCCGGAACGCCTCGGTATCGAGGACGAAGGTCAGCGGCTGTGCCTGGCCCACCGCCGGTCGGACGGGCGTGGCGGCGACCGCGAGCGCCACGCCCAGGACTGCAAGCACCTGGTGTGCTCTCATGGCATCCCCCTCCTCGCGCGTCTCAGTTGCCTCAGTGGATGTCGCACCTCCCTCCCATCTCGGGTCTGGCGGCCGTCACCGGTACAGGCGCCGGATCGTGAACCGGTACTTGTCGCCCCGGTAGACGACCTCGTCGTGCTCGATGGGCACGCCATCGGCGGTGTGGATGGTGCGCGTGCTCACGAACACCGGCGCACCCGGCGTGATGGCGAGGATCGCAGCGGTCTCGGCATCCGCCACGCCGGCTTCGTAGCTCTGGACGGCCCAGGCGGGCGCCAACCCATAGTCGGCCTTCACCCGCTCCAGGATCATGCCGAACGAGGCGGTGCCCGCGGCCTGGGCACGCAGCAGCTCGGTGGCGATCGGCGCGCCCCAGGCCGCCCGCAGGTGCACACGGTAGAGCACCAGCGGGTCGCTGTTGGCGCATCCGAGCACGTCGATCCGAAACGCGCGCTCCCCCGCAGCGAGCTCCAGGGCGCGTGCGATGTCGTCGGAGGGCACGATCTCCTGGGCCGACAGCACCCGGATGGCGGGCTGGTGGCCGGCGGCCGCCACGGTCTCCCAGAACCGACTCACCCGGGCCAGATCCTGTTCGATCTTGGGAGGCGCCACGAACGTGCCCTTGGCTGGCACCCGGATCAAGTGCCCCTCCTGCACGAGCTCGCTCACCGTCTGGCGCACGGTGGTGCGGCTGACCCCGTAGACCTCGCACAGGAGACGCTCGGAGGGGATGCGTTCGCCTGGCCGATACCGGCCCGCGGCGATGGCGCTGGTCAGGGCGGACTTCAGCTGGCGGTGAAGGGGAACCGGCGAGTGGTTGTCCAGGCGTCGGCCACGCGGCATATTTGTATGGTAACTACCGGTAATGACCAACCTCGCGCCCCATGTCTACGCCGGACACAGCCCCGTCTCCTGCTGGCGCCGGGGCGTACCTGTTTGGGCAGAGCTCCAGCGACGGCGGGTTGATCAGCAGCGCCTGGGTGCCCGAAGCCGGCGCTGGCGCGGTGCTGCTCGCCAACGGCACGGGCTATCCCCTCAACCAGATCGCTCTGGACGCCCTGGCGGTCCTCCGGGGTCAGGATCCCCGGCGGCTGCCGTTCTTTGAGGTCGCGGCGGTCCTGCGGTCGCTGGAAGGAGTGTACGAGACGTATCGTGGCATGATGCGGGCGACGGTGCGCCGGGGCGGCGACTGCCTGCGGCCGGAGATGGGGAACCGTCTCAACGATCGGACGGTGGTGCTGGTCCCGCGCGACCTGGACCCGGCGCGCCCGCGCTTCACCGCCTTCGCGGCGGTTACGAGCTGGACGCGACCTGCCGCGTCGACGGCGACGACGCCGAGATCGTCTACGAGCGGTACGCGTTCCGGCGGGTGGGGCGCCTCTGAGCCCGGTCCAGCCCGCACGCGAGTCCCGTGCCTCGGTGACGGCTGACCGCGGGGCGCCCGTCCGGAGCGGCCGCCGGCGTGCGAATCCAGCGTGCGCGCAGGGGATTTCCGGCAGGGGCGTGAAACGTGTGTGGCAAGGCGGCACCGATCGTGCGTGTCGGCAGCCCAGGCGTGACGGAACGCAGCGTGTCGGTGCGCCGGGAGCGCCCCCGGGGGTGTGGGCGCAGGCCGGGAGGATGTCGGTGCGCGCATGACGCTGCTGGAGCGGTCGATCTACGGGAACCCGGTGGGCACGTGGCTGCTGGCGGTCGCAGTCGGGGCCGGGCTGGTGGTGGTCCTGTGGGCGCTGCGCCGCTACGGCCTGGCGGCGCTGGGCCGGCGGGCGGCGGGGACCCCCAGCGACCTGGACGACCTCCTGGTGGCGTTGCTGTCCCGCACCCGGGGCTTCTTCCTGCTGGCGCTGGGCGTCCACGCGGCGGCCACGGTGCTCGCTCTCCCGCCGCGCGTGGGCCGCACGATCGGGGTGGCCGTGGGGCTGCTGGTGCTGCTCCAGATCGGGCTGTGGGGCAGCGCCGCCACCGGGTTCTACATCGGCCGCGCCGTGCGGCGCATGGTGGAGCAGGATGCCGCGGTCGCCACCACCCTGAGCGCCTTCGGCTTCCTCGCCCGCCTGGTGCTGTGGACGCTCCTGGCGTTCGTGGCCCTGGACAACCTGGGCGTCAACATCACGGCGCTGGTGGCCGGCCTGGGCGTGGGCGGGATCGCGGTGGCGCTGGCCCTCCAGAACGTGCTGGGCGACCTGTTCGCATCGTTCTCGATCGTGCTGGACAAGCCGTTCGTGATCGGCGACTTCATCGTCATCGACGGGTTCGCCGGCACGGTGGAGCGCGTCGGGTTGAAGACGACGCGCGTGCGCAGCCTCTCGGGCGAGGAGATCGTCTTCAGCAACACCGACCTCCTCAAGAGCCGCGTGCGCAACTACAGGCGCATGCGGGAGCGCCGGGTGGTGTTCTCGTTCGGGGTCGTCTACGAGACCCCGCCCGAGACCCTGGCCCGCATTCCGGCCATGGTCCGGGCGATCGTCGAGGCGCAGCCGCTGGCCCGCTTCGACCGGGCGCACTTCGCCGCCTACGGCGAGTTCGCGCTCACCTTCGAGGTCGCCTACTACGTGCGCACGCCCGACTACGCGGCGTACATGGACACCCAGCAGGCGATCAACCTCGAGCTGTACCGGCGCTTCCAGGCCGAGGGCATCGAGTTCGCGTACCCGACACGGGTCGTCTACGTGCGGGCGGCGCCGGCGGCCCCGTCAGATGGGACATCCGCGCAGCGCGCGGCCAACGACTGACGGAGCCCCCGGGCCGTCGTCGCCGGCGCTCCCTGGGCCGGTTCGCCGGCCAGCGGCGGAGCCAGTGCTGGGCCCGCACTTCTCGGCGCCCCGCGGCACCTGGTGCCGGGTGAAGGGAGGGTGAGGGGAGTACGGCGGGGGCGCGCAGGCGTCGGACCCCCGCACGCCCCCGCACCCGGCACACACCGCTCGCCGCAGCCTGCGCGTCGCCGTGCCTACTTCGCCCCCGCCGTCCCGCGGGTGGCCAGCTCCGGGAAGAACATGCGCAAGTTGCGCTCGGGCACGGGCGCGGTGGCCTGCGAGATGGCGTACATCGCCAGTGCCGCCGCGGCCACCCCGTAGATCACCGGGTTGAGCCGGTACGGCTGCCCCAGGAGGTAACCGGCCAGCGTGACCCCGAAGCCGATGACCATCGATCCGATGGCGCCGGCGGTGGTGGCCCGCTGCCAGAACAGGCCCATGACCACGGGCACGAACACGATGCTGGCCAGCAGGGCCGCGTATGCCACCACCACGAACTGGACGATGTCGAGCCGTCGGATCGTCAGGAGAATCGGCACGATGCCCACGATCACCATGACCCACCGGTCCACCTTGATCCGCGTGTGGTCCGAGGCCTGCGGGTTGATCAGCTTGAAGTAGATGTCGTGGGAGATGGCCGGCCCCGTGACCAGCAGCACCGAGTCCACCGTACTCATGATGGCGGCCAGCACGGCGGTCAGCACGAGGGCCCCCACGAACGGCGGCAGGACCTGGTTGGCGAAGACGGTGGAGGCCGCGTCGGCCACCGCGAGCTGTGGGTAGAGCACCCGCATGGTCATGCCGATGACCGCCACCGACGTGGCGATGACGAAGAACAGCGCCACGGCCACGGCCTGCCGAACCGTCCGGTCGTCGCGGCACGCGTAGAAGCGCGTCACGACGTAGGGCGCAGCGACGAAGGTCAGACCGAAGGCCAGCCCAAACCCCAGGAGGTCGCGCAGACCGAAATGCCAGCCGACGAAGCGCGGGGTCACATCGCGCAGCACGACCGCGATGTTGTCCAGCCCACCGGCGTAGGAGATCAGCAGGGGCAGGCCGATGACGGCGCCGATGGCCATGCCGGCCTGCTGCAGGAAATCGGTGTTCATCACGGCGATCATGCCCCCGACCACGGTGTAGAGCACCGTGACAGCCATCAACAGCACCGCGCCGTAGAGGAAGGGTACGCCGAACAGCGTCTGCAAAATGACGCCACCGGCCTGGTACTGAGCCGACATGAACCCAAATCCGGCGGCATTGAGGTAGCGCTGATAAGAATGCCGACACGTC
>CAZGNA010000033.1:0-20399 GCA_964526945.1 uncultured bacterium
GCCGCTAGGGGCCCCGCCGTGTAGGATTCTTGACGCCTGGCGACGAAACTCGATACCCTGGCGTGGGTCCTGACCCATGGTGTCCTGACAGAACGGGCTCGCCCGCTCTTCTGACGCAGATCTCACAGACGCCGCGGCCGACGCGGAGTCCGCACCGCCGCGCGACGGGGTGCGCGTCCCGGCCACGGGCGCGCTGGCGCGCGGGGACGTGCGCGCGGGGGACCTGAATGCTGGTACTGGACTGGCTGTACGTCGGGGTGTTTGCGGTCGTCGGGCTGCTGATGGCCGCGCTGCCGCTGGCGGTGGTGTGGGCCCTGGCGCCCCGCATGCCCTATCCGCAGAAGACGCTGACCTACGAATCGGGCGTCGTGCCCTTCGGCCAGGCCTGGGCGCAGTTCCACGTGCGCTACTACCTGTTCGGGCTGGTCTTCGTCATCTTCGACGTCGAGGTCATCTACCTGTATCCCTGGGCGATCGTCTTCCAGGAGCTGGGGAAGTTCGCCTTCGTGGAGATGCTCATTTTCCTGACGATCCTGCTGGCGGGCCTCGCCTACGCGTGGCGGAAGGGCGCCCTGGAGTGGATGTAGGCGTGAGGGCGACGGCGCCATGACGGTGCAGTGGCCGCTGGAAGTCGCCCGGGCCGCCGGCCTCGCCGTGGTGGTGTTCACGTTCCTGGCGGTGGTGGCCGCCATGCTGGGGGTGCTGCTGGAGCGCAAGATCGGCGGGTGGATCCAGTCCCGCCTGGGGCCCAAGCACGTGGGCCCCCAGGGCCTCCTGCAGACCGTGGCCGACACCATCAAGCTCCTCCAGAAGGAGCACATCACTCCCCGCGCGGCCGACGTGGTGGTCTTCAACACCGCCCCCTTGATCGTGGCGGTGGCCGGCCTCCTGGACTGGATCGTCATCCCCTTCGGCCCGGGGCTCGTCGTGCGCGACCTCAACATCGGCGTGCTGTTCTTCGCCGCCATGGCGTCCCTGACCGTGATCGGCATCCTCGCCGGCGGCTTCGCCTCCAACAACAAGTACGCGCTGCTGGGCGGCCTGCGGTCGGCCTCGCAGATGATCAGCTACGAGCTGCCCATGGGGATGGCCCTCATCGCCGTCGCCATGGAGGCGGGCACGCTGTCCACCGTGGGGATCGTCGAGGCCCAGCAGGGCTGGCTGGGCGCGTTCGCGATCCGCCAGTTTCCCGCCTTCGTGATCTTCCTGATAGCGGCCACGGCCGAGGTCAACCGCGTGCCCTTCGACCTGCCCGAGGCCGAGTCCGAGCTGGTGGCCGGGTACTTCTCGGAGTACACCGGCATGCGGTTCGCGCTCTTCCAGCTCGGCGAGTACGCCGAGATGTTCGCCATGGCGGCCCTGGCCACCACGCTGTTCCTCGGCGGGTGGAAAGGGCCCCTGCTGCCGCCGGTGGTCTGGTTCCTGATCAAGATGTACGCCGTGGTGTTCTTCCTGATGTGGATGCGCTGGACCTACCCGCGGCTGCGCCTGGACCAGCTGCTGGCGCTGTCGTGGAAGCTGCTGCTCCCGGCCGGGTTGCTCTGGATCCTGGTCACCGGCTACCGGATCAGCTTCTGACCATGGGCGAGCTGGCGGCGTTCATCGTCCTCGCGCTGGTGACGCTGGTGCCGGCGGTGGTGGTGGTCACGTCCAGCAACGTCGTCCGTGCCGCGCTGGCGCTGGTGCCCACGTTCCTGGGGGTCACCGGCCTGTACATCCTCCTGCAGGCCGAGTTCGTCGCCGGGATCCAGGTGCTGATCTACGCCGGCGCCATCACGGTGCTGATCCTGTTCGTCATCATGCTCACCGAGGGCGGCACCGGCGTCCGGGTGCGCCAGGCCCACGAGCAGCAGCCCCTGGGGCTGCTGGCCGCCGCGGTGCTGGCGGGCCTGCTGATCTGGGTGCTGGGCACCACCGCGTGGCCGCGGCCCGGCGGCACCCTGCCCCAGTACACCGCCCGCCATATCGGGACGACGTTCCTGACCAACGCGGTGCTCGTCTTCGAGGTCACGAGCCTGGTGCTGCTGGTCTCGCTGATCGGTGCCATCATCATCGCCAAACGGGAGCGGTAAGCGAGGAGGCGCGGCGTGCAGGTCGGGCTGGGGCACTACCTGGTGGTGAGCGTCCTGCTGTTCTGCCTGGGGCTGTACGCGGTGCTCTCCCGGCGGAACGCCGTGGCGATCCTGATGGGCATCGAGCTCATGCTGAACGCCACCAACATCAACCTCGTGGCGTTCAACAAGTACGCGGCCCCGGCGGCGGTCTCCGGCCAGGTCTTCGCCCTGGTGGTGATCACCCTGGCGGCATGCGAGGCGGGCGTGGGGCTGGCGCTGGTCATGGCGGCCTACCGCAACCTGGAGACGGTGCACGTGGACCAGATCAACCTGCTCAAGTGGTAGCCGATGCGTGAGCTGGCCTGGCTGATCCCGCTCTTCCCGCTGGCCGCCTTCGGCCTCATCGTGGCGTTCGGGCGGCGCCTGCCCGGGCAGGGCGCCTCCGTGGCCGTGGCGGCCATGGCCCTGGCGGGCCTGCTGGCTCTGGGCGTGGCGGCGGAGGTGGTGCGCACGCCCGCGCCCCTGGAGCTGAACGTCCGGTGGATGGTCCTGGGCGACGTGCCCCTGGACCTGGGGCTGCGGGTGGACCCGCTCAGCACCGTCATGCTGCTGGTCGTCACGGTGGTCGGCACGCTGATCTTCGTCTACTCCATCGGCTACATGCACGGCCACCCGCGCTTCCCGCGGTTCTTCGCCTACGTGTCGTTGTTCGGCTTCGCCATGCTCCTGCTGGTCCTGGCCAACAACCTGCTGTTCCTCTACGCCGGGTGGGAGCTGGTGGGGTTGTGCTCGTACCTGCTCATCGGGTTCTACTTCGAGCGCCCCTCGGCCGCCCGGGCGTCGCTGAAGGCGTTCGTCACTACCCGCGTGGGCGACTTCTTCATGTTCCTGGGGATCCTGCTGCTCTTCGCCACCCTGGGAACGTTCCGCTTCGAGGAGCTCTTCGCCAGGATCCACGAGGGTGCGCTGCAGGGGCGCACCGTCGGCGGGATGCCGCTGCTGACGGTGGCGGCGGTGCTGCTGTTCGGCGGCGCGGTGGGCAAGTCCGCGCAGGTGCCCCTCCACACGTGGCTGCCCGACGCCATGGAGGGCCCCTCCCCGGTCTCGGCGCTGATCCATGCCGCGACCATGGTGGCGGCGGGCGTCTACCTGGTGGCGCGGACCTTCACGCTGTTCCTGGCATCGCCGGGCCGGGAGGCGCTGGACGTGGTCGCCTGGATCGGTGGCCTCACCGCCCTCATGGCCGCCACCATCGGCGTCACGCAGGACGACATGAAGCGGGTGCTGGCCTACTCGACCATCAGCCAGCTGGGCCTGATGATGCTGGGGCTGGGGGTGGGCGGGTACGCGGCGGGGATGTTCCACCTGGTGACCCACGCCTTCTTCAAGGCCCTGCTGTTCCTGGCGGCCGGCAGCGTGCTGCACGCCATGCATACCAACGACATCAAGGTCATGGGCGGGCTGGCCAGGGTCATGCCGTCGACCTACTGGACCTTCGTCGTCGGGGGCCTGGCGCTGGCCGGGGTCTTCCCGTTCTCGGGGTTCTGGAGCAAGGACGAGATCCTGCTGGAAGCCCTCCACCGGGGCCCGGCGTTCTTCGCCCTGGGCGCCCTCACCTCGTTCCTGACGGCCTTCTACGTCTTCCGGGTGATCTTCTACATCTTCACGGGCGCGCCGCGCTGGGCGCAGGGCGTCCACCCCCACGAGAGCCCGCGGGTCATGACCGGGCCGCTGTGGGTGCTGGCAGCCTTCGCCGCGCTCGTGGGCTTCCTCGGTGCGCCGTTCCTGGGCCATCCGTTCCAGCACTTCCTGGCCGGCGAGGCCGCGGAGGCCGCGGCGTTCGACCCGCCGCTGGCCCTGGTGTCGCTGGGCATTGCGGGGGCCGGCATCCTGGCCGCCGCGGTGGTCTACTACTGGCGGATCGTGCCCTCCCAGACGTTGCGGCGCGCCGCAGGACCGCTGTACCTGCTGGTGAGCCGGAAGTACTTCTTCGACGAGCTGTACGGCTGGGTGTTCGTACGCCCGACGCTGTGGGCCGCCCGCGCCCTGCGCGTCTTCGACGTCTACGTGGTGGACACCGCGGTGAACCTCGCCGGGCTGGGCATCGTGGGCCTGGCGCGGCTGTACCGGATCGTCGACCTGCACGTGGTCGACGGGCTGGTCAACCTGCTGGGCTACGTGGTGGGCGCGGCGGGCGCGCTGCTGCGGGTGGTGCAGACGGGGCGGGCCCAGAACTACCTGCTGGCCATCGCCCTGGGCGTGATCGTCCTGCTGGCGGCGGGGTTGGTGCGCTGACGGGCCGCCACGGACCGAGGAGGATCGCATCGGGATGGACTGGCTGCTGACGACGACGGTCTTCCTGCCGCTGCTCGGGGGGCTGGTGCTCCTGCTGATCCCCAAGGGCGGCGAGGAGTCGATGCGCTGGGTGGCGCTGGTCACCGCGCTGCTGACGTTCCTGGTCTCGGTCTACGTCCTGGTGCCCTTCGAGGTCGGACGGGCGGGCATGCAGCTGGAGACGGTGGTGCCGTGGATCCCCGCTGCGGGGATCAACTACCACCTGGGGGTCGACGGTCTGAGCCTGCCGTTGCTGATCCTGACCACGCTGCTCACGCTGCTCTCGATCGTCTACTCGTGGCGGGTCGACCACCGGGTGAAGGAGTACCTGTTCCTGTTCCTGCTGCTGGAGACCGGCATGAACGGCGTCTTCGTGGCGCTGGACTTCTTCCTCTTCTACGTCTTCTGGGAGATCACCCTGGTGCCCATGTACTTCCTCATCGGCATCTGGGGCGGGCCCCGCCGGGAGTACGCGGCCATCAAGTTCTTCCTGTACACCCTGGTGGGCTCGCTGGCCATGCTGCTGGCGATCCTGCTGCTGTACTTCCACAGCGAGCCGCGGACGTTCGCCATCCTGGAGCTGATCAAGCAGCAGCCGCTGGCGCAGGCGCCGCTGCTGGCGGCCCTGGCGTTCTGGGGCTTCTTCCTCTCCTTCGCCATCAAGGTGCCCATGTGGCCCTTCCACACGTGGCTGCCCGACGCGCACGTCGAGGCGCCCACGGCGGGCAGCGTGATCCTGGCGGGCATCCTGCTGAAGATGGGCACCTACGGCTTCGTCCGCATCAGCCTGCCCATGCTCCCCGAGGCGTTCAAGGCCTACGCGCCCCTGGTGGCGGTGCTGGCGCTGATCGGCATCGTCTACGGTGCCCTGGTGGCCATGGCCCAGCCCGACCTGAAGAAGCTCGTGGCCTATTCCAGCGTCAACCACATGGGCTACGTGATGCTGGGCACCGCGGCGGCGGCCGCCGCCGTGGGGGTGCCCGAGAAGGCAGCGGCCGCCACCATGGCCCTCAACGGCGCCGTCTTCGAGATGGTCGCCCACGGCATCATCACCGGCGCGCTGTTCCTCATCGTGGGGGTGATCTACGACTACCGGACCCACACCCGCGGGGTCGACGACTTCGGCGGGTTGGGGGCGGTGCTGCCGGTCTACACCGGGATCACCACCATGGCCATGCTGGCGTCCCTGGGCCTGCCAGGGCTGATGGGGTTCGTGGCCGAGTTCCTCATCTTCGTGGGCGCGTTCGGGATCTTCCCGGAGCTGACGGTCGTCGCCGTGACCGGGGTGATCTTCTCGGCGGCGATGTTCCTGTGGACGATCCAGCGCATCTTCCTCGGGCCGCTGAACCCGAAGTGGGCGACGCTGCCCGACCTGGATCGCCGTGAGGCCCTGGCGCTGGCCCCGCTGGCGGCGCTGATGCTGCTGTTCGGCGTCTACCCGCGCCCGCTGCTGGACGTGATCAACGGCGCCATGGCCGTCCTGGTCACGGCGCTGCGGTAGGGGGCCGACATGCCCATGCCGCGCGAAGAGCTGTGGGCCCTGCGGCCCGAGTACTGGCTGGCGGCCCTGGGCCTGGTGTTGCTGGTGGCCGACCTGTTGCTGCCCCAGGGGCGCAAGACCGCCGTGGGGTGGGCGGCGGTCGTCGGGCTCGTGCTGGGCCTGGGGCCGATCGCCAGCATGCTGGGGGAACCGTCGCGCACGGTCTTCTTCGGCACCTACGTGGTCGACGGCTTCGCGACGTTCTTCAAGCTGGTGGTGGTGGGCTCCACGGCGCTGGTGGTGCTGTCGGCCATGGACTACTTCCGCGGCCAGACGGCCCACGAGGGCGAGCTGTACGCCCTGCTGGTGTTCACGGCCCTGGGATTGGTGCTCATGGCCGGCAGCGCCGACCTGATCCTGCTGGCCGTGGCCATCGAGTTCGTCAGCCTCACGTCGTACGTGCTGGCGGGCTACGTGAAGGCCGACGTCCGCAGCACCGAGGCGGGCATCAAGTACTTCCTGTTCGGCGCGGGCGCCTCGGCGGTGATGCTCTACGGCTTCTCGCTCCTCTACGGCCTGACGGGCGAGACCGGGCTGTACGCCATCGCCAGCAAGCTGCGGACGGCGCCGACGCCGGCGGTGGTGGCGGCACTGGTGCTGGCCCTGGCCGGGTTCGGGTTCAAGATCTCCATGGTCCCGTTCCACCAGTGGACGCCCGACGTCTACGAGGGCGCGCCCACGCCCATCGCGGCGTACCTGTCGGTGGCGTCCAAGGCCGCCGGCTTCGCGGCGCTGGTGCGCCTGCTGGTGGTGGCCCTGGCACCCACGGCCGTGGACTGGATCACCCTGATCGCCGGGCTCTCGGCCCTCAGCATGACGCTGGGGAACCTGCTGGCCCTGCCCCAGCGCAACATCAAGCGGATGCTGGCCTACTCCAGCATCTCCCACGCGGGCTTCCTGCTCATCGGCGTGGCGGCCTACCGCGGCGACTTCGGGACGCCCGGCCTGCTGCTGTACGTGCTGGCCTACACCTTCACCAACCTGGGGGCGTTCTTCGTGGCCATCGTCGTCGGGCAGCGGCTGGGGTCCGATGCGATCCCGGACTACGCTGGGCTGGCCCAGCGCGCGCCCGCGCTGGCCGCGCTCATGGCGCTGTTCATGCTGTCGCTGACGGGCATTCCACCCACCGCGGGCTTCCTGGGCAAGTTCTACCTGTTCGGCGCCGCCATCAACAACGGGTTGCTGTGGCTGGCCGCGGTGGGGGTGGTCAACAGCGTGGTGTCGCTGTACTACTACGTCAACGTCATCCGCGTGATGTACCTGCTGCCGCCCGTCCAGCCGACGCCCCTGCACGAGCCGGCGCCGCTGCGCGTGGCGCTTGGCGTGGCGGCGGTGGGCACGCTGCTGGTGGGCGTCTTCCCCCAGCCGTTCATCGAGCTGGTGCGCATGGCAGGGCTCCTGGCGCGGTTCTGACGGGGCGGCCGGGGGACGCTGCCGCGGGTGACGGCGGTGGGCTGCCGACGTTGCCCGCCGCGGCGCGGGCGGGACGCCGTGGCGTCGGCGTCGCGTGCCATCGGGTGTCCGCAGACGCGTCGGAATCCCGCGCGCGCGGTGCATTTTCCCGCATCTGTCGCGGCTTGACGCCCTCTGGGGCGTTTGCTATCCTGCCAACGGTGTGTGCGCCCCCAGGGTGACGCGACCTGGGGGTTTCTTGCGACGGATTCCCAAGGGGCAGGCCGAATGAGCGCGCAGCGGGCTGGTCATGGACACGACGACCGCAAGGACGAGAACCTCCTGCAGCTGATCGCCCACAAGGAACGGGAACTCGAGGCGGCGCTGGCCGCGGCCCGCCAGGAGGCGGCGGCACTGGTGGCGCGGGCGCGCGCCGAGGCGGAGCGCATCCTCCAGCAGGCGCGCGACGAGGTGGCCGCCGCCTCGCGGGCGCACGAGGAGCGCGTCGCGGCCGAGGTGGCGCGCATCACCGCGGAACACGAGACGCGGGCGCAGCAGGAGGTCGAGGCGCTGCGGCGCCAGGCCACGGCCCACCGGGCACAGGCGGTCCGGCTGGTGGTGGACCGCGTGGTGCGGGGAGCGTCCGCGTGATCGTCCCGATGCACCGTGTCCTGGTGGTCGGGCCCAAGCGCCTGCTGGGCCCGGTGCTGGACGAGGTCCAGCGTCTGGGGGTCGTCCACGTCGACCGGATCGAGGCGGAGGAAGCGCCCGTCGGTGCCGTGGAGGTCGACGAGGCCACGGCCGCCCGGGTGCAGGCGCTGGAGCGGCTCCTGGCCCGGATCGACGGGCTGCTGAAGCTCCTGCCATCGGCCGGCGGTGCCGCCCAGGCCGCTGCCCTCGCCGACGCCGACGACGCGGCCCTGGACGCCGCGGTGGGCGAGATCGAGGCCGACGTGCAGGCGCTGGTGCGGCGCCGGCTCGAGGCCGAAGAGGAACTCGAGCTGATCCGGACCTACGAGGGCGCGGTGCGCGTGCTCTCGCCGCTGCTGGCCGCGCTGGAGGGCAGCCGGCACCTCGAGTCGGTGGGCTTCATCCTGCGCGGCAAGGACCTGTCGGTGGTGCAGGCGCTGCGCCAGCAGCTGGCCGCGCGCACCGGCGGGCGGGTGGAGGTCGTGAGCCGGGTCGTCGAGGAAGGCAAGATCGGCGTGGTGGTGGCCTACCTGCACCGCGACGCCGACACGGTGCGCAGCTTCCTCACGCAGGCGGGCATCTCGGAGTTGCGGCTCCCGGCGCGCTACGCCCAGTACCCGCCCCTGGAGGCCGTGCGGCACATGGAGCGCCGCCGGGCCGAGCTGCCGGCGGAGCTCGAGGCCATCGGGCAGCAGCTGGTCGAGGCGGCCCGCCGGCACCGGCCGCGCCTGGCCGCCATGCGGGCCCTGGTCACCGACCGGCTGGCCCAGCTGCGCACGCTGCCCCAGCTGGGGCAGTCGCGCTACACGTTCATCCTGCACGGCTGGGTGCCGGCCCCGCGCGTGGGCGAGGTGCGCGGCGTGTTGCGCACGCGCTTCGCCGGCGACGTGGTGGTCTACGACGCGCCCGCCGATCCCCACGAGGCGGAGCACGTCCCGGTGCTGCTGGACAACCCCGCGCCGATCCGGCCGTTCCAGCGCATGCTGGCGCTGTTCAAGCCGCCACGGTACGGCACCCTGGACCCGACGATCTTCCTGGCGGTCTTCTTCCCGCTGTTCGTCGGCATCGTCATCGGCGACGTGGCCTACGGCGCGCTGCTCTTCGCGTTCGGGTGGTGGCTGCGGACCAAGGCCCGGCGCGGCGAGACGTGGGAGGTGGGGGTCGGGCCGATCCAGCTCGGCATGAAGCTGGGCCCGGCGGCACTGGCCGACGCCTCGTGGATCATCCGCGTCATGGCCACCTGGTCGATGCTCTTCGGCGCGCTGTACCTCGAGGTGTTCGGCAACCTGCTCGAGCACCACCTCGGCCTGCACCCGCTCTTCAACCGCGTCGAGCTGACCATCGCCTTCTTCAAGTTCACCGTGGCGCTGGGCCTGGTGCAGATCGTGCTGGGCTACGTGCTGCACCTGGTGGTGGCCCTCCGGCACCGGCACACCTTCGGCGTGCTCGAGTCGCTGGCGATGCTCTCGGGGGTGCTGGGGCTGGTGGCCGTGCTGGGCGCCATGGGCGGGCAGCTCCCGGCGGCGGTCCAGCGCCCCGGGATGCTGCTGCTGGGGGCGTTCGTGGTGTTCGTGGCCCTGGGCGTCGTGGTCAGCCGGTTCGCCCTGATGTGGTTGCTGGAGGCGATCTCGGGCATGGGCAACGTCCTGTCCTACGCCCGGTTGTTCGGCGTCGGGCTGGCCGCGGCCGTGCTGGCCAACGTCGCCAACGAGCTGGGCGGCCAGCTGGGGCCGGTGTGGGTCGGGGTGCTGGCCGGCATCGCCTTCCAGCTGGTGTTCTTCCTGTTCACGATCGCCGGGCACATCATCCAGCCGGCGCGTCTCAACTGGGTCGAGTTCCTCACCAAGGTGAAGTACCACGACGAAACCGGCAACTCGTACCAGCCGCTCCACAAAACGGGAGGTGACTAGCGTGAAGACGGTTCTACGCATGCTGACGCTGGCGGTGGCGGTGCTGATCGCGGCCGGCCCCGGGCTGGCCGCGGAGACGCCGGCCGAGGGCGCCCGGCAGATCACTTTGGCCCACGGGCTGATGGCCCTGGCCGCAGCGCTGGCGGTCTTCGGCGGCGCCATCGGCACCGCCTGGGCACAGTCGCGCATCGGGTCGGCGGCCGCGGGTGCCATGGCCGAGCGGCCCGAGATCGGCGGGCAGATGCTGATCTTCCTGGTGCTGCCCGAGACGCTGATCATCTTCGGCTTCCTGGTGGCCTTCTTCATCGTCGGCCGGCTGTAGGCCGGCGGGCGCAGACCATGACGTCGGAGCTGATCGCCCTCCTCGAGCGCGAGGCTGCGGCCGAGCGCGAGAAGCTCCTGGCCGACGCCCGGGCCCAGGCCGAGGCGATCGTCGCGGAAGCCCGGCAGCAGGCGGCCGAGCTGGTGGCGCGCCACCACGAGCGGCTGGAGGCCGCCTACCGTGCCGCGGTGACCCGGGCGCAGAGCACCGCGCAGCTGCGCGCGACGTCCCTGGTGCTCCAGGCTAAAGAGGAGGAGATCGGCAAGGTCTTCGCCGAGGCCGAGGCCGAACTGGCGCGGCTGGCGCGCGACCCCCAGGCGTACCCGGCGGCGCTGGAGGCGTTCCTGGCGGAGGCGGTGCGCAGCCTCGGCGATGCGGCCGTGGTCACGGTGCACCCCGACGACGCGCCGCTGGCACGCGAGGTGGTGCGCCGCCAGGGCTGGCAGGTGCAGGTGCACACCGACCCGGCGGTGCGCGGCGGCGCGCGCGTGACCTCGGGCGATGGGCGGTTCGTCGTCACCAACACGCTGGCCTCGCGCCTGGAGCGCGCGCGTCCGATGCTGGCCGGCGAGGTGGCGCGCGTGCTCTGGGGGTAGCCGTCGGCCGCATGCCGGACTTCCCCTACATCAACGCCCGGGTCCGCGCCATGCGCAGCCGGCTGCTGTCGCCGGGGCGGCTGGAGGAGCTGCTGGGCGCGCCGACGTTCGAGGCGTTCCTCCAGGCGCTGGCCGCCACGCCCTACGGCGACGACCTCCAGGAAGCGCTGGTCCGCGCGCAGGGTGTGCGGGCGGTGGACGAGGCGCTGGCGCGCAACCTCCAGCGTACCACGCGGGCGATCCTGAGCTTCGCCGACGGCCGGGCCCGCGCGCTGCTGGAGACGCTGCTGCTGCGCTGGGACCTGCACAACCTGCGGGTCATCGTGCGCGGCAAGCACGCCGGCCGTCCCGCCGACGAGATCGTCGCTGCCCTGGTGCCGGCCGGCAACCTCAGCGAGACCCTCCTGAAGGAGCTGGCGGGCTACCCCGACATGGCAGCGCTGGCGGGCACGCTGGAGGCGGTGAACCACCCGCTGGCGGGGCCGCTGGCCGAGGGCGTCGCCGCGTACGCCCGCACCCAGGACCTGCTGGCGCTGGAGTTGGGGCTGGAGCGGGCCTACGCCGGCTGGGGGCTGGCGCGGGCGAGCGGTCGGGGGCACGACGCCGAGGTGCTGCGCGAGGTCTTCCGCACCGAGATCGACGTCGCCAACGTCAAGACCGCGCTCAAGCTGGCCCTGGCCGGGACGCTGCCCGAGGCCCGGCGGCTGCAGTTCTACATCCCCGGCGGCGCCATCGTCACCGACAAGCTGTTCCTGGGGCTGTCGGATGCCCAGGCCCAGGCGGCGGCGTGGGAGCGGCTGCGCGTCCACGGCTTTCCGGTGAAGGAGCTGCCCGGCGATCTCGTGGCGTTCGAACGGGAGCTCGACTATCATGTGGTCAGGACCCTGGTCCGCTACTACCTGGGCGATCCGTTGGGCATCGACATCGTCGTGGGCTTCCTGGCCATGAAGACCGCGGAGGTCGCGAACCTGCGGCTGATCGCGCGCGGCAAGGTGTACGGGCTGCCGCGCGAGCAGGTGCGCCGGGAGATGCTCCTTGTATAGGTTCGCCGTGATCACCGACCCCGAGACCGCCACGGGCTTCCGCCTGGCGGGCGTGGAGGTGCGCGAGGCCACCACGCCCCAGGAGGCCCTGGAGCAACTCCGGCAGCTCGTGGCGCTGGACTACGGCCTGGTGGCCGTCAACGAGGCGTTGCTGGAGGGGACCGCCGAGGCGCGCGCGCGGCTGCTGCGCGGCCGCGACCTGCCGATCCTCGTGCCGTTCCCGGCGCCGGAGGCGGCGGCCGAGAGCGCCGAGCAGTACGTGGCGCGGCTGGTCAAGGAGCACATCGGGTTCTACGTGAAGCTGCGGTAGGAGGCAGGCGATGGCGACGCAGGGCGAGATCATCAAGATCGCCGGGCCAGCGGTCATCGCCCGGGGGATCCCCGGCGCGCGGATGTACGACCTGGTCCGCGTGGGCCGTGAGGGCCTGCTGGGCGAGATCATCCGGCTGGACGGGGCCACGGCCTTCATCCAGGTCTACGAGGACACCTCGGGGTTGCAGGTGGGGGAGCCCGTGCACACCACGGGCGCGCCGCTGTCGCTGGAGCTGGGACCGGGGCTGTTGACCTCGATCTTCGACGGCATTCAGCGGCCGCTGGAGAGCGTGCGGCGCCAGAAGGGCGACTTCATCGCCCGGGGCGCGGTGACCGAGGCCCTCGACCGCACGAAGCGGTGGGCGTTCGTCGCCACGGCGGCCCCCGGGCAACAGGTCGGCCCCGGCGACGTGCTGGGCTGGGTCCAGGAGTTCGGCTTCCAGCACCGGATCATGGTGCCGCCGGGCCTGCGGGGCGGGCGGCTCGCGGAGCTGCGCTCCGGGGAGTTCACCGTCGACGACGTCATCGGCCGTCTGGACGACGGCACCGAGCTGCGGCTCGCGCACCGCTGGCCGGTGCGCGTGCCCCGGCCCGTGGCGCGCAAGCTGGACCCGCGGGAGCCGTTCATCTCGGGCCAGCGCATCATCGACGTCCTCTTCCCGGTGGCGATGGGCGGGGCGGCGGCCATTCCCGGGCCGTTCGGCTCGGGGAAGACCGTCATGCAGCAGACGCTGGCCAAGTGGTCCAACGCCGACGTGATCATCTACGTGGGGTGCGGCGAGCGCGGCAACGAGATGACCCACGTGCTCGACGAGTTCCCCGAGCTGGAGGACCCCCGCACCGGCCGGCCGCTCATGGAGCGGACGATCATCATCGCCAACACGTCCAACATGCCCGTGGCGGCCCGGGAAGCGTCGGTCTACACCGGCATCACCATGGCCGAGTACTGGCGCGACCAGGGTTACAAGGTGGCGCTGATGGCCGACTCCACCAGCCGGTGGGCCGAGGCGATGCGCGAGATCTCGTCCCGGCTGGAGGAGATGCCCGCGGAGGAGGGCTACCCGCCCTACCTCTCCAGCCGGCTGGCGGCGTTCTACGAGCGCGCCGGGCGCGCCGTCTGCCTGGGGCAGCCGGAGCGCCAGGGGTCGGTCACCGTGGTCGGGGCGGTCTCGCCACCCGGCGGCGACCTGTCCGAACCGGTCACCCAGGCCACTTTGCGCATCGTCGGCACCTTCTGGTCGCTGGACGCCAGCCTGGCCCACCGGCGCCACTTCCCGGCCATCCACTGGCTGCGCTCCTACAGCCTCTACACGCCGCTGTTCCGCGACTGGTACCGGGAGCACATGCCCGAGGACTTCGAGCCCCTGCGCGACCGCGCCTCGGCCCTGCTGCAGCGCGAGGCCGAGCTGCAGGAGATCGTGCAGCTCGTGGGGCCCGACGCCCTGCAGGACGACCAGCGCCTGGTGATCGAGGCCGGCAAGATGCTGCGGGAGGACTTCCTCCAGCAGTCGTCGTTCTCGGAGGTGGACGCCTACTGCTCCCTGGAGAAGGCCTATGGGATGCTGCGGGCGATCATCACCTTCTACGACGAGGCCAGCGCGGCGCTGCGGCGCGGGATGACCATGGATGAGATCCTGAACCTCAAGCAGATCGAGGAGATCGCCCGCATGAAGGAAGTGCCCAACGACCAGTTCGGCGCCTACATCGCGGCGTGGTTCGCGCGGCTCCCCGAGGCGTTCGGGGCCAAGGCCGCGGCGGGAGGGTAGCAGGCCATGGAGCTGGCGACCAAGCAGTACCAGTCGATCTCGTACATCTCCGGGCCGCTGTTGTTCGTCGAGGGCGCCCGGGACCTGCCGTACGGCGCCATCGTCAACATCCACCTGCCCGACGGCGGCATCCGGGGCGGCCAGGTCATCGAGGCGTCCGAGCGGGTGGCGGTGATCCAGGTCTTCGAGGAGACCGCCGGGCTGGACCTGGCCCACACCTCGGTCAGCCTGCGCGAGGACGTCGCCCGCATCGGCGTCTCCCGCGAGATGATCGGTCGACGGTTCAACGGGCTGGGCGACCCCATCGACGGGTTGCCGCCCATCATCCCCGAGAAGCGCCTGCCGGTGGTGGGCGCGCCCATCAACCCGGTGGCGCGGCAGCGGCCGCAGGAGTTCATCCAGACCGGCATCTCGGCCATCGATGGCCTCAACACGCTGGTGCGCGGCCAGAAGCTGCCGATCTTCTCGGGCGCGGGGCTGCCCCACAACGAGCTGGCGGCCCAGATTGCCCGCCAGGCCAAGGTGCGCGGCGAGGGCGAGGCGTTCTCGGTGGTCTTCGGCGCCATGGGCATCACCCAGCGCGAGGCGGCGTACTTCATCGAGCAGTTCGAGTCCACCGGGGCGCTGGCGCGCAGCGTGGTCTTCCTCAACCTGGCCGACGACCCGGCCATCGAGCGGCTGATGACCCCCCGGGTGGCGCTGACCACCGCCGAGTACCTGGCGTTCGAGCTGGACATGCAGGTGCTGGTCATCCTGACGGACATGACCAACTACTGCGAGGCGCTACGCGAGATCGGCGCAGCGCGCGAGGAGATCCCGGGCCGGCGCGGCTACCCCGGCTACATGTACACCGACCTGGCCACCATCTACGAGCGCGCGGGCCGCATCCACGGCCGCAAGGGCTCCATCACCCAGCTGCCGATCCTGACCATGCCCGACGACGACATCACCCACCCGATCCCCGACCTCACGGGCTACATCACCGAAGGGCAGATCGTGTTGAGCCGGGCGCTGCACCGCAACGGGATCTACCCGCCCATCAACCCCCTGCCGAGCCTGTCGCGCCTGATGAACGACGGCATCGGGCCCGGGCGCACCCGCGCCGACCACGCCAACGTCAAGGACCAGCTGTTCGCCTCGTACGCTAACGGCGTGGACCTGCGCCGCCTGGTGGCCATCATCGGTGAGGAAGCGCTGACCGACCGCGACCGCCTCTACCTGAAGTTCGCCGGGGCGTTCGAGCGCGAGTTCCTGGGCCAGGGGCAGACCGATCGGTCCATCGAGGAGACCCTCACCATCGGCTGGAAGCTCCTGTCGATGTTCCCCAAGGGCGAACTCAAGCGCATCAAGCAGGACCACGTGGACAAGTACTACTTCGGCGAGCAGATGGAGCAGCTCTGGGAGGAGAAGATCCGGCTGTGACGCCCGACGCCGGCGCCGCGCCGACGGGGCGCCCGGGGCGCTGACAGAGACGGGAGCGCGCAATGGCCGAGGTCATCAGCCCCACCCGCATGAACCTGTTGCAGCGGCGCAACCAGCTGCGCGTGGCGCAGCAGGGCGTCGACCTGCTCAAGCGCAAGCGCGATGCGCTGGTGGCCGACTTCTTCAAGGTCGTGCGCGAGTCGCTCCAGGCCCGCGAGCGCCTCACCGCCGCCTGCCGCGAGGCGTACGTGATGCTGACTCTGGCCAAGGCCTTCGAGGGCCGCGAGGCGCTCGAGGCCGCCGCCATCCCGGCCCGGCGGGACGTGCTGCTGGACATCGCCATCCGCAACGTGTGGGGGACCAAGATCCCCGAGGTGGCCATCACCGACGTGCGGCGCTCCGTGCTCGAGCGGGGCCAGAACCCCGTGGCCACCAGCGCCCGCACCATGGCCAGCACGAGCCAGTTCGAGGACGTGGTGAGCGCGATCCTGGCGGTGGCCGCCACCGAGATCAAGCTGCGCAAGATCGGCGAGGAGATCAAGAAGACGACCCGCCGGGTCAACGCCCTGGAGCAGGTGGTGATCCCGCGGCTGCGCATGGAGACCCGGTACATCGCCTCCGTGCTGGAGCAGCGGGCCCGGGAGGACGTCTTCCGCCTGAAGCGCATCAAGAAGAAGCTGGAGGCCAAGGAGGCCGGGCGCTGACCCGGCCCGGGCCGGCGCGCCGGGCGGGGGCCCGTCGCCGCGGAGCGCATCGGTGGCGCATCGTCGCGCAGGTCGCACAGTCCTTCCCCTCGTGGCGCGAGCCGCAGTGCGGTGGCAGGCGTCCCTGGCAGGGCTGCTGGCGCTGGTGGGCTTCGTCGTGGTCGTCCAGGTGCGCACGGTCTGGCAGGTGCGCCGCACGCTGCAGATCCCCCCGACCGGGTTGGAGCAGCTGGCCCTGACCCTGCGCGACCACGAACGGCGCCGGGCGAGTCTGGAAGCCGAGGTCGCCGAGCTGCGGGCGCGCCTGCAGGACTACGAGAAGGCCGCCGCCGAGGGGCGCACCGCGGCGGCGCGCCTGAGCCGGACGCTGCAGGAGCTGCGGGCCCGGGCCGGGGTGACGCCCGTGGAGGGGCCGGGCGTGGTGGTCGAGCTCGCCGACAACCCGCGGCCACCACGCCCCGGCGAGGACCCCAACAAGACGATCCTGCACTACTCGGACCTCTACGCCGTGGTGGCCGACCTGTGGGCGGCCGGGGCGGAGGCCGTGGCCGTCAACGGCGAGCGGGTCGTCTCCAGCACCGGGATCAACTGTGTCGGCACCACCATCCTCTGCAACGCCAAGCGGCTGGCCCCGCCGTACGTGATCGCAGCCATCGGCGATCCCGATGCGCTGCTGGCCGCCCTGCGGCGGCCGGCCGGGGCGGTGGAGATGCTGGTGGCCTTCGGCTTCCCCGTGCGCGTGGCGC
Organism: uncultured bacterium; assembly: GCA_964526945.1. Classification (GTDB taxonomy): domain Bacteria; phylum Sysuimicrobiota; class Sysuimicrobiia; order Sysuimicrobiales; family Humicultoraceae; genus Fervidifonticultor. The sequence continues at coordinate 16,832 of CAZGNA010000033.1, forward strand.
GGCAGGCCCGGCTCCACGTGCCGGGGTACCGCGGCATCTACCGGTTCGAGCACGTGCGCACACCGCAGTAGGAGGGATCCGCCGATGTGGCTGCCACTGCTCGGCCTGATCGTGGGCATCGTGCTGGGGTTCCTGGTCTCGGTGGAGATCCCCCTGGGGTACGTGAAGTACACGGCCATCGCCATCTTGGCGGCGATCGATACGGTGCTCGGTGGCCTCCGAGCGCAACTGGAGGACCGGTTCGACCTGCTCATCTTCCTGTCGGGCTTCATCGTGAACGCCGGCTTCGCCGCCCTGCTCACCGCCATCGGCGACCTGCTGGGCCTGGACATCTACCTGGGCGCCGTCATCGCCTTCAGCATCCGCATCTTCGACAACATCGGGTTCATCCGGCGCGACGTGCTGGCCGCCTACCTGAAGGTCGACCGGTCCGAGGCGCGCCGCGGCTAGGAATCAGGCGCGGCCCGACGACGGTCCGGGGTGCGCACGCCCGGCGCGCGTCGCGGGCGCCAGGCGGGGCGGCCGGACAGCACGCCGCACCCGTGGGGGAGCCGTGCGCCGCCCGGCGACGGATCGGGCCCTGGCCCGATGACAGCCCCTGTGGGCGTGCGCTAGCCTGAAGTGCGAGGGGACGTGTGCTGAGGAGGTGGAGGCATGCCAGTGCGGGTGGGAATCAACGGCTTTGGGCGCATCGGCCGTCAGTCCCTGCGGGCCATGCGCGAGCGGTACCCCGACGACATCCAGGTCGTCGCCATCAACGACATCGCCGACCTGCAGACCAACGCCCACCTGTTCAAGTACGACTCGAACTACGGCACCTACCCGGGCACCGTGGCCGTCCGGGACGGGACGCTCGTGATCGACGGCCAGGCGATCCGCGTGTTCTCCCAGCGCGAGCCGGCTCAGATCCCCTGGGACGAGGTGGGTGCGGAGATCGTGGTGGAGTCCACGGGGCGGTTCACCGCGGCCGAGCAGGCCCGCGGCCACCTCGCCCACGGCGTCCGGAAGGTCGTCATCAGCGCGCCGGGGAAGGGCGAGGACCTCACGGTGAACATGGGCGTCAACCACGAGCTCTACGATCCGGCCCGGCACACCATCGTGAGCAACGGGTCGTGCACCACCAACGCCCTGGCCGTGACCGCCAAGGTGCTCAGCCGGGAGTTCGGCATCAAGCGCGGCTTCATGACCACCGTCCACTCCTACACCAACACGCAGCGTATCCTGGACGTGGTCGGCGAGAACCTGCGCGAAGCCCGGGCGGCGGCGCTGAACATCATCCCGGCCACCACCGGAGCCGCCAAGGCCATCTTCCTGGTGCTCCCCGAGCTGAAGGGCCGCATGCACGGCATCGCCCTGCGGGTCCCCACGCCGACCGTGTCCATCGTCGACCTGGTGTGCGAGCTCGAGCGGCCCGCCTCCGCCCAGGAGGTCAACGCCGCGTTCAAGCGGTACGCCGAGGGCGAGATGCGGAAGGTCCTGGGGTACACCGAGGAGGAGCTCGTCTCCATGGACTTCAAAGGCGACCCGCGCTCGGGCATCGTGGACGGGCCGCTGACGACGGTGCTGGGCGAGACCTTCGTGAAGGTCATGACCTGGTACGACAACGAGTGGGGCTACGCGTGCCGCGTGGCCGACCTCGTGGCGTACATGTACGAGCGCGGGCTGTAGCCCCATGGCCGCGAAGAAGACCGTCCGCGACGTGGACGTCGCGGGCCGGCGGGTCCTGGTGCGCGTCGACTTCAACGTGCCCATGGAGGGCGGGGTCGTCACCGACGACCGGCGCATCCGCGAGGCCCTCCCCACGATCCGCTACCTGGTCGAGCGGGGGGCGCGCGTGATCCTCGCCTCGCACCTGGGGCGGCCGGGCGGGACCCCCGACCCGCGCTTTCGCCTGGCACCGGTGGGCGAGCGCCTGAGCGCGCTGCTGGGGCAGCCGGTACCGGTGCTGCCCGACTGCGTCGGCCCCGAGGTGGCCGCGGCGGTGGCGGCCCTGCAGCCCGGGCAGGTGGTGCTGCTGGAGAACCTGCGCTTCCATCCGGGCGAGGAAGCCAACGATCCGGCGTTCGCCGCGCAGCTGGCGGCGCTGGCCGACCTGTACGTCAACGACGCCTTTGGGACGGCCCATCGCGCGCACGCCTCGACGGTGGGTGTCGCCACGCTGCTGCCGGCCGTCGCCGGCTTCCTGATGGAGAAGGAGTTGCGGCACCTGGGCCGGGCGCTGGAGGACCCGGTCCGGCCGTTCGTGGCCATCCTGGGCGGCAAGAAGGTGTCGGACAAGATCGCCGTGATCCGCCACCTGCTGACCCGCGCCGACAGCCTGCTGCTCGGCGGCGGCATGGCGTACACGTTCCTGCGGGCGCGGGGGCACGAGATCGGGGCGTCGCTGTGCGAGCCCGACCGGCTCGCGCTGGCGACCGACCTGCTCGCCGAGGCCGCCCGACGCGGGGTGGCGGTCCACCTGCCGGTGGACGTGGTGGTGGCCGAGGCCGTGCGGGCCGACGCCCCCACGCGGGTCGTGCCCGCATCGGCCATCCCACCGGGGTGGGCCGGCGTGGACATCGGGCCCGAGACCGCGGCGCACTTCGCGGGCGTCATCGCCCAGGCCGGCACCGTGCTGTGGAACGGCCCGATGGGGGTCTTCGAGATCCCGGCGTTCGCGGCCGGCACCCGCGCGGTGGCCGAGGCGATGGCCCGTGCGTCCGCCGTGACCATCGTGGGCGGCGGCGACACCGCGGCGGCCGTCGACGCGTTCGGGCTGGCCGACCGCATGACGCACGTCTCCACCGGCGGTGGGGCGTCGCTGGAGTTCCTGGAGGGGCGCGAGCTGCCCGGTGTCGCGGTCCTGCAGGATGCCCAGGCGCCGGGTGCCCGGTCGGCCTGACCGGGCCTATGGGGCCGGGTTGAGAGTCGGAGACCCTGAACGCCGCAGGCTCCGGACGCAACGCGCCGCTCAGACCTATTCAGGAGGCGATCATGCGCACTCCGCTGGTGGCCGGCAACTGGAAGATGCACCTGGGCATCCGCGAGGCCCTGGACCTGGTCGGCGCGCTGCGGCAGGCGCTGGACGGCCTGGCCGGGATCGAGGTCGTGGTCTGCCCGCCGTTCACGGCGCTGGCCGACGTCGGCCGGGCCCTGGCCGGCTCGACGATCGGCCTGGGCGCCCAGAACGTGCACTGGGCACCGCAGGGGCCGTTCACCGGGGAGATCGCCGCACCGATGCTGCGCGACGTGGGGTGCACCCACGTGATCATCGGGCACTCCGAACGCCGCCATGGTCTGGGCGAGACGGACGCGATGGTGGCGCGCAAGGTGGCCGCCGCCCTGGCGCACGGGCTGGTGCCCATCCTGTGCGTGGGCGAGACGCTGGAGGAACGGGAGGCGGGGCGCACCGAGGACATCCTGGCCGCGCAGCTTCGCGCCGGGGTCGCCGATGCCGGCGCGGCGGACGCCGCGCGGCTCGTCGTGGCCTACGAGCCCGTCTGGGCCATCGGCACCGGCCGGCCCGCGACCGGCGCAGAGGCGAACCGCATCGCCGGCCTGCTGCGCGCCTGGCTGCGCGACCGGTTCG
>CAZGNA010000034.1:0-12158 GCA_964526945.1 uncultured bacterium
GGCACGACGCCCGCCGCCGGCCCGGCGGCGCACCGGTCCGCCCCGCGGGCCAGCAGGCCCACAGCCCGCAGGTGTCGCCAGCTCCTGTCGTCAGCCTGCCGGGGCCGCATCGCGCCCCGCGGTGGCACCGGAAGGAACGGCGCCCCCGGACGGGATGGTGCCCCCAAGCGGGGGTCCGCCGCCCCGCCCGGGCGACCGTCATCAGTAGTTCCACTCGTGCGCATTCCAGGTGATGTAGAAGCCGCCCAGCCCCACCGGCTTGACGTTCTTGATGGCCTTGATGGCCGTGGTGAGCTGCAGCCGGAAGTAGAACGGCAGCGACGGGAGCTCCTCGGCGTAGATCTCCTGCTGGCGCCGCAGCAGCTCGTTGCGCTTGGCCTCGTCCAGCTCCTGGTTGATCTGCTCGCAGAGCCGGTCCACCTCGGGATGCCGGAACCCGGCGCGGTTGAACCCCTCCCAGTTGTTGGCCGGGCTGGGGATCATGCTGCTGTGGAAGTAGGGGAAGCACAGCGTCTCGGGCGTGAACAGGGTGGCCCACTCGGCCAGGTGGGGCCACTGCCGCCGGACCACGACACGGCCGAAGAAGACCGACGCCGGGACGTTGTCGATGCGGATCTCGATGCCCACCTGCTTGAGCTGCTCCTTGATGATCTGCTGCCCCTGCTCGCGGGGCGCGTTCCCGGCCGTGGTCATGAAGGTCATCTCGAACCGCCGGCCCGCCCGGTCGCGCAGGACCCCGTCCGGCCCCATGGTGAACCCGGCCTCGGTGAGCAGCGCACGGGCCCGTGCCGGGTCGTAGGCGTACTTCTTGATGGCGGGGTGCGCGCCCGGGTGGCGCGGCGGCAACCAGCTGTGGGCCACGGGCTGCCGGCCGTGGAACAGCGCCCGCACGATCGCCTCCCGGTCGATGGCGTGGGCGATGGCCTGCCGCACGCGCTTGTCCTTCAGCCACTCGTTGTCCAGGTTGAACTCGATCCGTTCCCACACCAGGGCTTCGGTGTAGTGGGTGGCGACGTTGGGGTTGCGCCGCTCGATGTCCACCATCTGCTCGATGCCGAAGTTGTTGATCTCGGTGGCGTCCACCGTGCCCGCGATCTGGTTCGCGGTGAGCACCACGGAGTCCAGGATGAACCGGAAGGTCAGGGTCTTGATCTTCGGCCGCTCCCCTGCCCATCCGTCGTAGGCCTCCAGGGTGATGTGGCTGCCCGCCACCCACTCCTTCAACTTGTAGGGCCCGTTGCCCACGGGGGCCCGGAAGAACGGGTCGGCCTTGAGCCTGGAGGGGTCGCGCAGGTAGGGGCCCTCCAGCCGGTGACGGGGCAGCATGTACTCCTCCCCGTACGGCGTGCCGTTGGCGAAGGGCCACAGCTCGTTCCACTGCACCACCAGCGTGTACGGGTTGTTAAGATCGGGCACCAGGACGTTGTCGATCTTGCGCAAGATGTCCCGCCGCAGGGTCGGCGTCTGCGGGTTCCGGAGCATGCCGTAGCTGAAGCGGGCGTCCAGCGCCGTCACCGGTTTGCCGTCGTGCCAGGTGAACCCTTTGCGGAGCTTCCAGGTCACCCGCATCTTCTTGTTGGGCAGCAGGACCCAGTCGCCGTCCTTGAGGGTGGGCAGTTTCTCCACCAGGACCGGGACCCGCACCCACTTCTCGTTGAACGGCGCGAAGTACGCGAAGAGCGCGTTGTGGATCACTCCCGCCGCGGCCATGGTCGAAAAGGGTCCCAGGAGGTCGGGCTCCTGGGCCATGCCGATCACCACGGTGTCGCGGCGCCCCTGGGCTGCGCCGGTTCCCGGCCACAGGCCCAGCGCCAGCACCGCGCCCATCAGGGCCAGCAGGCCGCCTCGTCCCATCGTGCGCATCGGTGTCCCTCCCATGCAGCGTGTCGTCTGTCCGTTCGTGGCCGCCACCGCCGGCCGCCGGAGGCCGCAGCGCCCCGGCGCGCGCCGGTCGACCGGTCACGTCTTGAGGCGCGGGTCCAGCGCGTCGCGCAGCCCGTCGCCCAGGAAGTTGAACGAGAGCACGGTGATGAAGATGAACACCCCCGGGAAGACCGCCAGCCACGAGGCCTTCAGCAAGTACTCCTGGGACCGCTGGAGCATGTTCCCCCACGAGGGGGTCGGCGGCTGGATCCCCAGCCCCAGGTACGACAGCCCCGACTCGGCGAGGATGGCGTTCCCCACGGTGAGGGTGGCCGCGACGATGACCGGCGCCAGGGCGTTGGGGATCAGGTGCCGGAGGATGATGCGGGCCGCCGAGGCGCCCATGGCCCGCCCGGCCTCGATGAAGTCCTGCCCCTTCAGGGACAGGATCTGGCCCCGTACCAGCCGCGCCACGGTGGTCCACCCGAAGGCGGTGAAGATCAGCACGATGCGGCCCACGCCCCCACCGGGCAGCAGCGCCGCCAGGATCAGGTAGAGCGGCAGCAGCGGCACCGCGATGAGCACGTCGACCAGCCGCATCAGGACGCTGTCGAGCCAGCCGCCGTAGAACCCGGCCAGCGCGCCCACCACGGCCCCCACGACCGAGATGGCCACCGCCGTCACGTAGCCCACCACCAGCGAGACGCGCCCGGCGAACATGATGCGCGTGAGCACGTCGCGGCCGAGCTCGTCGGTGCCGAACGGGTTGCTCGGACGCGGCGGCATCCAGCGCTCGGCGAGGTTGATGCGGTCGAAGGGATGCGGCGCGAGCCAGGGGGCCAGGACGGCCATGAGCGTCAGGGCCAGGGCCACGGTGCCGCCGATCAACGCCAGCCGGTGGCGCAGGAACCGTCGCCAGACGACCTGCCAGTAGGACTGGCCCACCGCCACCCCGGCGGCCTCCTTGCGCCGGCGCTCGAGCTCCAGGGCGAGTTCCTGCGGGGTCACCGTCCGGGCCATCGCACGCCTCCTGGGCCGCTCAGTCGTAGCGGATCCGGGGATCTGCCATCGCGTACGCCACGTCGGCCAGCAGGTTGAACACCACCGTCATCAGCGCCGCGAACAGCAGCACGGCCATCGCGACGTTGTAGTCGTGCCCGAGCACGGCCTGGAACAGCAGCAGGCCCATACCGGGCCACGAGAAGACGGTCTCGGTCAGCACGGCGCCGTTGAGGGTACCGGGGATCGAGAGCGCCACCAGGGTGATGATGGGGATCAGGGCGTTGCGCAGGGCGTGGCGCCGGATGACGAGCTGCTCGGGGCTGCCCTTGGCCCGGGCCGTGCGGATGTAGTCCTGCCGCACGACCTCGAGCATACTGCTGCGCATGTACCGGGCCCAGACGGCCGTGTTGAACGTGGCCAGCACCACCACCGGCAGGACCAGGTGCCACAGCCGGTCCACGAACGCCGGCCAGCCCGGCGGCACGCCCGGGGTGAGCATGCCCCCGGCCGGCAGGATCGGCCACCAGACCGCGAAGATCAGGATGAACACGATCCCCTGCCAGAAGACCGGCACCGAGTGGCCGGCGAACGCCAGCACGGTCACCACGTAGTCGGCCACCGAGTACTGGTGGAGCGCCGAGTAGATGCCGGCCAGGATCCCGACGACGAAGGCCACCACCAGCGCCGCCCCCACCAGCCAGAGAGTGTTGCGCAGGCGCTCGCCCAGGATCGCGACCACCGGCGTCCCGTAGGTGCGCGAGTAGCCCAGGTCGCCCCGCAGGGTCGAGCGCAGCCACTTGACGTAGCGGACGTAGACCGGGTCGTCGAGCCCGTAGTACTGCCGCAGGGCCTTGACGTCCTCCGGGCGGATCTCGGGGTTGCTGGCGGCGATCAACTCCACCGGGTCGCCCGGCGTGGCCACCAGCAGGGTGAACACGAGGATCGACAGCCCGACCAGGATGATCAGGCCGTGCGCCAGGCGGCGGAGCACGAAGCGCTGCATGGGGCGATCGCCCGGGGGCGGGGCGGGCGCGCCCGCCCCGCCCCCTAGGCTACTGCGACCACACCCAGTCCTTCGAGTTCCAGTTGATGTACGTCCCCGACAGCCCGGTGGGCTTGATGGGCCCCAACCGCGCGTGGGCCGTGTTCAGGGCCAGCCGGAAGTACACCGGGATCGACGGCAGGTCCTCGGCCCAGAGTTCCTGCTGGCGCTTCAACAGCTGCACCCGCTTGGTCGCGTCGATCTCGGTGTTGATCTGCTCGAGCAGCCGGTCGTTCTCGGCGTTGCGCCACCCCGGGTAGTTCTGCCCCTCCCAGTTGTTCTGGGCGCTGGGGATCTGGCTGGAGTGCCAGAGCGTGTAGCCGGTGGTGATGGGCTGCTGGAGCCAGGCGTACATCACCATGTGCGGGAACTGCCGGCGCGCCGTCACCTGGCCGAACAGCACGCTGGCCGGACGGTTGTCGATGCGCAGGTCGATGCCCACCGCCCGGAGCTGCTCCTTGAGGATCTGCTGGATCTGCTCCCGCACGGCGTTGCCCGCGGTGGTCATGATGGTCATCTCGACGCGCTGCCCGCGGCTGTCGCGGAGGATCCCGTCGGGCCCCGGCGTGAACCCCGCCTCGGCCAGCAGCTGGCGCGCCCGGGCAGCGTCGTAGGCGTACTTCTTGACGGCCGCGTTGTAGCCCTCGTGCCGTTCGGGCAGCCACGTGTGCGCCACCGGCTGTTTCCCGTAGAAGAGCTTCTGGCTCAGCTCCTCCCGGTTGATGGCGTGGGCCAGGGCCTGGCGCACGCGCTTGTCCTTCAGCCACTCGTTGTCGAGGTTGAGGTCGATGTGCTCCCAGATGAGGGCCGGCGTGTAGTAGGTCTTCTGCTGGGGGTTGCGGCGCTCGATCTCCAGCATCTGCTCCAGGGAGAAGTTGTTGGTCTCGGTGACGTCCACCTGGTTGGCGATGACGTTGGCCTGGAGCACGGTGGAGTCGAGGATGAACCGCCAGACCTGGCGCCGGATCTTGGGGGGGCCCTCCGGGTACCTGTCGTAGGCCTCGAGGGTGATGTGGCTGCCCGGCACCCATTCGACGAACCTGTACGGCCCGTTGCCGATGGGCGCCCGCGCCATCCGGTTGTTCCGCAGGCTGGCGGGGTCGCGCAGGTAGTCGCGCTCCATGACGTGCCGCGGGTAGATCAGGCTGGCGCCGATGGGATTGACGTTGGCGAACGGGTAGCGCTCGTTCCACTGCACCACCACGGTGTAGGGATCAGGGGCCAGCACGTTGTCGATCTTCCGCAGGACGAACCGGGACACCGTAGGCGTCCGCGGGTTGCGCAACATCAGGTAGGTCCACGAGACGTCCAGGGCGGTGTAGGGCTTGCCGTCGTGCCAGGTGAAGCCCCGCTTGAGCTTGAACGTCACCTTCATCTTGTTCCCGGGCAGCAGCTGCCAGTCGCCGTCCTTGAGGGTGGGGATCTTCTGGACGGTGCCCGGGATCAGCTCCCACTTGTCGTTGTACCCGACCATGTCGGTGAACAGCGAGTTGGTCACGGCCCAGCCCGCGGCCATGGACCAGAAGTCCATGATGAGCCCGTCGGGTTCCTGGGCCATGCCGATCACGACCGTGTCGCGTCGTTGCTGCGCGCCCGCGCCAGGCGCGCCCAGGACGAGCGCCAGAGCCACCACGGCCACCAGCGCCAGCGCACGGGGCAGTCGACGTCTCGTCATGTTCCTCTCCTCCTCGCGAGTACCACGGCGAGCGGCGCGGCGGGCGTCGGGCGGGCCCCGCTCCCTCCCTCGGAACGCCGGACTCACGCCCCTCGTGCTAGTGCAACCCTCGCAACCTCAGCCACGCCAGCCGCCTACGTGCGCACCGGCAGGCCTCACGCCCCTCATGCTAGTGCAACCCTCGCAACAGCACCTCGAGCGGGTCGTCGTCCAGCAGCCGGCCCTCCCGCCCGGCGGGCCGCTCGACCCGCGGCGGGGCCACGGCGATCTCCTCGTCGGCGACCGACACACGGCGTACCGCCACGGGTGCACGGCCCCCAGGCCGTGGCACCTCGGCTACCCCGGCGGACGGGCCAGGCGCCTGGCCCACCTTGCGCGCCTCCAGGAACCGCTCGAGGTCGTCGAGCCTGATGCGGTAGACTTTGCCGATTCGCGCGGCCGGCAGCATTCCCGTGCGGACGTACCGGTAGACCGTCAGCCGGTTGAGCTGCAGGTACCTGGCGACGTCTTCGACCGTCAGCATCCGGTCTCCGGCGATCTGCCCGGACGCCCTCGCGGCCCGGTGTCCGCGTGTGCCTTTGGTGGTTCCTGCCATGGTCCCCGCTCCTGTATAGCAAGGCATACTATTGCATACCCAACGCCACACGACAATCCCTCCCCAAAGGCCCTGCCGGCCACCAGGAGCGCGTCGGACGCCCGGAGCCACCTACGCCCTGTCGCGGGCACCCGCGGCCACCGGCGGCGCGTCGGACGCGCGGCGTGACCACAGAAGCGCCGCCTGCAAGGACTGCGAGAAGACGCGACTCCAGCGGCCCACCTCCGCAACGTGCGGACCGCGCCAGGACCAGCGCGGACCCCGGCCGGACGGGGGCTACCGGCACGCCCGCAGGCCGCGAAACGTGAAGACGCGGAACTCCTGGATGCGATGGCCCTTGAGGGTCACCACCACCGGGGACGCCTCCGTGATCCCGTCGAGACACCGCTCCAGGCTGAACCGGTCCGGGGCGTACGTGACGACCACGCCGGGGCGTCCCACGTAGGCATCCACCGGGGGCCAGATCGAGCCGGGGATCGCGTCCGGCAGCAGGAGGGCCGGGAACCTGTCACGGGTGTGGTACGCCAGCTGGGCGGCCACCTGGTAGCGGTCGGCCACCAGGACCGCAGGTCCACCCAGCGTCGCCGCCTCAGCCGCAACCCGCTGCCCGACCTCCTTCCAGCCGTAGAACTCCCGCGCGCCGGGCACCGGAGGGCCCCACGGCAGCAGCACCACCGCGGCGAACCCCGCCAGCACCGTCGCGTTCGTCAGGGCCAGGCCCGTCACCCAGGGGCGCCAGAGTGCCGCGAGGGCCACCGCGAGCCCGAGGTACGCCGGCCCCATCCAGTGGCCGCGCGCAGCGCCAAACGGCGCCACGAGCAGCGGGGCAACCGCCGCCGGGAGCGCCGTCCAGAACAGGAACGCCCACCGCCGGTCGGCCCGTCTGGTCCAGGCGGCCCACAGCGCCCACGCGAAGGCCGGCAGCATGAACAGCACCAGGGGCAGGTGCTGGGTCAGCAGGCGCCAGTAGGCGCCCGTACCCGGTGGTGCCCCGATCTCCTTCCGGTAGTAGACGAGGAAGCGCACCGCCGCCCAGTCGTGCGCGATGTTCCAGGCGATCACGGGACCTAGCGCCAGCACGGCCAGGGCGGCCGCGAGGTACGGCCCGCGGCGGCGCAACCAGGCGCGGTCGGCGGTGAGCAGGTAGGCCAGCACGCCGGCGCCCAGCGTCACGGCGTAGAGCTTGCTGAGCATCGCCAGGCCCATCGCCACGCCGGCCCCACCCCACCACCGGCCGCGGCCCGCCAGCGCCCCCCACACCAGCCGCAGGGCCACGGTCCACGCCAGGTACATGGGCGCATCCGGGGTCATCATCAGGCCGGCGGCGCCCAGCACGGGCGCCACCTGGAACAGGACCACCGCCCGCAGGCCGGCGGACGCGCCGAACAGGTCGCGGGCCAACAGGTACAGCGCCCCGGTGGTCGCCAGGCCCAGTGCCAGGGCGGGCAGCCGGACCCACACCTCCGCGTCCCCCAGCGGCCGGACCAGGGCCAGCAGCCACGCCACGAGCGGCGGGTGGTCCACGTAGCTCCAGGCGAGCCGCCTGGCCCACAGCCAGTAGTACGCCTCGTCGTGGAGCAGCGGCAGGCGGGCCGCGAGCACCGCCCGCAGGGCCGTCATGCCCACCACGAGCGCCACCACCCCGGCCACCCTCCCGGCGGGGAGGGGCCCGCGCGCCGGGGCGCGCCGGGGCCGCAGCGTTAGGGCGACGGCACGGGCCGTTCCCGGCACCGCTAGCCCGTCCGCATGCGCGGGTCCAGGGCGTCGCGCAGCCCGTCGCCGAACAGGTTGAACGCCACCACGGCGGCGATGATGAACGCGCCCGGGAAGAGCAACCAGGGGGACAGCATCAACGTGGGCAGGTTGGACGCGGCCGTGAGCAGGTTCCCCCACGACGCGCACGGCTCGCGCACGCCGAACCCGAAGAACGACAGGGCCGACTCGCCGAGGATCGCCCCGGGGATGCCCAGCGTGGCCACCACGATGACCAGGGACGCGGTGTTGGGCAGGATGTGGCGGACGATGATGGGCAGGTCGTTCATGCCCGCGGCCTTGGCGGCCAGCACGTACTCCTGGGCCTTGAGCGCCAGCACCATGCCCCGAATCAGGCGCGAGAAGCCGGCCCAGCCCAGGAACGCCAGAATGACCGTGATGAGGTAGAACCGGGTGGTGCACCCCACGTGGGTGGGCAGCACCGCCGACAGCGCCAGCAGCAGGTAGAAGCCCGGAAAGGCCATGATGATCTCGGCGGCCCGCATCATGAGGTTGTCGACCCGCCCGCCGTAGTAGCCGGCGATGCCGCCGTAGAGCATGCCGATGGGAATGGTGATGGCGGCGGCCAGCACGCCGATGGACATGGAGATGCGCGACCCGTACATGATCCGGCTGAACTGGTCGCGGCCCGACTGGTCGGTGCCCATGAGGAAGATCCGCGCCGGGGGATCCACCCCGAACAGGTGCCACGACGACGGGATGAGGCCGAACAGCCGGTAGGGCTCGCCCCGGACCAGGAACCGCACGTAGTACCGGCGGCTGGGGTCGGCCACGTACGTCCGCAGCCCGGGATCCTGCAGGGTGGTCAGGTGCACGAAGGGCCGCAGGCTCCAGCCCCGGGCGTCCCGGAACGCGGGTACCGTCGGCGGGTGGAAGAAGCGCTCCCGGTCGCTGAAGTCCAGGCCGTAGGGCGCGATGAACTCGGCCAGCAGCACGATGGTGTAGAGGACCGCCAGCACCGCGCCCCCGACCAGCGCCATGCGGTGCCGGCGCAGCTGCCGCCATGCCAGCTGCGCCGGCGTGCGCACCACCGCCGGGGGAGCCGCCGCCCGCAGCCGCCGCGCCGGTCGTCCCACGTCCTGCGCCATCGCCGTCCTCGCGCGCCTCATTCGTACCTGATGCGCGGATCGCTGTAGGCCAGCAGGATGTCGGCGATCAGGTTGCCGACGACCAGCATCACCGACCCGATGACCAGCGACGCCATGACCACGTACAGGTCCTTCTGGAGCACCGCCTCGACGATCAGCTTCCCCAGGCCGGGCCAGCCGATGACGTTCTCCAGGATCGCCGAGCCGCCCAGCAGGCCACCCAGCTCGAAGCCGAAGATCGTGATGAGGGGGTTGATGGCGTTGCGCACCGCGTGCTTGCTGAGCACGACGGGCTCGGGCAGGCCCTTGGCGCGGGCCGTGCGCACGTAGTCCTGGCGCAGCACCTCCAGCAGGTTGGCGCGCATCTGCCGCATGAGGCCCGCCACCGAGAACACCCCCAGCACCAGCACCGGTACCACCATGTGGTGGGCGACGTCCAGCACCTTCTGCCACCACGTCAGCTCGTCGAAGCCGATGCTGGTCATCCCGCCGATGGGGAGCCACCCGGTCTTGAACGCCCAGTAGAGCAGGAACAGCCCCGAGAAGAACGTGGGCGTGGAGATGCCCACGTACGCGGCGAACGACAGGGCGTTGTCCGACCAGCTGTACTGCCGCCGCGCCGCGTGGATCCCCAGCGGAATGGCGATCGCCCAGGCCACGGCCAGGGCCACGACGTTGAGCACCAGGGTGTTGAACAACCGCGAGCCGATCAGCCACATGACGGGCACGTGGTAGGCGAAGGAGTAGCCGAAGTCCAGGCGCACCGCGTTCCACAGCCACTTGAGGTACTGCACGTGCAGGGGCTGGTCGAGGCCGAAGTTGCGGCGCATCTGCTCCACGGTCTGGGGGCTCACGATGGGGTTGAGGCGCATCTCGGCCAGGAAGTCGCCCGGGGAGAGCTGGATGATGGCGAACGACACCAGCGTGATCCCCAGCAGCATGGGGATCATCTGGAGGAGGCGTCGGAGGATGTGCCGGAGCATCCCGTCGGGGCGGTCGCCTACGCCGGCTGCCGCCGGAGCCCGGGACCGCGGAGGCGGCGCCCGCGCTTAGCGGTACGGGGTCCGGTAGTAGATCGTCTCGATGTCATAGAACGCCAGCGGGCCGGGGCTGAAGTTGCCCAGGGTGTTGCGGAACGCCGGCTGGGTGAGCGGCGCGGCGGTGTAGATCACCGGGACGTGCTCCGCCACGATCTCCTGCCACCGGAAGTAGAGCTGCCGGCGCTTCTGCTGGTCGACGGTGGTGGCCGCCTGGTCGAAGAGGCGGTCGATCTCGGCCTCCCAGTCGGTGGCCGGCCGCTCCTGCTTGGGCCACCACATGTGCAGCGAGCCGCTGGACTTCCAGACGTTCTGCCCGTTGTGGGGGTCGAGGGTGCCGGTCAACCCCAGGATCATCGCCTCCCAGGCGAACGTCCCCGTGAGCTTGCCCACCAGGGTGTTGAACGCCTCGGGGGCGAAGACCACGCGCATGCCCAGCTTGGCCAGGTCCTGCCGGATCAGGTTCCCGATCGCCTCGCGGTCGGCGTTGCCGGCGTTGGTGGCGATGGTGAACTCGACGACGTTCCCCTGGCTGTCGCGCAGCAGGCCGTCAGGCCCCCGGGCGAACCCGGCCTCGCGCAGCAACGCCTCGGCCCGGGCCAGATCGTACGGGTACTTGCGCACGTTGGGGTTGAAGAAGAACGTGTTGGCGGGGCTGACCGGCCCGAACTGGGGCGTGGCCCGGCCCGCGTAGACCTGCCGCACGATCGCGTCCCGGTCGATGGCGTGGCTAACCGCCTGGCGGAACCGAACGTTCTGGAACCAGGCCAGCTTGGGTGGCCGCACCCCGGCAGGGTTCTGGTTGAACATCAGGAACTCGGTGCCAAACGCCGGGGGCCCGTCGAAGATGGTGAAGTTGTGCTGCCGCTGCATCGCCCGGAACTCGGCGTATTCCCGGGGCCGGGCGCCGTAGACGTCGGTCTCGCGGGCCAGGAACTTCAGCCGGGCAGCGTCCACGTTGGGCACGATCTCGATCACGAGCCGGGCCAGGTAGGGCAGGCGCTGCCCGCGCTTGTCCACCTTCCAGTACTTGTCGTTGCGCAGGTAGACGATGCGCTGCCCGGGCGTGTAGCTCTGCATCACGAAGGGCCCGTTGCCGATCAGCTCGCGCGGGGGCGTGTTGATGCCCCAGGTCCGGTTGAACTCCGCGGCGCCAGCCCGCAGCACGCTTTCCAGCCGGTGCTTGGGCAGCGGCGCGATGCCGCCCACCGTGCGCAGGAACGGCCCGAAGGGCTGGTGGGTGCGGAACTCCACGGTGTAGGCGTCGACCTTCCGGTACTGGATGCGCCTGCCGGCGATCGTGAGCACGTCCGGGTAGCTGGACTGCACCCCCGGGGTGAAGATCGCATCCAGCGTGAAGATCACGTCGTCGGCCGTCACGGGCCGTCCGTCGAACCACTGCACCCCCCGGCGCAGCCGGAACGTCCACGTGCGGCCGTCGGGGCTTGTGGTCCACGACTCGGCCAGATTGGGCTCGACCTCGGTGGTGATCCGATTCGTCTCGGTCAGGCTCTCGAACAGGTAGCCCAGCGGTACGGTGGACGAGGTCTCCTGGGCGACGATGAGGTTGAACGTCCGGGGGTCGGAGATCGACGTGATCACGAACGTCCCCCCGGCCCGGCCGATGTCGGGCGCCTCCACCACCTTGGGTGCCGCAAGACTGGGCGCAGCACCGCTCTGGGCCGCCGCGGGCGTCAGGACCACGGTGACTGCGGCCAGCATCACGAGGAGCCGTCTGGATACCATGCGACGCACGCTCCCTCCCGTTCGTCGTCGGCACCGCGCGGACACCGGCGCGGGCCCCCGACGACGCGCGCTCCCGACCCCGCCCCGGGGGACCCGCAGCCTACGGCCGCCGGGGCGCGGGCATCGCTACGGTGATCGCACCCCCAGCATACCAGGATCGGCTCCCGGCGGTGCCAGCAACGGGTTCCGCCGAAAGTAGGCGAGCCCCTCTCGTGCCTCCACGCTGGTTTCGACGCCCCCACGACGCCCGGCCGCACGCCTGGTTCAACCGGCGGGCTCGAGCGGCCCGCGCCCGCACCGCGGCCTCGTTGACCGCCCTGCTGGGCGACCTGGCCGG
>CAZGNA010000034.1:12168-20163 GCA_964526945.1 uncultured bacterium
CACAAGAGACGGCAGGTGCAGCCGCACGCGTGCCTCAGGCGGCGGGCTCGAGCGGCGCGTAGGCCAGCGCCAGCCGCTTCACGGCGCTGGCGAAGCGGACCGTGACGATCGCGCCCGCGCCCTCGCCTTCCACCTCGAGCACCTGCCCCTCGCCGAACTTCGCGTGCCGCACGCGCGCGCCGACCGCAGGGAGGGCGGTCGCGGCGCGGGGCCCTGCCGCCGGCACGGCCGCGGGCTCTCCGGGGCCTCCGCCCCACCGCTCCCGGGGAGGCGCCGCCACCACGAGCGCCGCGGGAACCTCGTCGAGGAAGCGCGACGGGATCGCCAGGTGCGTGGCGCCGAAGACCGTGCGGGTGCGGGCGTGGGTGAGGACGAGCCGACGCTTGGCCCGCGTGAACCCCACGTAGCACAGGCGCCGTTCTTCGTCCAGGCCGCCCTCCTCGTCCATCGCCCGCGCGTGCGGACAGAGCCCTTCCTCCAGGCCGGCGATGAAGACCACGGGGAACTCCAGCCCCTTGGCGCTGTGCAGGGTCATCAGCGTCAGCCGGTCCAGGTCGTCGCGGTAGGTGTCCACGTCGGCCACCAGCGCCAGGTGCTGGAGGAACGCGACCAGGTCGATCTCGCCCGTGGCCTGCTCCACCTCCTGCGCCACGGTGACCAGCTCGCGCAGGTTCTCCAGTCGCGAGAACGCCTCGTCGGTGCCTTCGGCTTCCAGCATCGCCTGGTAGCCGGTGAGCGCGATCGCCCGGGCGATCACCTGGCTGGCCGGCAGCCGGGCCGCCAGGTCGCGGAGCTCGGCGATCAGCCGGGCGAAGGCCTCCAGCGCCCGGGCGGCCGGCCGGGAGACCTCCGCCAGCGCTTCGGGCCGCGCCGCCGCCTCCAGCACCGTGCATCCGGTGGCCTGCGCGTAGGCGATCAGGCGCTGCAGCGACGTCTCCCCGACCCCGCGTCTGGGCGTGGCCAGCGCCCGCCGCAGGCTCGGCAGGTCGTTGGGGTTGACGACCAGGCGCAGGTACGCCAGCAGGTCCTTGACCTCCCGGCGCTCGTAGAACCGCACGCCGCCCACGACCTGGTAGGGGAGGCCAGCCCGCAGGCACGCCTCCTCCAGCAGCCGCGACTGGGCGTTGGTGCGGTAGAGCACCGCCACGTCGCGCAGCCGGCCCCCGGCCGCGAGGTGCGCCCGGACCTCGTCGACGATGAACTGCGCCTCGTCAGCCCCGTCGGCGGCCTCGTAGACCGTCACCGGCACGCCGTCCTCGTTGGCGGTCCAGAGGTCCTTGGGGTGGCGGTGCGGGTTGTGCTGGATCACGCCGTGGGCGGCGGCCAGGATCGTCTTGGTGGAGCGGTAGTTCTGGGTGAGGGTGACCACGGTGGCGTCGGGGTAGTCGTGCTCGAACTCCAGGATGTTGCGCACGTCGGCGCCGCGCCACCGGTAGATCGAGTTGTGGACGAGGACGCCGCCGGCGACGTAGCTCCGCAGATCTGGGACCTCCAGGTCGAACACCATACCCGTGTAGTGCGCGATGTCGCGCGCGACCACGTCGTCCTCGACCACCTGGCCGTCGCGCACCACGCACAGCCGCATGCCGGGATGGACATGCCCCAGCGGCATGACCAGATGCACCGGCGGCGCCGATCGGGCTGCGGCATCCTGACGCACTGCGGCCACGCGGGCGCGCACCACAGGCTCCCCCTCCACCAGCGCGGCCAGACGGCGCGCCATCTGCCAGGCGGCATCGTAGTCGCGGCGCGCCGTGTCCACGCGCCAGACCACGGCGCGGCTCTCCCGCGTCGGATAGACGCGGGCCACCCGGGCGCGCAGCGTCTCGCCGCTCGTGACCAGCTGAATCCGGTGATCGGACCACGCCCGAGGACGGTAGCGACGGCCATCGCCGAACATGGTGAAGTAGACCAGCCGACGGGCTGGCTGACCGCGGACCACCGCGCCGGAGCGCAGGTGCGGATACTCGGGGCACATGGCAAGGTCGGCCAGCAGCCGATGCGCGCGCGCTTCGGTCGCGATCTCGCGGAAGACCCGGTCCACGTGCGCCTGCTGGAGACGCATGCGCCGCCCACGGACGTGGCACCCCGTGGTGGGGATCCCGTAGGTGAACGCGTACAGTTGCTCCAGACCGGCAGCCTCGGCGTCGTCGCGCGCGGTGGCCAGAATCCACAGCCGGTCGGCCACGTGGCCGTTCAGCCGCAGGCCTGGCCCGTTGCCCACCACCCCGGCCGGCCGGCTGCGCACACCCCTGCTGCGCCCGACCCGGAATCCCACGCCCCGCCGGTGCATCAGGTAGACGTAGTGCATGTCGGGGTGCGGCACGACGCGCGCGAAGACCAGGTGGTTTGGGGTCGCGGTGAGGCTGTGGCCGCCACGGGTCCGCACCGTGACGACCGGGCCGGTGTAGGGCTGCCGGCGTACCGCTGCCACGGCCTGCGCCGCCAGCCGCCCGCTGCCGCACGCCGCCCATACGGGCGTCCCCGGCGTGAGCGTCTCGATGGCCTGCGGTCCGTTGGGGCCGTCGACCAACGTCCCCGCCGGCAGACATTGGTCGTCATCGCCCACCACCGTGACGTTGCGCCACCGGCCGGCCAGGGCGCGCACCAGCAGGTACTGGGCGTGGTTGGTGTCCTGGTACTCGTCGACCAGCACGTGGAGGAAGCGCTCCTGGTAGCGGGCCAGGACGTCGGGGTGGGTCTCGAACAGCCGCAGGACCTCGCACAGCAGGTCGTCGAAGTCGAGGGCGCCCTCCTCGCGCAGCCGCGCTTCGTACGCCCGCCAGACCCGCGCGGCCGCCTCCTCCAGGTAGGTGCGGGCGCGGGCGGCGAAGCGGTCGGGATCCAGCGCGTCGTCCTTGGCCCGGCCGATGATGGCGTGGAGCACCTGCGGCGGGTAGCGGCGCTCGTCCAGTCCGAGCGCCTCCATGGCCTGGCGCAGCACCCGGCGCTGCTCCTCCTCGTCGTAGATCGCAAACGTCGGGGGAATGCCGATCGCCGCACCGTCCTGGCGCAGGATGCGGCTGCAGATGGCATGGAAGGTGCCGATCCACATCGGCCGCGCCACCGCGCCGCCCAGCAGCAGCTCCAGGCGCTGGCGCATCTCGGCCGCCGCCTTGTTGGTGAAGGTGACGGCCAGGATCCGCGCCGGCGGCACGTCCCGGGCGCGGATCAGGTACGCGATGCGGTAGGTCAGCACGCGGGTCTTCCCCGACCCGGCACCGGCGAGCACGAGCAGCGGCCCTCCGGGGTGGGTGACCGCCTGCCGTTGTTCGGGGTTCAGGTCGGCCAGCAGGTCCATGGTCCGCCGTTCACTATATCGGCCGGCGGCGCCGTGCGCCAGGGACGTCCGGGCCTGCAGCAGGCGGGGCGCGGGGAGCCCGCCGCCCGCCGGCTCACTCCCACTCGATCGTCGCCGGCGGCTTGCTGGTGAGGTCGTAGACGACGCGGGTGATGCCCGGCACCTCGCGCGTGATGCGGCTGGCGATGGCCTCCAGGACCTCGTCGGGTAATCGCGCCCAGTCGGCGGTCATGCCGTCCTCGCTGGTGACCGCGCGCACCACCACCACCTGCCCGTAGGTGCGCGCGTCGCCCATCACGCCGACCGTGTACACCGGCAGCAGCACGCCGAAGGCCTGCCACAGCTGTCCGGTCAGGCCGGCCTCGCGCAGCTCGTCGAGGATGATGGCGTCGGCCTCGCGCAACAGCGCCAGCTTCTCGGCCGTCACCTCGCCCAGGACGCGGATGGCGAGCCCGGGGCCGGGGAAGGGGTGCCGCATGACCATCCGGTCGGGCAGCCCCAGCTGCCGGGCCACCTCGCGCACCTCGTCCTTGAAGAGGTCGCGGAACGGCTCCACGAGCCGGAAGGCCATGCGCTCGGGCAACCCACCCACGTTGTGGTGGGTCTTGATGCGCGCCGCGGTGCGCGTGCCGCTCTCGATCACGTCGGGGTAGAGCGTGCCCTGCACGAGGAAGTCGATCCGTCCCAGGCGTGCGGCCTGCTCCTCGAACACCCGCACGAACTCCTCCCCGATGATGCGGCGCTTCTGCTCGGGGTCCGCCACGCCCCGCAGGCGCGCCAGGAACCGGTCGCGGGCGTCGACGTGGACCAGCGGGATCTGGAAGGTGTCGCGGAACGTGGCCAGGACCTGCTCGGCCTCGCCCTTGCGCAGCAGGCCGTGGTCCACGAAGACGCAGGTGAGCTGGTCCCCGATGGCGCGATGCACCAGCGCCGCAGCGGTCGCCGAGTCCACGCCGCCCGACAGGGCGCACAGCGCGCGCCCGTCGCCCACCTGCGCGCGGATGGCGCTCACCGCCCGGTCCACGAACGACGCCATGGTCCAGGTGGGCTCGCACCGGCAGACCCCGTAGAGGAAGTTGCGCAGCACCTCGACGCCCCAGGGCGTGTGGGACACCTCGGGGTGGAACTGCAGGCCGTAGAGGCGTCGGGTGCGATCCGCCATGGCCGCGATGGGGCTGCGGTCGGTGTGCGCCAGCACCACGAACCCCGGCGGCAGGGCCACGACCGAGTCGCCGTGGCTCATCCAGCAGATCAGACGCGGTTCCAGGCCCGCGAAGAGATCGGCCCCGTCGTCCACGAACAGGCGCGTCCGGCCGTACTCGCGCTGGTCGGCCGCCGCCGTGCGCCCCCCGAGCAGGTGAGCCATCAGCTGCATACCGTAGCAGATGCCCAGGATCGGGATGCCGGCGGCGAAGAGCGCCGGGTCCACCCGCGGTGCGCCCGGCGCGTACACGCTGGCCGGCCCGCCGGAGAGCACGATGCCCTGCGGCCGGTGGGCCAGGAGCTGGGCGACCGGCGTGTCGTAGGGCAGGATCAGGCTGTAGACGCGAGCTTCGCGGATGCGGCGCGCAATGAGCTGCGCGTACTGCGCGCCGAAATCCAGCACGATGACCGGCCGCTCCTGGGCCGCCGACGCCGGCGATGGCTGGGCCTGCGCGGCGGCCTGGACCGTCACCGCGCGCGTCCCTGCCCGACCTGCTGGCTGAACTGCGCCGCCTTGCCCTCGACCCCCAGCTGCGGCGCCAGCACCAGCTCCACGCGGTGCATCTCGCGGATCGTGGCCGCCCCGCACATGCCCATGGCGGTCCGCAGGGCCTCGGCCAGGTTGTGCGACCCGTCGTCGGTGGCCGCCGGGCCCAGCAGGATCTGCCGCAGGGTCCCCGTGGTGCCGACCCGAATGCGCGTGCCGCGCGGTAGCGCCGCATGCGGGGTCGCCATGCCCCAGTGGAAGCCGCGGCCGGGCGCCTCCACGGCGCGCGCCAGCGCCGAGCCCAGCATGACCGCGTCGGCGCCGCAGGCGATGGCCTTGACCGCGTCGCCCCCCGTAGCGATGCCGCCGTCGGCCACCACGGGCACGTAGCGCCCGGTCCTGGCCAGGTAGGCGTCGCGCGCCGCGGCGACGTCGCAGATCGCCGTGGCCTGCGGCACCCCGATGCCGAGCACGCGGCGGCTGGTGCAGGCCGCGCCCGGCCCGACGCCCACGAAGACGGCCGCCGCGCCCGCTTCCATCAGGCCCAGGGCCGCCTCGTACGACACGCAGTTGCCCGCCAGCACCGGCACGCCCAGCGTGTCAGCCAGCTGGCGCAGCGAGAGCGCCCGTCCGCGCGTGGACCGGTGGGCCTCGGTGATCACGGTGGACTGGACCAGGACCAGGTCGGCCCCTGCCTGCTGCGCGATCGGCGCCAGGCGCGCGGCCGCCGCGGGCGTCACGGACACCGCGCAGACCGCGCCGGTCGCCTTGATGGCGCGCACGCGCGCGACCACCAGCTCGTCGCGGATCGGTGTCTGGTACAGGCGTTGCAGCAGCGCAACGACCTCGTCCGACGCTGCCGCGGCCACGGCGGCCAGCGGCTCGGCGGGATCCGCATAGCGGGTCTGCAGCCCTTCCAGGTTCAGCACTGCCAGGCCGCCCAGCCGCCACATCGCCTCGGCCATCCCCACGTCGACGACGCTGTCCATCGCCGCGGCGAGGAACGGCAGGCGGAAGACGTGCGGTCCGAGCTGCCAGGAGGTGTCGACATCCTCGGGGTCGAGGGTCGACGCCGCGGGGACCAGCGCCACGTCCTCCAGGCTGTACGTCCGCCGGACCAGGCGGCCCCGGCCCAGCCACTCGCCTCCGCCGGCGAGATCCGCCACGGTCGCTGCCGGTGCGTCGATGCGCGTCGCCATCTCCTTCACCTCACGCGGTGGGACTCCCGTACAGTTCGGGCTTGAGCACGCCGATGTAGCGCAGGTTGCGGTAGCGGCCGGCGAAGTCCAGGCCGTAGCCGACGACGAACCGATCGGGGATCACGAAGCCGGCAAAGTCGATGGGCACCTCGCGCCGCCGGCGCGGCTTCTTGTCCAGCAGCGCACAGACCCGCAGCGATGCGGGGTAGCGCGCCTTGAGGGTCTCCAGGAGGTAGTCCATGGTGAGCCCGGTGTCGATGATGTCGTCGACGATGAGCACGTGCCGGCCCTCGATGGACTGGTCGAGGTCCTTGAGGATGCGCACGATCCCGCTGGACTCGGTCCCGGCGCCGTAGGAGGCGGTCGCCATGAAGTCGACCTGGCAGGGGATGGTGATCGCCCGCAGCAGGTCCGCCAGGAACACGAAGGCCCCCGTCAGGATGCCGACCAACAGGGGCTCTTTGGTGTCGTATTCGGCCGAGATCTGCCGTCCGAGCTCCCGGATTCGGTCCAGGAGGACCTCCTCCGGGATCAGGACCTCTTCCACGTCGTCTGCCAGGCCCACCGGATCGGGCTCCTCGAGAGGGGATTGCCGCCATTATAGACGTCGGACCTCGCCGACGTCAAACGCCCCGCGTGCCAGATCTAGTGACGACCGGGCCTTGTATGTCTAGATATGGCCGCTGTCTGGACACGGGCGCTCTGTGACCAGCCCGCCATGGCCAGCGGCCATATGGCGTCATCCCGCCGGGATACCCACCTGCACCCCAGGCGCCTGCCCGTCGGGTGCGGCCTCGGGGAGCACCCGGCTTCCGGGTTTGTCCAGCGGCACCCCTCGCAGACACAGCGGACACCGGTCGGGCGGGAAGATGGGCAGGTCGAGGGTCACCAGGGCGACGAGGGGCACATCCAGCGCCACGGCGCCGCGGCTGCGGTCCACGATGGCGACCGCACCCACCACGTGACCGCCGCCGTCGCGAACCAGCGCGGCGACCTCTGCGAGCGACCCTCCGGTGGTCACCACGTCTTCCACCAGGAGCACCCGCTCGCCGGGCCGCAGGGCGAAGCCCCGGCGCAGGCGCATGCGGCCGTCCACGCGCTCGGTGAAGAGCCCGCGCACACCCAGGGCCCGCGCCACCTCGTGCACGACGATGACCGCCCCCAGCGCGGGGCCGACCGCGACCTCCGGC
This sequence comes from uncultured bacterium, assembly GCA_964526945.1. Classification (GTDB taxonomy): domain Bacteria; phylum Sysuimicrobiota; class Sysuimicrobiia; order Sysuimicrobiales; family Humicultoraceae; genus Fervidifonticultor. The sequence continues at coordinate 19,549 of CAZGNA010000034.1, forward strand.
GCGAGATGGCGCACCCGCGCTGCCAACGCGCGGCCGATGGCCGCCGCCTCGGCGGGATGCTGGAGGACCAGGGCGTTCTGGACGTAGACGGGGCTGTGGTTCCCCGACGTCAGGAGGAAGTGTCCCTCGCGGACGGCTCCGTGCCGCCGCAGGCGCCCAAGCCATCGGGCAGTCGTGCCGCTCGCGGTCATCGCGCTTCCAGCCCCCACGTGTGTCTCCCGGCCACCGGCCTGCAGATGCTGGACGCGGCCGTCGGCCGCATCGGCAGGCCCCCAGTCCTCGCGCGCCATGCTGCCGCCGATCCCATCACCAAGTGCCCCGGTCCCCGCGTCACCAAGCCCCCGGTCCTCGCGGACCATACTGCCGCCGACCGCGCCTCCTCGATCTCCAACGGCGATGTACGGCGGTGGCGCCTATCTCCGGACGCAACCCATCATCCGGAAGGCACACCCTCGATCCCCAGCGGCGACATGCGGCGGCACCCCGTCCTCGCGCGCCGCGCCGTCGGCGCCGCGGCGGGGCCGCCGCTCCCATGCCACGGCGATCTCGTGCTGGATCGCGCGCGCGGCGGCCAGCGGGTCGCTCGCAGCCGCGATCGGCCGCCCCACCACCAGG
>CAZGNA010000035.1:0-19773 GCA_964526945.1 uncultured bacterium
GCGGTCGTCTTCGGCCTGCTGCTGGTGGGCGTGCTGCTGTTCTGGCCGTCGGGACTGGTCGGGCGGCGCGCCGGGCACGCCACGGCGCTCCCACCGGCCGGCAGGCGCGCTGCCGAGGGCGCCGCACCGTGAGCGCCGGCCCCGGCCGCGCGCACGTCCGTGGTGGTCGCAGCCGACCCGCGAAGCCCACATGTGCGGGGAGTGTACGCGCACGCTGCCGGCCATGCCATCGTCGATCGCGCGGGGTCCCCACGTGCGGGGAATGGGCGCGCATGAGGAAGCGGTCGTGGCCGTAGGGAATCCCGTGCCCGTGGAGCGCCCGCCGTTGCTGGCGGTGACCGGGGTCAGCCACACCTTCGGCGGCCTGCACGCCCTGCGCGACGTGACGCTCGCTGTGCGGGCGGGACAGATCAAGGCGTTGATCGGTCCCAACGGCGCCGGGAAGACCACCCTGTTCAACCTGATCACCGGCGTGCTGACGCCGCAGGCAGGCCAGGTGACGTTCCTGGGCCAGCCGGTGCTGGGGCTGCCGCCGTATCGCATCGCCGCCCTGGGCATCGCCCGCACGTTCCAGAACGTCCGGCTGTTCCCGGGCATGACGGTCTTCGAGCACGTGCTGGTCGGCTGCCACCTCCACCTGCACAGCGGCCTGGTCGACGCCCTGGTCCGGTCGCGGCGCATGCGCCGGGAGGAAGCGACCATCGGCGAACGCGCCCACCGGCTGCTGGACCGCGTCGGCCTCGCCCGCTGGGCCGATGCCCAGGCCGACAGCCTGCCGTTCGGTCTGCAGCGGGTCGTGGAGGTCGCGCGGGCGCTGGCCACGTCGCCCCGCCTGCTGCTCCTGGACGAGCCGGCCGCCGGCCTGACGCCGACGGAGAAGGGCCAGCTCGGCGCCCTGATCCGCAGCATCCGCGACGACGGCGTCACCGTCTTCCTCGTGGAGCACGACATGGACCTGGTCATGGGCCTGGCGGACGAGGTGGCGGTGCTGGACCAGGGCATGCTCATCGCCGACGGCCCGCCAGCCGCCGTGCAGGCCGACCCGCGGGTGATCGCCGCCTACCTGGGCGACGTCGAGGGCCCGGAGGCGGCCCCGACCGCGGAGGAGACCGCGCATGCTCCTTGAGGTGCACGGCCTCACCGCAGGGTACGGCCGGCTCGTGGTGCTGCGCGACATCGCGCTGGCGGTGCGCGCCGGCGCCATCGTCGCCCTCATCGGCGCCAACGGCGCCGGCAAGACCACGCTGCTGCGGGTGCTCTCGGGCTTGCTGGCCCCCGCGGCGGGCCGCATCGTCTTCGATGGGCTGGACGTCACCGGCTGGCCGCCCGAGCGCCTGGTCGGGATGGGCCTGGTGCACGTGCCCGAGCGCCGGCAGCTGTTCTCGTCGATGTCCGTGGAGGACAACCTGCGGCTGGGGGCCTACCTCCGCGCGCGCAGCGAGGGCGCCCGCGCGGTGGCCGCCGACTTCGAGCGCGTCTTCGCCATCTTCCCGCGCCTGCGCGAGCGTCGCCGGCAGCTGGCCGGCACGCTGTCGGGCGGCGAGCAGCAGATGCTGGCCATCGCCCGCGGTCTCATGGCGCGCCCGCGGCTGCTGCTGCTGGACGAGCCGTCGCTGGGCCTGGCGCCGCTGCTGGTCCGGGAGCTGTTCGCGGGGCTGGCCGACCTCCGGGCCGCCGGGCACACCCTGCTGGTGGCCGAGCAGAACGCCCGGCAGGCGCTGCGCGCCGCCGACGAGGCGTTCGTGCTGGAGGCCGGGCGCATCACGCGGTCCGGCCCGGGGCAGGCGCTGCTGGCCGACCCGGCCGTCCAGGCCGCCTACCTGGGCGCCCGGGCCCCCGCCGGCCGCTCAGGGTGAGGGCAGCCGCGCCCCGATCGCCTCGAATCGCGCGCGCAACGCCTGGCGGGGCAGCACGACCTGGACCGTCGTGCCCTCGCCGATCGTGACGTCGTCGCGCCGGGCCACGACGGCGCAGACCACCTGGTTGCCGTCGAGCCGCACCAGGCGGGCCCGCACGGTCACCCGGGCGCCCAGCGGCGTCGGGGCCAGGTGCGTGGCGCTCACGCTGTAGCCCACCGCCTCCTCGTGCGGCTCGAGGTAGGGCAGGATCACCTTCCGTGACGCGAGCTCCATGTGCCGCACCATGGTCCACGTCGAGTAGACCGGGTGCACCAGGCCCATCTCCTCGAACCACGCCAGCATCGTCTCGGTGACGGTGACGGTCACCTCGGCTTCCGCCCCCGGACGCAACCCCTCACGCATCGGACCGCTCCTGCGGCGTGCCAGCGCGCGCGCGGACCGACACCGTCACCGCACGGCCCGCACCCGGCATGCGCCTACCCGCGCGGGCGCCGGTCGTCCACCCGGCGCAGCTTCCCGCCCTCGCTGCGCGGCAGGGTGCCGGGCGCAGCCAGCGTGACCTTCGCGTGGATGCCGAGCACGCCGTGCAGTTTTTGCTCGCAGCGCGCCCGCAGCGCCTCGACCGCCGGGTGGCCATCGGTCAGGTGACCGCCGACCTGCGCGGCGAACGCCTCCCGCACCTCGACCCGCACCTCCAGGTCGTCCAGGGCCCGCTCGCGTGTCACCACCAGCTGGATGTGCGGGGTCAGTTCGGGCAGGCTGCCCAGCGCGGCCTCGACCTGCGACGGGTAGACGTTGATGCCGCGGATGATCAGCATGTCGTCGGTGCGCCCGACCACGCGGCTCATGCGGACGTGGGTGCGCCCGCAGGGACACGCGTCGGGCAACAGCGCGGCGATGTCGCCCGTGCGGTAGCGGATCATGGGCATGGCTTCCTTGGTGAGCGTGGTGAAGACCAGCTCGCCCAGCTGGCCCGGCGGCAGCGGCTCGCCGCTGTCGGGATCCACCACCTCGGGGAGGAAGTGGTCCTCGAAGATGTGGGCGCCCGCCTGACCCTCCACGCACTCCACCGAGACGCCGGGCCCGATGATCTCGCTGAGCCCGTAGATGTTCACCGCCTTGATGCCCAGCCCCCGCTCGATCTCGTCGCGCATCGCCTCGCTCCACGGCTCCGCGCCCAGGATCCCAAAGCGCAGCGGGAGGCTGCCGGGCGCGATCCCGCGCTGCCGGAACGCCTCGGCGAGCACCAGGGCGTAGGTCGGCGTGCAGGCCAGGATCTTGGCGCCGAAGTCCTGCAGCAGCAGCACCTGCCGTTCGGTGTTGCCGCCCGAGGCCGGGATCACCGTCAAGCCCAGCAGCTCCGCACCGTAGTGCATCCCCAGGCCGCCGGTGAACAGCCCGTACCCGTAGGCGTTCTGGAAGACGTCGCCCGGCTGCGCGCCCGCGGCAGCCAGCGCCCGGGCGCAGACCTCGGCCCACACCGCCAGATCGCCGCGGGTGTAGGCCACCACCGTGGGCTTGCCGGTGGTGCCCGAGGAGGCGTGGATGCGCACGCACTCCCGCAGCGGCACCGCCAGCAGCCCGAAGGGGTAGTGGTCGCGGAAGTCGGCCTTGCGGGTGAACGGCAGCCGACGCAGGTCGGCCAGCGTGCGGATGTGGTCGGGGCGCACCCCCGCCTCGTCGAAGCGGCGCCGATACAGCGGCACCCGTTCGTAGGCGCGGGTGGCCACCTGGCGCAGGCGTTCCAGCTGCAGCCGCTCCAGGTCGGCGCGCGCCATGGTCTCCATGGTGCGGTTCCAGATCACGGGCATCCCTCCCCGGCCCGGCGGTGCACGACCCCCTGACAGGTGGCGATCGTGGTGCCGGTCGTCGTCTTGACGGTCATGGCGTAGAACGCAGCCCGGCGGCCCAACCGCGTTTCCCGTGCGTCGGCCACCAGCACGTCGCCGGCGTGCGACGGCGCCAGGAACTGCACCGACATCGCCAGGGCCACGGCGGGCACCCCGTGGCTGTTGGCGGCCGCGGCGAAGGCCGCGTCGGCCAGCGCGAAGACCACCCCACCGTGGGTGATGCCGTGGACGTTGGTCATCCACGGCGCCACGCGCAGGCGCAGGCGACTGCGCCCCGCGCGCAGAGCCACGATCTCGATGCCCAGGCGCCTGGCGAACGCATCGCGGGCGACCCAGCGGCGCACCGCCGGCGACAGCTGCGACCTGCGCACGGAACGGGGTTTCTCCCACGACGCCGCGTCCTCCTCGGCGCGCCCGGGACGCCCCGCGCCGCCCCCCACCGTCCCCGGCCCCTGACCACCGCCATCTGTCGCAGGATCGTCGCAGGGCCCAGCAGCGGTGGACGCCGCCAGCCCGACGGCGTGCCCGGATTGACCGCCCGGTCAAAGCCTGATACACCAGGAGTACGGAGCAGACGGGGCAGGGTGCTTCGGGCAGCCGATCTCTCGCAGAAAGCGGGGTGCGACAGCCATGCGCACGGGGATCGTCGCAGCGGCCATCGTGGTCCTGCTGGCCGTGGCCTTCGGACCGGCGGCAGCCCAGCCGCGACCGGTCAAGATCGCCTTCCTCAGCTCGTTGAGCGGCCCCTTTGCCTTCTGGGGCGTCAACGCGCGCGACGGGATGAAGATGGCCGTCGCCGAGGTGAACGCGGCGGGCGGAGTGCTCGGACGCCCGCTGGAGCTGGTCGAGCGCGACGACCGCAACAGCCCGGCAGAGGCCATCACCGCCTTTCGCTTCCTGGTGGAGCGCGAGGGCATCATCGCGGCCGGGGGCGTGATCTCCAGCGACGTGGCGCTGGCGGCCTCCCGTGAGGCCGAGACGCTGCGGGTGCCGCTGTTCCTGACCATGGCCGGCTCCCACGAGATCCTCCGGCGCAGCACCCGCTACACGTTCCGCACCTGCCTGGTGGCGGCGCCCATGTACGTGCAGGCAATCGCCGCCATGGTGCGCCAGGGCAACTACGCCCGCGTCGGCGCCATCGTCGCCGACTACGCCTGGGGCCACTCGATCCGGGAAGCCTTCGAGCGCTACGTGACGCCCCTGCAGGGCGTGCGCACCCAGGTCGAGGTGGCGCCCGTGGTCACGCCCGACTTCACGCCCTACCTGCGCCGGCTCCAGCGGTTGGATCCCCAGCTGCTGGTGGCGGCCGGCCATCCACCCGGCAACCCCACGATCGTGCGCCAGTCCCGCGAGCTCGGGCTTGCGGCACCGGTGATCGGCTCGGTGCTGCCCCCCGAGCTGATGGTGCAGCGGGCCGGCGACGCCGTCCACGGTCGGTTCCTGGACTACTCGTGCGTGGACTTCCAGAGCCCCACGTACCGGCGGCTGGCAGCGCGCTACTTCGCCGACTACAAGCGCTACTTCGACAACAGCGCGTTCTCCGGCTACGTGATCGTCAAGATGGTGGCCGATGCCGCCAGGCGGGCCAACAGCACCGACCCGTCGGCGGTGGCCCAGGCGATTCGCACGGGACGCTTCACCCAGCCCGGCTACGGCTGGCCGCTGTCGTACACGGAGTGGGGCGAGATGAAGGAAGCCCGGCCGATCATCTTCTCCATCGAGCCCGGGGAAGCGCCGGGCGGCGCCAACCCCGGCGCGGGCTGGTACCAGAAGTGGCTGTTCCGCGCCTCCGCGGTGGAGGTGTATGTCCCGCCCCAGTGACGGCCCGCTGCTGGAGTGCTCGCGGCTCACCAAGGCGTTCGGCGGCATGGTGGCCGTGCACGAGGTCAGCTTTACGGTGGCGCCGCAGAGCATCGTGGGGCTGATCGGCCCCAACGGCGCGGGCAAGACGACGGTGCTCAACCTGATCAGCGGCGTGCTGCGGCCCGACGCGGGCACGGTCCGGCTGCGGGGTCGCACCATCACGGGCCTGGCCCCCCACGTGGTGGCCCGCCTGGGGGTCGGGCGCGTGCTGCAGATTCCCCGCCTCTTTCCCGGGATGACCGTGCTGGACAACGTCACCGTCGGGGCTGCCTTCGGTGACGGGACGGCGCGGCTGACGCTGGCAGCCGCCCGGCGTCGGGCCGAGGCCACGCTGGAGCTGGTGGGGCTGGACGGCCGGCGCGACCAGCCGGTCGCCACCCTCACCCTGCAGGAGAAGAAGCTGGTGGATTTCGCCCGCGCCCTGGCCGCGCACCCGGCCCTCGTGCTGGTGGACGAGGTGATGAGCGGCCTCAACCCGGGCGAGGTCGAGACCTCCCTGCAGGTGCTGCGCCGCGTGCGCGACGAGCGGCGCGTGGCCATCGTGTGGGTGGAGCACGTCATGCACGCCATCATGCGGGCGGCCGAGCAGGTCCTCGTGCTCGACCACGGGCGCCTGATCGCGGCGGGGGCGCCCGAGGCCGTGGCGCGCGATCCCGTCGTGGTGGAAGCCTACCTGGGCGTGCCCGACCCGGCACAGGTACTGGCCGCCCGCGCGTGACGATGCTGGTCCTCGACGAGGTCGCCGCGGCCTACGACGACGTCCCGGTCCTGCGGGCGGTGAGCCTGCAGGTGGCGCACGGCGAGGCCGTGGGGGTGATCGGCCCCAACGGCGCGGGCAAGACCACCCTGTTCAAGGTCATCGCCGGGCTGCACCGGCCGCGGGCCGGCACGGTGACGTGGGATGGCCAGCGGCTCGACGGCCTGCCCGCGCACCGCGTCGCGCGGTGCGGCGTCGTGTACGTGCCCGCCGAGCGCGAGCTGTTCCCCCACATGACGGTGGTGGAGAACCTGGAACTGGGGGCCTACCCGCACCCCGGCGACCTGCGATCCCGGCTCGAGTTCGTCTACGGGCTGTTCCCCCGGCTGGCCGAACGCCGCCACCAGCGCGCCGGGACGCTGTCGGGCGGCGAGCAACAGATGCTGGCCATCGCGCGCGGCGCGATGATGCGCCCCAGGGTGCTGCTCCTGGACGAGCCATCGACGGGGCTCGCGCCGCGGCTGGTGGCGGAGCTGTACCGCCAGCTCGACCGCCTGCGGGACGCGGGGCTCACGATCCTGCTGGCCGAACAGCAGGTCCCGATGGCGCTGGCGTTCTGCCGGCGGGTGTACGTGTTGGAGAACGGACGGGTGGTGCTGGCGGGATCCCCGGAGGACCTGCTGGGCGACCCCGCGCTGAAGCGCGCGTACCTGGGCATCGCCTGACGCGTGCCGGCGGGCCGGAAGGCGGAGGGCCGGACGAGCGATGATCGCCGTGGTGGTGGACGGGCTGGTGCAGGGCCTGCAGCTGGCCCTGCTCGGGGTGGGCATCACGATGGTCTACGGCCTGGGCGGCGTCCTCAACCTGGCCCACGGCCAGCTGGCCGTCATCGCCGGGGTGGTGGCTGCGCTGCTGCTCGACGCGGGGCTCGCGCCTCCCGCCGCCGCCGCGCTCGGTGCGCTCGGCGCTGGGACAGCCGGGGTGCTGGTCGACCGCACCCTGCTGCTCCCGGCCTACCGCCGGCGGGGCGAAGAGCGCCTCCTGCTGGCGCTGATCCTCACCCTGGGGCTGGCGTTCGCGGTGGACGGGTTCCTGGCCTACCGCTACCCGAGCGTCGCGCTCACCCTGCGCCTCTCGACCGGCGCCGTGGTGATCGCGGGCATACCGGTGCGCACCGCCAGCCTGGCGGCATCGGCCATGGCGCTAGGAGCCTTCGGCGCGCTGGCCCTCTTCCTGCGCTACACGCTGGTGGGCAAGGCGGTGCGCTCGATCATCCAGAACGAGACCGGCGCCTCCCTGTGCGGCATCGACGTGGCCCGCACGCGCACCCTGATCGTCGGGCTGAGCGGGCTGCTGGCGGGCCTGGCGGCGGTGGCCCAGGCCTTCTTCTCGAACGTGGGGCCCGAGATGGGGCCCGAGTTCACCGTGCTGGCCCTGATCGTGGCGGTGGTGGGCGGCGTCCGGAGCCTGAGCGGCACGGTCGCGGCCGGCCTGCTGCTGGGCCTGGTCAACGCCGTCTCCAGCTACTACGTGGGCACCTACCTCACCTGGATCCTTTTGCTGCTGGCGGCGCTGCTCACGCTGCTCGTGCGGCCCGAGGGCCTCCTGGCCTCCTGGACATGACGGCGGCGCGGTGGGCCGCAGGCGGGCTCGTGCCCCTGGCAGCCACGGGCGCCGTGCTGGCGGCCCTGCCGTGGGTGGTCGGCACGGGGATCTACTCGCTGCGCATCACCACCCTCATGCTCATCCAGATCACCTACGCCGTGGCGTTCAACATCGTCTTCGGTCACACGAAACAGCTGTTCCTCTGCGTGGGCGCCCTCGCCGGCGCCTCGGCCTACCTGTCGGTCATCCTGGTGCGCGACCTGCAGCTGGCGCCGGTGGCGGCCATCGGCCTGGGCACCCTGGCCGCCGCCGCGGTGGGCGCGTGCCTCAGCTACGTCGCCGCGCGCCGCGGGCTGGGCGTGATCTTCGTGGGCATCGTGACCCTGGTGGTCTCGCTCATCTTCCAGAACCTCCTCCTGGGCCTGCGGCGCTACACCAACGGCGAGACGGGCATCGTGACCCAGGGCCTGGGCGTCGGGCTGGCCGGGGCGGCCACCGCCGGGTACTACGTCTTACTGGTGGTCCTGCTGGCGGCGCTGGGGCTCTACCGCTGGCTCATCGCGGGCCGACCGGGCCTGGCGTTCGGGGCGCTGAGCGAGGACGAGCTGACCGCCGAGCTGGCGGGCATCGACGTCACGCGCTACAAGGTGCTGGCCGCGGCCATCGGCTCGGGCCTGATCGGGCTGACCGGGGCGCTGTTCGCCGACTTCAACGGCTTCATCAGCCCCTCGGTGTTCAGCCTGGCCCACGTCGACATCGTGGTGCTGATCGCGCTGCTCCTGGGCGGGGTGCGGACCCTGCTGGGGCCGGTGGTCGGCGGCGCGGTCTTCGCGCTGATCGACGAGCTGGTGCGGCCCTTCGGGCAGGCCACGGTCCTGGCCTACGGCGTGCTGCTCATCGTGCTGTTCCTGGCCTTCCGTCAGGGCCTGGTGCCGACGTTGCGGCGGAAGGTCCGCGTGCCCCTGCCCTGAGACCGCCGGAAAAATCGGGCGGCCGCCCGATACCCAGGGGCCGAACCGGCGTCTTACAGTTGTCGCACCACATCACCGTCGCAGGGGTGGACCCGTGTCCGGACCCCGGACCGTGGAGCTGCAGGCCGATGGCGGCGTCGCCCGCATCGTCCTGGACCGGCCCCCGCTCAACATCCTCACCATCGCCATGATGGGCGAGCTCGAGGCGGCGATCCGCCAGGCCGCGGCGGACCCCACCACGCGGGTGATCGCGCTCGGCGCGCGGGGCCGCGCGTTCTCCGCCGGGGTGGACGTCGCCGAGCACACGCCCGAGCTGGCGGAGACGATGCTCGCGGCGTTCCACGGCCTGTGCCGCACGCTGGCCGCCACCGACGTGCCGACGGTGGCCGTGGTGGACGGCCCCGCGCTGGGTGGCGGGTGCGAGCTGGTCGCGCTGTGCGACGTCGTGGTGGCCTCGGACCGGGCCACCTTCGGTCAGCCCGAGATTCGGGTGGGCGTGTTCCCGCCGGTGGCGGCCGCGGCGTTCGCGTTCCTGCTGGGCAAGGCCGGCATCGCCCCGCTGCTGCTGGGCGAGACCCTGTCGGCGAGCCGGGCGCAGGAGCTGGGGCTGGTGACCACCGTCGTGCCCGCCGGCGACCTCGACGCGACGGCCGCGCGCGTGATCGAGCACCTCGCGGGCTTGAGCGCCCCCGTCCTGCGGCTGACCAAGCGTGCCGCCCTGGCCGGGTTCCGGCGCTGGTTCGAGGACGCCCTGACGGTGGCCGAACGGATCTACGTGAGCGACCTCATGGCCACGGCGGACGCCCGTGAGGGGCTGCAGGCGTTCCTCGAGCGGCGCGCGCCGTCCTGGCAGCACCGCTAGGGAGACCGGAACATGCACGCCGTGTAGGAGGCGAACCACCCGAGGGTATGGGGCGCGGCAGGCGAGGGGTGCTGCAGCGGACCGGAGGATCGGGAGGAGCACGGGGGTCGGCGTACACGCCCGGCGTCCTGTGGCCTCGCGACGACCTGGTGGTCGACGTCCGGCGCTGTGAGGTGGCGGTCCAGGACCGCCGGGTGCGGCTCACACCGCTGGAGATGGGCCTGCTCTGCATCCTGGCCAGCGCGCCGGGGCGGGTGCACCCTCGCGAGGACCTCGCGGCGCGCCTGGGGACGCCGGCGGCGCCGGACTCCCGTGCCATCGACAACATCGTGGTGCGACTGCGGCGCAAGCTGGGCGACCCGCCGCGCGCTCCGGTCTTCATCGAAGCGGTCTGGGGTGTGGGCTACCGCCTGATCGAGCGCTCCCGGTCGCCCGCAACGCTGCACGCGCAGCTCGGCGCGACCGCCTTCGACGCCCTCCCCGTCCCGGCCCTCGTGCTCGACGCCGGCCGGGCCGTCGTGCTGGCCAACGCCGCGGCACGCCGGTGGTGGGGCCTGCGCGACGGGGACGCCGCCGGCCGCCCCTGCGCGGACGTCATCGGCTGCCACACCCCTACGCACCCGACGCTGGCCGCCCGGTGCCCCGCCGTCCGGGCCCTGGCCCGTGGGACCGCGGTCCGCTGCACCTACCTCGCCCGGCGCGGTCGCGACGGCGCGCGCCCTGTCGACGCCACCTACGTGCCGTTGCCCGCGCCGGCCGGGGGGCCCGGGTTCGTGCTGGCCGTGTATCGTGCCCACGGCCCCGCAGCGCGCAGGAGGGTCGCGCGATGAGCGGGCAGGCGCGCGACGCCCTGGGGTGGTTGTTCGAGGCGCTGGAGCGCGCGGGCGACGCGGCCGTGGCACTGGATGGCCGCCAGCGTATCGTGCTGTGGAACACCGGGGCCGAACGCCTGCTGGGGTGGCGTCGCGAACAGGTCGTGGGCCGGCGGTGCTTCGAGGTGCTGGCCGGGCGGGATCGCTTCGGACACCTGGTCTGCTGCGCCCACTGCCCCGAGATGGTCATGATCGCCCGCGGGGAGCCGGTGCCGTCCCGCGATGTCTGCTACCGGACCGCCGACGGCCGCGAGGCGTGGGTGAACGTCAGCACCCTGGCCGTCACCGTCCCCCACAGCGGGCAGCGCATCACCGTCCACCTGTTTCGCGACATCACGCGGCAACGGCAGGCGGAGGACGTCCTGGAGGCGCTGGCAGCCCGGGACGGGCTGGCGCGCGCAGGGCCATCGCCGCTGCGCGCCCTCACCCGCCGCGAGCGCGAGGTCCTGGAGATGCTCGCGGCCGGGATGACCACGCAGGCGATCGCCCGCGCGCTCTACGTCTCCCCCATCACGGTGCGCACCCACGTGCAGAACCTCCTGCGCAAACTTGGGGCACACACCCGCGCCGAGGCCGTGGCCCTGGCCGCGCGCTGGGGCGCGGTGCCCTCTGCCGGCGGGCGGTAGCCCCGCCCGCATCCGCCCCTGTGCGCGCCCGCTGCCTGCGGGGCAGCCGCCCGGCCGGGCGGGTCGGGGGGTCGCCGCGGCGGGTAACGGCGCGAACCAACGAACGCAGTAGCGATCTGCTGCATCTGCACGATTGTTCCTCGCGCGTCCACCCCCCATCGTGGAGTTGACCGACCGGTCGGACGGGTCCGCCGGAGGGCGCGTCATGGGCATGACGATGGCCGAGAAGATCCTCGCCAGGGCCTCCGGGCGCGCGGCGGTCCGCCCGGGCGAGTTCATCGTCGGTCGGCCCGACTTCGCCCTGCTCCACGACATCTTCGCGGCCCCCGTCTTCGATCTGCTGCGCGAGTGCGGCGTGCTGTCGGTGTGGGACCGGACACGGATCGCGGTGGTCCTGGACCACCTGGTGCCCGCGCCGTCGGTGGCGGCGGCTGACGTGCACCGCCGCATCCGGAGCCACGTGCGCGACTACGGCATCGCCCACTTCTTCGACGCCGGCCAGGGGATCTGCCACCAGCTGGTGGCGGAGCGCGGCCTGGTGGCCCCCGGGCAGCTGTTGCTGGGCACCGACTCCCACACCACCACCGCGGGTGCGCTGGGGGTGGGCGGCACCGGCATCGGCACCTCGGAGATGGCCTACGTGCTGGCCACGGGCGAACTGTGGCTGCAGGTGCCGCCGTCGATCCGCGTGGACCTGCGCGGGCGCCTCGCGCCGGCGGTGATGTGGAAGGACGCCGTCCTGGCCCTGGCCGGACTGCTGGGCGCCGACGGCGCGCAGTACCAGGCGCTGGAGTTTGGGGGGCCGGCGGCCGCGCAGGTCGACCTGGCGGGCCGGCTGACCATCGCCAACATGGCGGTGGAACTGGGCGCGAAGTTCGGCCTGTTCCCCGCCGACGCGGTCACGCTGGCCCACCTGCGGCGCTGCGGCGTCGAGGCGGAGCCGTTCGCCGCCGACCCCGATGCGCAGTACGCACGCACCGTGGTGCTGGAGCTGGACGACCTGGTGCCGCAGGTGGCCGGGCCCCATGCCGTGGACCGCGTGCGGCCCGTGCACGAGGTCGAAGATCTTCCCATCGACCAGGCGTTCATCGGGTCCTGCACCAACGGCCGCATCGAGGACCTGCGGGTGGTCGCGCAGATCCTGGCGGGCCGGCGGGTGCACCCGCACACACGCCTGCTGGTCGGGCCGGCCTCCCGGCAGGTCGAGCAGCAGGCCGAGCGGGAAGGCCTGCTGGCGACGCTTCTGGACGCCGGCGCGGTGCTGCTCCCGCCGGGGTGCGGCCCGTGTTTCGGCGGCCACCTGGGGGTGCTGGCGCCCGGCGAGCGGTGCCTGGGCGCCCACAACCGCAACTTCGCCGGCCGCATGGGGAGTCCCCAGGCCGAGATCTACCTCGCCTCGCCCGCGACCGTGGCCGCCAGCGCGCTGTACGGCCGCATCACCGATCCCCGACGGGTCGTCGAGACCGCGGGGGCGCGGACATGACCCCCCACCTCCTCCCTGGCGTCGCGACCGCGGGGGCACGGACATGATCCCCTCGGGTACCCACGCCGCGCCCACAGACCCTGCGACGCCGCGGGCGATCCAAGGCCGGGCGTGGTGCTTCGGTGACGACATCAGCACCGACCTGCTGGCTCCCGGCGCGTACGCGGTGGCACCGCTCCAGGAGCGCGCGCGCCACGTGCTGGAGGCCGTCAATCCCCGCTTCGCCGCCGCGGTCCGGCCGGGCGACGTGGTGGTCGCCGGGCGCAACTTCGGGTGTGGCAGCAGCCGCGAGCACGCCCCCGAGGGGCTGAAGGCGCTGGGCGTGGGCTGCGTGGTGGCCGAGGGGTTCGCCCGCATCTTCCTGCGCAACGCTGTCGCCATCGGGCTGCCGGTCCTCCCCTGCCCCGGCGTGACCGCGGCCGTCGACGACGGCGACCCGGTGCAGGTGGACCTGGCCACCGGGGTCGTCCGCAACCTGCGCACGGGCGCCGTGGTACACGGCGTCCCGCTGCCGCCTCAGATGCTGGCCATTCTCGAGGCCGGCGGCATCGTGGCCCTGCTGCGCCAGCGGGCTCCGCAGGCTGGCGCGGGCTGGACGACGGGATGAGGCGGTGAGGCCGATGCGGGTGCCGGAAACCGCGCTGATCTACGACTGGAACGCGGCGGGCACGCGGCGGCTGGCCCCGGCGCGGCCGGTCGAGGTGAACGACGAGACGCTGCGCGACGGGCTGCAGAGCCCGTCGGTCCTCCACCCGCCTGTAGACCGCAAGGTGGCCATCCTGCACCTGATGGACCGGCTGGGCATCCACAGCGCCAACATCGGGTATCCGGGGGCGAGCCCCCAGGCGCTGGACGACGTGGTGCTGCTGGCGCGGGAGATCCGGGACGCGCGCCTGCGCATCCGGCCCAACTGCGCCGGGCGGACGTGCGAGGCCGACATCGTACCCATCGCCGAGGCCCAGCAGCGCGCCGGGGTGGGCATCGACGCCGCGCTGTTCCTGGGGTCCAGCCCGATCCGGCAGTACGTCGAGGGCTGGGACCTGGACTTCCTGCTCCGCACGACCGAGGCGGCGGTGAGCCTGGCGCGCCGGCTGGGGCTCGAGGTGATGTTCGTCACGGAAGACACCACCAGGGCGCGCCCCGACCACCTGCGCCGCATCTACCGGACCGCGATCGCCGCGGGCGCCGGCCGCATCTGTCTCGCCGACACCGTGGGCCACGCCACGCCGTGGGGGGTGGCGCGGCTCGTGCGCTACATGCGCCGCGTGCTGGGCACCGACGTGCGCATCGACTGGCACGGCCACCGCGACCGCGGCCTCGACGTCATCAACAGCCTGGTGGCGGCTGCTGCGGGCGCCGACCGGCTGCACGCGTGCGCGCTGGGCATCGGCGAGCGGGTGGGCAACACCAGCATGGAGCAGCTGCTCGTCAACCTGAAGCTGCTGGGCTGGTCCGATCCCGACCTGCGCGCCCTGCCCGAGTACTGCCAGACCGTGGCCGAGGCCGTGGGCCTGCCCGTGTTGCCCAACACGCCGGTGGTCGGCAAGGACGCCTTCGAGACCAGCACCGGCGTCCACGCGGCGGCGGTGCGCAAGGCCATGGCGAAGGGCGACCACTGGCTGGCCAACCGGGTCTACAGCGGCGTACCCGCCGAGGCCGTGGGCCGCGAACAGGTCATCAGCATCGGGCCGATGAGCGGCCAGGCCAACGTGCTGTGGTGGTGCGAGCGGCACGGGATCACGCCGGAGCCCGGACTGGTGACGCGCATCCTGGACCTGGCCAAGGCCAGCAACCGCGTGCTGCGGGACGAGGAGATCCTGCGCCTGCTGGTGGCGCGGGCGTCGTAGCGAGCGTATGGGCGTCGCGCACTCCCCCACCACGACGGCCCGACGGGCGCTCCTGCTGGGCAACCACGCCATCGCCCGCGGCGCGTGGGAAGCCGGCGTGGCCGTGGCCGCCGGGTACCCGGGCACCCCCAGCACCGAGATCCTCGAAGCGCTGGCCCGCTACGACGACGTGTACGTGGAGTGGTCCACCAACGAGAAGGTGGCCCTGGACGTGGCGGTGGGGGCGGCCTTCGGCGGCGCCCGCGCCCTGGTCACCACCAAGCACGTCGGGCTCAACGTGGCCGCCGACACCCTGATGGTCCTGGGGTACACCGGCGTCCCCGCGGGATGCGTGATCGTCACCGCCGACGACCCCGGCATGCACAGCTCGCAGAACGAACAGGACAACCGGTTCTACGCGCGCTTCGCGGGCCTGCCCATGCTCGAGCCCGCCGACCCCGCCGAGGCCCGGGCCTTCACCATCGCCGCCTTCGAGCTCAGCGAGACGTTCGAGGTGCCGGTCCTGCTGCGCACCACGACCCGCGTGAGCCACGGGTGCAGCCTGGTCCCCCTGGGCGAGCGCCGCGCCCGGCCGGCGGGTGGATTCCGCCGCGACCCCCAGCGCCTGGTCATGCTCCCCGCCCATGCCCGGACCCGTCATCCCCTGCTGCTGGAGCGCCTCGAGCGTCTGGCCGCCGCGGCCGAGGCGTCGCCGCTCAACGTCGTCGAGCTGCGCGACCGACGGGTCGGCGTGGTGACCTGCGGCGCGGCGTACCACTACGTGCGCGAGGTGCTCCCCGCAGCCAGCGTCCTGAAACTGGGCTTCTCGTACCCGCTGCCCATGGCGCGGCTGCGGGCGTTCGCAGCGGCGGTCGACCGCCTGATCGTCGTCGAGGAACTGGAGCCGCTGGTGGAGGACGCCCTGCGGGCCGCGGGGCTTTCGGTCGAGGGCAAGGCGTTCTTCCCGCGCACCGGCGAGCTGACGCCCGACGTGGTACGCGAGGGGTTCGTGCGGGCGGGGGTGCTGGACGCGCCGCTGCCCGACCGCCCACGGGCCCCGGAGGCGCCCCGACCGCCGGTGCTGTGCCCCGGCTGTCCACACACCGTCCCGTTCCTGGCCCTGCGGCGGCTGGGTGCCGTGGTGGCAGGGGACATCGGCTGCTACACCCTGGCCGCCCTCGAACCGCTGGCGGCCATGGACACGTGCCTGGCGATGGGCTCGAGCATCGGCGTGGCACTGGGCCTCGCCAGGTCCGGCGGGGCACCCGGACCGGTGGTGGCCGCGATCGGCGACTCCACGTTCCTGCACGCGGGGTTGCCGGCGCTGATCGACGCCGTGTACACCCAGACGCCGATCACGGTCCTCGTCCTCGACAACGGCACCACCGCGATGACCGGTGGCCAGCCGCACCCGGGCACCGGGCAGACGATCCGCGGCACGCCGGCCCCGCGCGTCGACCTGGCGGCGGTGTGCCGGGCGGTGGGCGTCGAGTCGGTGCAGGTGGTCGACCCCTACGACGTGGGCGCCACGTACCGCGCGCTGGAGGCCGCGCTGGCCCATCCCGGCCCCGCGGTGGTCATCACCAACCGGCCCTGCGTGGAGTCGCCCGCGAAGGCGCGGACCCTGCCCCTGGCGGTACACGCCGACGCCTGCACGGCCTGCCAGGCGTGCATGGCGTTGGGGTGTCCGGCGATCGTCTGGGTGCCCCAGTGGTACGAGGGCCGTCCCAGGGTCGCCATCGATCCGGCCCTGTGCATGGGCTGTGCCGTCTGCGCGCAGCTGTGCCCGCCCGGCGCGATCGTGCTGGCGCCGACGGGCGCGCGCGCGGCGGCGCGAGCCGACGGCGCGCATCCGGACGGCGCCACGGGCCCGGCGGGAGGTGGCCCGTGAGCCTGGCCGGGCACCAGCAGACGGTGCCGACCCGCGGCGTCCTCTTCGTCGGCGTCGGCGGCCAGGGCGTGCTGCTGGCCAGCACGATCCTGGCCGAGGTGGCCGTGGCCGCCGGCCTCGACGTCAAGAAGAGCGAAGTCCACGGCATGGCCAAACGGGGCGGTGTCGTCTTCAGCCATGTCCGCTTCGGCACCGAGGTCTGCAGCCCCCTGATCGGACTCGCGGAGGCCGACGCGCTGGTGGCGTTCGAGTGGGCGGAAGGCCTGCGGTGGCTTCCGTACCTGAAGCGCGAGGGGCTGCTGGTGCTCGACCTCGCGCGCATCGTGCCGCCTGCGGCCCAGCGCGACCATCGGGCATGGACGGTGCGCTACCCCGACCTCGACCCGGCGGCGCTGACCGCGCACCACGGCCCGGTCGTGGCCGTGGACGCGCGCGGCAGGGCCATGCAGCTGGGGTCGCCCCACGTGGCCAACACGCTCCTGCTCGGCGTGCTCGCCGCGCGGCTGGAGTTTCCGTCGGCGCTGTGGGAAGAGGTGATCGAGCGGTGCGTGCCGCCGGGCACGGCGGCCGTCAACCGGCGGGCGTTCCACGAAGGCCGCACGCTCGAGCCCTGCGCGCTGACGTGGGCGCAGCGGTGGACGCCGCCCCAGGGCGTGCCCGGCTGGCGCGTGGCCATCGCCACGGCGTGGTGCAAGGGGTGCGACATCTGCGTGCGCGTCTGCCCTGAGGGCATCCTGCGCCCCGACGGCCGTGGCGCGGTGGAGGTCACGGCGCCCGAGCGCTGCACCGGCTGCCGGCTGTGCGAGTGGTTGTGCCCGGACTTCGCCATCACGGTCCACGCGCGGCCGGCAGCACCGACCGGCGTTGCACGATGAGCGCCCGCCCGCGGCTGATCCAGGGGAACGCGGCCTGCGCGGCCGGGGCCATCGCGGCGGGGTGCCGCTTCTACGCGGGCTACCCGATCACGCCGTCGTCCGAGATCGCCGAGGAGATGGCGCGCAGGCTGCCGGGCGTCGGCGGCGTCTTCGTGCAGATGGAAGACGAGATCGCGTCGCTGGCGGCGGTGCTCGGCGCCTCGCTGGGCGGGATGCGCGCCATGACCGCCACCAGCGGGCCGGGCTTCTCGCTCATGCAGGAACACCTGGGCTTCGCCGCCATGGCCGAGATCCCGTGCGTGGTCGTCGACGTGATGCGCGGCGGACCGAGCACCGGGCTCCCGACCTCCCCCGCCCAGGGCGATGTGATGCAGGCCCGCTGGGGGACGCACGGCGATGCCGCCAGTGTGGTGCTGGCGCCGGGATCGGTGACCGAGGTCTACGAGCTGACGGCGGATGCGTTTGCGCTGGCCGAGCGGTTCCGCACGCCGGTCGTCGTGCTGTACGACGAGGTGATCGGGCACCTGCGCGAGGAGGCGATCCTGCGGCCGCTGCCGCCCGAGCGGACGCCGCAGCGGCGACGCCCCCAGGGCCCGCCGGGCGCCTACCGGCCCTACGCGCCCGATCCCGACGGCGTGCCGCCGCTTGCTGACTTCGGCAGCGGCTACCGGTTCCACGTGACCGGCCTGGCCCACGACGACCGGGGCTTCCCCACACAGGACCCCGCGGTGATCGACGCGCACCAGCGTCGCCGCATCCGCAAGCTGGCGGCTGTCACGGATGCCCTCGCGCCGGTGGAGGCTTACCGCACCGACGACGCCCGCGTGCTGTTCGTCGGCTACGGCATCACCGGGCGGGCCGCGTGCGAGGCCGCGGACCTGGCCCGCGCAGCGGGGCTGCCCGCAGGCGCCCTGCGGTTGCGCCTGCTGTGGCCCTTCCCCGTCCAGGCCGTCCGCGCGGCCATCGCCACCTGTGACCTGGTGGTGGTCGCCGAGCTCAACCTCGGGCAGATCGTCTACGAGGTCGAGCGCGCGGCAGCCGGCCGCGTGCCCGTCGTGCCGTGCTGTCGCGTCGACGGCCAGCCGCTGGCGCCCGAAGAGCTCCTCGCTGCGGCAGAGGCCGCGGTGCCCGTGGGGAGGCTGGCATGAGCGACGGCCTCGCCCTGCGCGCGACGTCGGGTGCGGCCGGGTCGCTGCGCGCGCAGGCGCCGCCCTCCGCCGCCCCGGCAGGGGCGGCCCCGGACGTGCGCCGCTACCTGCGCCTGCCCCAGATGCCCCACATCCTGTGTCCCGGGTGCGGGCACGGCATCGTGGCCGGCGCGCTGCTGCGTGCGATCTGCCGGCTCGGCCTCGACCAGGACGCGGTCGCGGTGGTGGCGGGGATCGGATGCAGCAGCCGGCTCGCGGGCTACCTCGACTTCTGCACGCTGCACGCCACCCACGGCCGCGCCCCGGCGTTCGCCACCGGGCTGAAGCTGGCGCGGCCGGACCTGCACGTCATCGTCATCACCGGCGACGGTGACGGTCTGGCGATCGGCGGCAACCACCTGATCCACGCCGCCCGTCGCAACATCGACCTCACCTGCCTGCTGTTCAACAACGAGGTCTACGGCATGACCGGCGGCCAGCTGGCCCCCACCACCCGCGAGGGCGGCGTGGCCACCACCGCGCCCTACGGCAACGTCGAGCCGCCGTTCGACGCCTGCCGGCTGCTGGCCGCTGCCGGTGCGACGTTCGTGGCGCGCGGTCTGGCCTCGCAGCCGCTGGTCCTGGAGGAGTTGATCGCCCGCGCGCTGGCGCACCGCGGCTTCGCGTTCGTCGAAGTGCTCACCGACTGCCCGGAGTTCCACGGCCGGTACAACCGGCTCGGCAGCGGCGCGGCCATGTTGCTGGGCCAGATCCGCGCCACCGCGGCCGTCGAGGCGCACCTGGCCCCGCTCGCGTCCACGGTGGTGCATCCGGGCCTCCCGCCCGTGCGGCCGCCGGTGGAGACCGGGGTGCTGGTGGAGACGACGCGTCCCGAGTTCGGCGAACGCCTGCGGGCGGCAGCGGCCCGCTGGGCGGAGGCGCGGGAGGGCCACGGGCCATGAGGCTGGCGATCCGTCTCACCGGGGCGGGCGGTCAGGGGATCGTCCTGGCCGGGCTCCTCCTGGCCGAGGCCGCGGTCCGCGACGGCCACCACGTCGTGTGCACCCAGGCCTACGGCCCCGAGTCCCGCGGCGGAGCCAGCCGCGCGGAGGTGATCGTCAGCGATGCGGCCATCGCGTATCCGGTGGCGCGCCGGGTGGACCTGCTGATCGCGCTCACCCCGGACGCCTGGGCGCGCTGGTGGCCCGAGCTCACCCCGGGCGGCATCGCCCTGGCAGACGCCGACCGCGCGAACCTGCCGGCGGCACCCACAGTGCGCGCCCGCACCGTGCCCATCGTGGCCACCGCGCGCGCGGTGACCGGCTCGCCGCGACCGGCCAACGTCGTGGCCGTCGGGGTCGCCGCC
>CAZGNA010000036.1:0-19671 GCA_964526945.1 uncultured bacterium
ACCGCCGCAGCGGCCGTCAACCTCCGCGCGCTGGACGCCGGGTGGCGGGTGGGGACGGCGCTGCGGGCGGAGGGCTGGGCGCCGCAGGCGGTGGCGCCCGCGGGGAGCGTGGTCGCCTCGTGACGGAGACGGTCGCCCCGATGCGCCATCCCCCGGCGCCACGAGCCCAGCGCCGGGCGACGCACCCCCGCCGGGCCCACCGGGTCCCCGTGACCCGCGAGCAGGTGCTGCGGGCTGCCGCCGCGCTCTTCCGCGCGCGCGGCTTCGAGCGCACCACGATGCAGGCGATCGCCCGCGCCGTGGGCCTGACCAAGGCGTCGCTCTACCACCACGTCCGCGGGAAGCAGGCGCTCCTCTACGAGATCCTGCAGCACACGCTGGACCGCGCGCTGCCCGACCTGGAGCGGATCGCGGCGATGCCGGCGCCGGCGGCCGAGCGCCTGCGGGCGGCCGTGCGGCTCCACATCCTGACGCTGGTGCACGACCGCGACAACGTCGCGTGTTTCCTCGAGGAAGGCCGCGCGCTCGCCCCCGAGTACCGCGAGGCCCTGATGGCGTGGCGCGACCGCTACGAGGCGCTGTTCCGCCGCATCATCGCCGACGGGATCGCCACCGGCGAGTTCGCGCCCACCGACGTGCGCCTGGCGGGGTTCGCGGTGCTGGGCATGGTCAACTGGGTGGTGCGCTGGTACCGGCCCGACGGCCAGCACACCGCCGAGGAGATCGCCGCGCACTTTGCCGCCTACGCCACCGGCGCCCTGCAGCGGGGACCCCGCGACGCGGCCCCGCTGGCGCGTCCTGCGGGAGGCGACGGGCCGTGAGGGCCCTGGAGGGCGTACGGGTGCTGGACTTCTCCCAGGGCGCGGCCGGGCCCATCTGCACCATGCACCTGGGCGATCTCGGTGCCGAGGTGATCAAGGTCGAGCCGCCGGGCGGCGAGTGGGGGCGGCAGCTCGGCCCGCCGTTCGTCGGCGGCGTGGCCGCGGCGTTCATCGGCATGAACCGCAACAAGCGCAGCATCGTCGTGGACCTCAAGCAGCCGGCGGCCCGCGCGGTGATCCTGCGGCTGGTGGCGCGCAGCGACGTCCTGGTGGAGAGCTTCCGGCCCGGGGTGATGGCGCGGCTTGGGCTCGACGACGCCGCCCTGCGCCCGCAGCATCCGCGCCTGATCTACTGCGCGATCTCCGCCTTCGGGCAGTCGGGACCGTGGCGCGACCGGCCCGGGGTCGACGGCATCGTCCAGGCGGCGGCCGGCCTGATGAGCGTGACGGGGACGCCCGAGGGCGAGCCCGTCAAGGTGGGGACGCCCGCAGCCGACACCACGGCGGGCTTCCTCGCCGCCTGCGGGATCCTCGCGGCGCTGCTGGCGCGCGAACGCACCGGACGTGGCCAGCGGGTGGACGTCTCGCTCCTGGACGCGCTGCTGGCGTTCCAGGCGGTGCCGCTGGCGATGTACCTGGCCTCGGGCACCCCGCCGGGCCGTACGGGCAGTGCCGCGCCCTACGCCGCGCCCAACGAGGCCTTTCCCACCGCCGACGGCTACATCATGGTCGCCGCCTACACGCCCGAGCGCTGGCAGGCCCTCTGCCAGGTGCTCGGGCACCCCGAACTCGCCCACGACCCCCGGTTCGCCACCAACGAGGCGCGCGTGCGGCATCGTGCCGCCCTGCGCGAGACGTTGGCGCCCATCTTTCGTGCGCAGCCGTCGCACTACTGGCTTGCGCGTCTGGAGGCGGCCGACATCGTGTGCGGCCCCATCCTGACCTACCCCGAGCTCGAGGCCCACCCGCAGGTCGCGCACAACGGCATGCTGGTCACCCTGCACCACCCGCAGCTGGGGCCCGTGCGCGTGGTGGGCTCACCGCTGCGCCTGGAGGCGACGCCGCCCGACCTCCGCGCACCCGCGCCCCTGCCGGGCGAACACACCGCCATGGTGTTGCGCGAGGCCGGCTTCACGGCCGACGAGATCGATGAGCTGGCAGCCGCCGGCGTGGTCCGACTGGCAGAGCCCCACCAGGCGGGCGAGGCTCCGGCGCCGGCGCTGCGGCATGGAGGTGAGCAGGCATGAGCGACGTGGTGCTCTACGAGCAGACGCAGGCGGTGGGAGTCGTCACCCTCAACCGG
Source organism: uncultured bacterium (assembly GCA_964526945.1). GTDB lineage: Bacteria > Sysuimicrobiota > Sysuimicrobiia > Sysuimicrobiales > Humicultoraceae > Fervidifonticultor. Next base: position 2,125 of record CAZGNA010000036.1, read on the forward strand.
CCCGAGGCGCTGAACGCGCTGACCCCGCAGATGCTGGATCGCCTTGGCGAGGTGCTGACGGCGCTCGAGGGCGGGGACGCCGTGCGGGCGCTCGTCCTCACCGCCGCCGGCGAGAAGGCGTTCTGCGTGGGCGCCGACCTGAAGGCGCGGGCGCAGGAGTACGGCGACGACGGCGCGGGACCCGACCCCTTCGCCGACCGGGTGCGCCGCGTCTTCGGGCAGCTGGAGGCCCTCCCCATCCCCACCATCGCCGCGGTGAACGGCTACGCGCTGGGAGGGGGCCTGGAGCTGGCGCTGGCGTGCGACCTGCGGGTGGCGGCCGAGCACGCGCGCTTTGGCTTCCCCGAAGCCCGGGTGGGCAGCATGCCCGGAGCGGGCGGCACCCAACGGCTCGCGCGGCTGATCGGCCCCTCGCGCGCCAAGGAACTGATGTTCACCGGCGACCACATCGACGCCGCCGAGGCGCACCGCATCGGGCTGGTCAACCGGGTGGTGCCCGCGGCCCAGCTGCAGGACGCCGCCCGCGCGCTGGCGGCCACCATCGCTGCGCGGGCGCCGCTCGCGCTGCGCGCCATCAAGACCGCCGTGAACCTGGCCTGGGACGTGAGCCTGGACGCCGGGCTGGCGTTCGAGCGCACGGCCCACGCGGTGCTGCGCACGACCCGTGACCGCCGCGAGGGCATCCAGGCCTTCCTGGAAAAGCGCGAACCGCAGTTCACGGGCCGATAAGGGTATGCGCACGACACCGTGGCGGGCAGGGAGACCGGGGCCCCCAAGCGTTGCGCTCGCGATGCGTGGGGGTGGTCGAGGGCGTGTGGACGATGTGCCGCCCACGGCGCCAGACGACACCCGCCGTGCGGCAACTGCCCGGCCGACCTGAGGCCGGGAGCGGGAGGGACCACCGATGGGTATCAGCGGACGCGTCGCCATCGTCACCGGGGCGGGCCAGGGCATCGGCGAAGGCATCGCCACCCGCCTGGCCGCCGACGGCGCTCGCGTCGTCGTCAACGACATCGTGGCCGACCGGGTCGCGCGGGTGGTCGCGGCGCTGACCGCCGCGGGCGCGCAGGCCGTCGGGGTGCCGGCCGACGTGAGCCGCGCCGAGGGGGCCGCTGCCGTGGTGGAGCGCGCGCGGGAGGCGTTCGGCCGCATCGACATCCTGGTCAACAACGTCGGCATCGCGCGCGACCGCTACCTCACCAAGATGTCCGAGGAGGACTGGGACGAGGTCCTGCGCGTCAACCTGAAGTCGTACTGGCTGTGCTGCCGGGCGGCCGTGCCCGTCATGATGGAGCAGCAGTACGGCCGGATCATCAGCATCGCCTCGCGCGCCTGGCTGGGCAACCCGGGCCAGGTGAACTACGCCGCGTCCAAGGGCGGCGTCGTGAGCCTGACGCGCACCCTGGCGCTGGAACTCGCCAGGTTCGGCATCACCGTCAACGCCGTGGCGCCGGCGCTGGTCGACACACCCCTGTTCCGCAGCCTGAAGGACGACGTGCAGGAGCGCCTGCTGAAGACGGTGCCCATGGGCCGCATCGGCACGCCGGCCGACATCGCGCACGCCGTGCGCTTCTTCGCCGACGACGAGACGTCGTACGTCACGGGCCAGCTGCTCTACGTGTGCGGCGGCCGCAGTCTGGGCGGACCCAGCGTATGACGGCGCGGCGCGGGGAGTGTCCGGTGCGCTCCTGCACCCGGCGGTCCGCCAGGGGCGAAGACGGCCGGGGCCGGGGCATCAGGAATCGCTCCAGGAGGTGAGCGTGATGTGCACCAGCGCGTCGTGCAGCCGTCCGGGCGGGCGCGCCGCCGCTGCGGTCCTCGCCGCGAGCCTGGCGCTGGTCCTGCTGGCGGCCTCCGGGCAGCCAGCGGCGCCGGGGCCACTGCGTGAGGTCCGCGTCGCCATCGGGCCGCCGGCCGTGGTCGGGTACCTCCCCGTCTACGTGGCCATGGGCCTGGGGGCCTTCGACGAGCTGGCCCGCACCAGCGGCCTGCGCACCGTGTTCATCGACTTTCGCGGCGGCCCCGATGCGACCACGGCACTCATCGGCGGCGACGTCCAGTTCGCCACGGTGACGATCACCCAGGTCATCAAGGCGCACGAGCAGGGCAAGGACCTGAAGTTCCTGTTGACCTTCTTCAACGCCCAGACCATGGCCATGATCGTGCAGGCCGAGCTGCGCGAGGTCACGGCGCCCTCCCAGCTGCGCGGGCGCCGGGTGGGCGTGACGAGCCTCGGCTCGGCCACCCACATGCAGGCCCGCCACATCCTGGCGGCCTACGGGGTCGAGCCCGAGGCGGTGCAGTTCGTGCCCGTGGGTGGGCCGCAGACGGCGCTGGCCGCGTGGCGGCGCAAGACGGTGGACGCTTTGGTCTACCTCGACCCGCTGATCACCACCCTCGTGGAAGAAGGCTCGGCGCGGTTGCTCTACGACGTGCGCACGCTGGATGGCACCGTCCGCCTCTACGGCGCCGCGCACATCTCCAGCGGGCTCCTCACGCGGCCGGAGGTGATCGCCCGCGACCCCGAAGCCGTGCAGGCGCTGGTCGACGTGTTCGTCCGCACCCTGCGCTGGCTGCGGGCGCACCGCACGAAGCCCGAGGAGATCGCCCGCGTGCTGCCGGCCGGGCTCAACTGGACGCCCGCCATGCTCCGCGCCAACCTGGCCGGCCTCTCGCCCGACGGACGCGTGTTGCCCGAGGCGGTCGGGACCGTGATCCGGTTCCTCAAGCAGGACCGGCTGCTGGACCCGGCCTTCGCGGTCCCGGTGGACCGGCTGGTCGACGACCGGTTCGTGCGCAAGGCCATCGCCGGCGGGGGCGGTCCGTGACGTCGCGCGCACGGGGGCGACTGGCCACAGCGGCCGGGCAGGCGGGCGCGCTCGCGCTGGTCCTGGTGGCCTGGGAAGGCGGGGTCCGTGCCGGCTGGCTGTCCGAGGAGTTCGTGAGCCGGCCCGCGCTGGTGGGCGCCGAGCTGTGGCGGTGGGTGACCTCTGGCTTTCTGTGGCCGCATCTGGGCGCCACCCTCGCGGCGGCCCTGGCGGGGCTCGCGCTGGGCCTGGGAGCGGGCGTGGTGGTCGGCCTGGTCCTGGCCCTCGTACCGGTGCTGGGGGAGCTGGTCGAGCCGGCGCTCGCCACGCTCAACGCCACGCCGCGGATCGTGTTCTACCCGCTGCTCGCGCTCTGGCTGGGCCTGGGCGTGGCCTCGAAGGTGGCGCTGGTCGTCACCCTGGTGTTCTTCGTCGGCGTGTTCAACACGCTGGGGGCCGTGCGCGAGGTCGACCGCACGCTGGTCGCCCAGGTCAGGGTGCTGGGCGCTTCGCCCGCCGCCATGCTGCGCCACCTCTACCTGCCCGCCGCGCTGGTCTGGATCGCCGCGGGCCTGCGCACCAGCCTGGGGTTTGCCTTCGTCGGGGCGATCCTGGGCGAGTACATGGCGTCGATCCGGGGCCTGGGCAACGTCATCATCGGCGCCCAGAACCTGTTCCAGACCTCGCGCGTCATGGCCGGGCTGGTCGTGGCCGTGATGCTGGCCGGTCTGCTGGATGCGGCGCTGGCGCGCCTCGACGCGCGCTGGTCGGTCTGGCGGCAGGAGCCGCACTATGAAGGTTGACGCGTCCGCCCCGCGCACGGCCCACGCCACGCACGTGCCCGCCGCCCCGCTGCCCGGGCCCCCGGCCGTGGACGTGGAGCGGCTGACGCGCGCCTTCGAGGGCACCGGCGGCACCGTGGTGGCCGTCGCCGACGTGTCGTTTCGCGTGGCCCCCGGCGAGTTCGTCGCGCTGGTGGGCCCCTCGGGGTGCGGGAAGTCGACGTTGCTCCACATGATCGCCGGCCTGCTGCGGCCCTCGTCCGGCGAGATCCGCATCTTCGGGACGCCCAGCACCGGCCTCCAGCCGGGCCGTATCGGCTACGTCTTCCAGCGCGACGCCCTGCTGCCCTGGAAGACCGCGCTCGACAACGTGGCCCTGCCGCTGGTGCTGCGGGGCGTGCCCCCAGCGCGCGCCCGGCAGGACGCCCGCGACTGGATGCACCGTGTGGGCCTGGCCGGGTTCGAGCACCACTACCCGTCGCAGCTGTCGGGCGGGATGCGCAAGCGGGTGGCGCTGGCCATGACCATGGTCTACCGCCCGGCGATCATCCTCATGGACGAGCCGTTCGGCGCGCTGGACGTGCAGACGCGCAACCTCGTGGAGAACGAGCTGCTGGCCCTGTGGGCCCAGACGCGCAGCACGATCCTGTTCGTCACCCACGACCTGGAGGAAGCCATTGCGCTCAGCGATCGGGTGATCGTCCTGACGCGGCGGCCCGGCCGCGTGAAGGCCACGTACCCGGTGGACCTGGCGCGGCCGCGCGACGTGACCGAGGTGCGCGGCAGCGAGGCGTTCGTGGCCACCTACCGCCGGATCTGGGCCGACCTGCGCGACGAGGTGACCGCAGCCTATGCGCGCGGCTAGGCGCCGTCGCCGGGTGCTCCTGGGTGCCGCCCGCCTCGCAGCGCTGGGCGGCCTGCTGGTGGCGTGGGAAGCCGGTGTGCGCGCCGGAACCATCGACCCGTTCTACGTCTCCGCCCCCTCGGCGATCGCGGCCCGCGCCGCCGCGTGGATCGCGTCGGGCTACATCCTCCCGCACGTGGCCGCCACCCTGGCGGTGGCGCTGGCCGGGCTCGCGCTGGGCGTGGTGTTGGGCGCGGCGGTCGGTGGCGCCGTGGCGGCCTGGCCCTGGGCGCAACGCGCCGTGCTGCCGGTGCTGGCGGCGGGCAACGCCGTGCCACGCCTGATCCTCTACCCGCTGCTCGTGGTCTGGTTGGGGTTCGGCCCGCTGGCCCGCATCGCGCTGGTGGTGACGCTGGTCTTCTTCACCGCCGCCTTCAACACGCATGCGGCCGTGCGCGCCCTGGACCGCGACGTCGTCTGGACGGCCAGCCTGCTGGGCGCGCGCCGGGGGCAGCTGCTCTGGCACGTCTACCTGCCCGCCGTGGGCGTGTGGCTGCTCGGCACGATCCGCATCACCATGGGCTTCGCGCTGGCAGGCGCCATCGTCGGCGAGTACATCGGGGCCACCCGCGGCGTGGGGATGGTGGTGGCGTTCGCCCAGTCGATGTTCAACGCCCGCGACGTCTTCGCCGGCCTGTGCATCCTCCTGGCGATCATCTGGGCGCTGGACGCGGCGCTGCGCGCCCTCGAGGGCCTGGCGGCCCGCTGGCGCCCGACGGAGGTGATCTAGATGGGTGAGCCCCACGCAGCCGCCCCGCCCGCCGAGGCGGTCCCGCTCCGTCCCGGCCTGTTCGTGGCCGGCGCGGACGGGGCGCTGAGCCTGGCGGGCAGCCGCTGCCCCCGGTGTGGGGCCTGCTACTTCCCGCCGCGGCTGGTCTGCGCCCGCTGCCTCCACGGGGCGCTCGAGACCGTGGCGCTGTCGCGGCAGGGGACCGTGTACACGTACACCGTCGTCCACCAGTCCACGCCGGAGTTTGCGACGCCCTACGTGCTGGCCTACGTCGACCTGCCCGACGGGGTGCGGGTGCTGGCGCCGCTGGTGGGCGTCGGGCCCGACGAGGTCGCGATCGGCCTGCCGGTGGAGCTGCGCGTCGAGCCGGTGCGGGTTGGCCCAGACGGCCGCCCGATCCTGGGCTGGCGGGGCCACCCGCGACGGGACGCGGAGGTGCGCCATGCCTGAGGTGTGGATCGTCGGCGTGGGCATGACGAAGTTCGGCAAGCACCCGGACCGCACGGCCGTCGACCTCGGGGCGGAGGCCGTGCTGGAAGCGCTGGGCGATGCGGCCATCGACCCGCGGCGCGTCGAGGCGGCCTACTGCGGCCACGTGTTCCAGGGCATGGTCACGGGCCAGCGCGTGCTGGCGCAGGTCGGGCTGGCCGGCATCCCGCTCACCAACGTCGAAGACGCCTGCAGCAGCGGCGCCGTGGCCATCCGGGAGGCGGCGTTGAGCATCCTGGCAGGCGCGCACGACGTGGTGCTGGCGATGGGCGTCGAGCACCTGACCAGCCGGTTCCGCGGCGCGCTCACCCCCGGCGAGGACGACGTCGAGGCGGCCCTGGGCCTGACCATGCCCGCGGTCTACGCCATGCGGGCGCGCCGGCACATGGCCGAGTACGGCACGACGCGCCGGCAGATCGCGCTGGTCTCGGTCAAGAACAAGCACCACGCCAGCCTGAATCCCGCCGCACAGTTCCAGGCCGCGGTCACCCTGGCCGAGGTGCTGGCCGCGCGGCCCATCGCCGATCCCCTGGGCCTGCTGGACTGCTCACCCGTCAGCGACGGGGCAGCCGCGGCGATCCTCTGCAGCGGTCGGGTAGTCGGCCAGCTCGGGCGGGCTCGTGCGGTGCGCCTGCGGGCCGCCGCGCTGCGCAGCGGCGAGGTCGAGGCGGCCCCCGGCTCGATGGCCTTCGAGGAACTCACGGCCCGCACCGCCCGCGCCGCCTACGAGCAGGCGGGCCTCGGTCCCGAGGAGATCGACTTCGCCGAGGTGCACGACTGCTTCTCGATCGCCGAGATCCTGCGGGTCGAAGGCCTCGGGCTGTGGCCGCCCGGCGCGTACCCCGCGGCGCTGGAACGCGGGGAAGCCTCCTTGGGCGGACGGCGGCCGATCAACCCCAGCGGCGGCCTGCTGGGCAAGGGGCACCCGCTGGGCGCCACCGGCGTGGCCCAGGTGGTCGAGCTCACCCGCCAGCTGCGCGGCGAGGCCGGCGCACGCCAGATCGCCGGCGCGCGCGTGGGTCTGGCCCACTGCCGGGGCGGCAAGGCGGCCGGCGTGGAAGGCGCGGCCTGCACCGTGCTGATCGCCGCGGCGTAACGGCCGCGGTCGTCGCACGGCAAACCGCGGAGGCCGACACGGAGGTCCGGGGTGCTGGAGGTCCCGCGCTGGCGCGCAGGGCCTCCGGCAGCCCGGCGGGGAGGAGGGAACCGGATGACCCAGGCGCTGGAGCGGCGCTCCCCGGTGGCGTCGCTGGCAGGCGAGCAGATCCCCGTGCGCTGCGTGCTGATGCGCGGAGGCACCAGCAAGGCCGTGTTCCTGCGGGCCTCGGATCTCCCGGCCGACCCTGCGCTGCGCGACCGCCTGATCCTGGCCCTGTTCGGGAGCCCCGATCCGCGCCAGATCGACGGGCTGGGCGGCGCCGACATCCTGACCAGCAAGGTGGCGATCATCGGCCCGCCGACGCGCCCCGATGCCGACGTCACCTACACGTTCGGCCAGGTCAGCATCACCGAGCCGGTGATCGACTACGACATCAACTGCGGCAACATCTCGGCGGCCGTGGGGGTCTATGCCATCGAGGAAGGCTTCGTGCGGCCGGTCGAGCCCCTGACCGCCGTGCGCGTGTACAACACCAACACCGACAAGGTGTACACGGCGCTGGTCCCGGTACGCGGCCACCGCCCGGCGGTGGAGGGCGACTGCGTCATCGACGGCGTGCCCGGCAGCGGCGCGGAGATCCTGCTCGACTTCGCGACGGCGGCCGGCGCCACGACCGGCCGGTTCCTGCCCACCGGACAGGTGCGCGACGTCCTGGAGGTGGCCGGAGTGGGTCGGCTCGAGGTCACCATCGTCGATGTGGCCAACCTCTGCGTCTTCTTCCCGGCGGCCGCGGTCGGCATGCGCGGGACCGAGGGGCCCGGCGACTTCACGGCCGGCATGCTGCAGGCGATGGTGGCGGTCAAAGAGGCCGCCGCCGAGCGGCTGGGCCTCAGCCGTGACGGGCTGGTACCCCTGCCCGTCGCCGTGGCCCCGCCGGCGGCCTTCACCACGTTCCAGGGTGCGCCCATCGACGCCGGGGCGGTCGACCTCCTGGTCCGCCTGGCCGGGGGCAGGCCGCCGGTGCTGCACAAGGCGTTCCCGGGCACCGCGGCCGCCTGCGCGGCTGTCGCCGCGGTCCTGCCAGGCAGCGTGCCCGGGGCGCTCGCCCGAACGCGTGGGGACGGCCGGATAGTGCTTGGGCACCCCAGCGGTCTCATGCATGTGGCGGCGGAACTGCGCCACGACCCCAACGGGGGGTGGCAGGTGGTGCGGGCCGCCTATGCCAGGACCGCCCGCCGGATCATGGAGGGGTACGCCTTCGTGCGGCGCGATCGGCTCTGACAAGCGCGGACAAAATGACAAAGACAGGCAAAAAAATCGGTTCCTCACCCGATGGCTTTTGACTGACCGGTCAGTTAATAGAAGCCCAGATAGCCGGCATGGGTTAGGAGGTCCGGGGGTCGGTACGGCGCGCTGGAGGGGGCGGCAGACAAGGCGTCAGGCGCAGGCGGCAGGCACAGGCAGCAGCCACAAGGGGATGGGGCCTGATGGGAGAGTTGGAACGCATCGTCGATGACTGCCGGGCACTGGTCGAGGATCCAAGCTACCCCGCGGTCCGCCGGTGGCTGGCAGACCACCCCGGGGGCAAGGTCCTGGGCCACTTCCAGGTCTACTTCCCGGAGGAGCTGGCCCACGCCGCCGGCATGCTGCCCGTCAAGATCATGGGCGCCGGCAGCACGGTCCAGATCCGGCAGGCCGACGCGCGCATCGCGGCGTTCGTCTGCTCCATCGTCCGGTCCTCCCTCGAACTGGCCCTCTCGGGCCGCCTGGACTTCCTGTCGCTGTTCGTGATCCCCTCGATCTGCGACGCGGTCCGCAACGCCTGCGGGGTGTGGGTGCGCAACTTCCCGCAGTTCCCGACCCGGGTGCTCTACTTCCCGCAAAACGCCGCCTCGGCTCACGCCGTCGACTACCTGGCCGGCGAGTACGCGCGCCTGGTGCGGCTGATCGAGGAGACGGCCGGACAGCCCGTGACCGCAGAGCGCCTGGCGGCCAGCATCGCGGTGTTCAACGAGAACCGGCGGCTGCTGCGCGAGCTGTACCGCATCAAGCGCGAGACGCCCTGGCTGCTCTCGGCGCTGGAAGCCTACGTCCTGACGCGCGCCGGCGGGGTCATGCCGCGGGAGGAGCACAACGCGCTGCTGCGCCGTGTCCTGGAGCTGGTCGGGCAGCGGCCGGCGAAGCGGCAGGACCGGATCCGCGTGGTCTTCGAGGGGGGGTACTGTGAGCAGCCGCCGCTGGACATGCTGGCGGTGATCCAGGACGCCTGCTACATCGTCGACGACGACCTGCTGATCGGGCTGCGGTGGCTGGTCGACGACGTCGCCACCGACGGGGACCCGCTGGCCAACCTGGCCTGGGCCTACCTCAACGCCTCCAGCTACAGCCCCGTGCAGCACGACCCCCGCAAGCCCAAGGCCGAGATGCTGCTGCGCCGCCTGCGCGAGTCCGGTGCCGACGCCGCCATCGTGGCCGCGCCCAAGATGTGCGAGCCCGGGCTGGAAGAGCAGGTCCACTACACCCGGGCGCTGGAGGCGGCGGGGATCCCCTACCTGGTGCTGGAGTTCGAGGAGACGATGACGACCTTCGAGCAGGTCGGCATCCAGGTCGAGACGTTCGCCGAGTCGCTGCTCTTCGAGTTCGCATGACGCGCACGCCCAAGGAGGCCCGACGATGACCGCGCAGGCGCAGGACCTGGTGGGCGCCACCCGCAAGGAGAGCCGACGGTTGTTCGACAGCTGGTGGCAGGAGATGACGGCGGCCGCCGGCGACGGCCGGCCCACCGCCTACGTCTTCGTCATGGGCTCGTTCAACGAGCTCCTGCGGGTCTTCGACTTCGTGATCAACTTCCCGGAGATCACCGCGTTGCAGACCGCCGTGCGCGGGCAGTCGATGGCCTACCTGCAGGCCGCCGAGGACTACGGCTTCTCGCCGGACATCTGCGGCTACGTCAAGGTCGACGTCGGCCTGCAGCTCAAGGGCGGCGAGCATCCCCACGGCCGCGTGCCGCGGCCGGCCCTGGCCCTGGCCACCAACATGTGCAACACCTACGTCAAGTGGGCGGAGTTCTGGGAGCACCACTACGGGTGCCCGGTGTTCGTGCTGGACCTGCCCGCCTGGCGCGGTGCCGGGGCAGCCCCCGATCCTGCCGACCCCGCCTTCGCACGCGACCGTCGCTACGTGGAAGGGCAGCTGCGCGAGCTGATCGCGCTGTGCGAGCGCATCACCGGCCGGCGCTTCGACATCGACCGGCTGCGGGAGAGCATGGCGGAGACCAACCGCATGGCCGCCGTCTACCACGAGGTGCTGGCCCTCAACCGCCACCGGCCGGCGCCGTTCAACGCCGCCCGCGAGGGCATCACCTACCAGGGCATCGCCAACCTCTACCGGGGCACGCCGGAGGGCACCCGGTTCTTCGCCCTGGCCCGGGACGAGCTGCGGGAGCGAATCCGGTTGGGCCTGGGCACGGTGCCCGACGAGAAGTTTCGGCTCTTGCTGGCGGGCACCGCCTGCTACACCCACTTCAAGCGGTTCGTCGAGCTGTTCGAGTCGTGGGGCGGCGTGTTCGTGCTCAGCACCTACATGATCTTCGCCGGCGGCGGCTTCGTGCCGGGCTTCGGCTACGACCTGGCCCGGCCGCTGGAGAGCCTGGCCGAGCAGATGCTCCAGGCGGCCTGGTGGGGTTTCACCGGCTCGATGTTCTACCCCCAGGAGTGGCTGGCGAACGCGGTGCGGGACTGGGGCGTGGACGGTATCTGCCTCCACGGGGTGAAGTCCTGCCGGACCACCTCCACGGGCCTGCCCGACGTGCGCGAGTGGCTGCGCACCCAGCGCGACGTGCCGGGGCTGTTCATCCAGTCCGACCTGGTCGACGCCCGGCTGTGGTCGGACGCACAGATCAAGAACCGCGTCGATGCATTCTTCGAGGCGCTGGCTGCCCGCAAGGCCGGCGCGGGGAGGTGAGGAGCGTGACCGTGGTCGCCGGGGTCGACGTGGGGTCCACGCAGACCAAGGCGGTCATCCTGCACCCGGAGCGACGCATCCTGGGCCGGGCCATCGTGGACACCGGCGCCCGCCTGACCGACGCCGCCCGGCAGGCGTTCCAGCTGGCCCTGGAGGACGCCGACGTCAGCGAGCGCACCGTGGCCTACATCGTGGGCACCGGGTACGGCCGCTTTCGGGTCGAGTTCGGGCACACCCAGGTCACCGAGATCTCCTGCCATGCCCGGGGCGCGGTCTTCCTCTTCCCCAACACGCGCACGGTCCTCGACATCGGGGGCCAGGACACCAAGGCGATCCGCGTGGGCCCCGACGGGCAGGTGCTGGACTTCTGCATGAACGACAAGTGCTCGGCCGGGACGGGTCGGTTCCTGGGCGCCGCCTCGGCCGCCCTGGAGCTGCCTCTGGGTGAGCTGGGGCCCCTGGCCCTCACCGCGCGCCACCCGGTGGCGATCACCAACACCTGCACCGTGTTCGCCGAGTCCGAGATCCTGGGCTGGCTGGCGCGCGGCCGGAGGGTCGAGGACGTGCTGATGGGCGTCCATGCCGCCATCGCCTCCCGCAGCATCTCGCTGGTCCGCCGCGTGGGCATCGAGCCCGAGCTCACCTTCACCGGCGGGGTCGCGCGCAACGTGGCCATGGTGAAGCTCATCGGCGAGCTGGTCGGCGGGCCGGTGAACGTGAGCGAGGAGTCGCACTTCTGCGGGGCGATCGGCGCCGCGCTGTTCGCGCTGGACCACGTGCTGGGTGGCGGCGCGCAGGCCCCCTCGGGCGTCGCCGCCGCGGTCGCGGGAGGGGAGACGCCATGACGCTGGTCGCGGGCATCGACGCCGGCGCGTCGTACACCAAGGTCGTCCTGGCCAACGGCGCGGGGGCCATCGCCGGCCGCGCCATCGTCCCCAGCGGCTTCAACTTCGCCCGGGCCGCCGAGCGGGCGCTGGACGCCGCTGTCGCGGCGGCGGGATGCCGGCGCGAGGACGTGGCCTACGTCGCGGCCACCGGGTACGGCCGGCACATGGTGCCGCTGCGCGACGTGGCGGTCACCGACCTCACGGCCCACGCCTGGGCGATCCACGGGCTCTACCCCGACGTGCGGACCGTGCTGGACATCGGCGGGCAGAATGTCAAGGCCATCCGCCTCGACGAGCGGGGCCGCGTCAAGACCTTCCGCCTCAACGACAAGTGCGCGGCCGGGAGCGGGGCTTTCCTGGAGAAGACCGTGCGGTACATGGGCTTCGAGCCCGGCGCCATCGCGACCCTGGCCGAGGCCGCCCGGGAGCCCGCCGTGGTCTCCAGCATCTGCGCCGTCTTCGCCGAGTCCGAGGTCATCAACCACCTGGTCTCGGGCCGCAGCCCCGAGGACGTCTGCGCCGGCGCCCTGGTGGCGCTGGCCGAGCGCGCGGCGCAGCTGGTCAAGCGGCTGCGGGCCGAGCCGGCGTATGCGCTCACCGGCGGGCTCACCCGCGTGCCCCTGATGCAGCGCGCCCTGGAACAGACGCTGCGGGTGCCGTTCCGGGTGCCGCCCGACGAGCTGGGCGTCTACGCCGGCGCGCTGGGCGCGGCGCGGCTGGCCGCGGAGCGGCTGCGCCGGGTGCGCGAGCGCGCGTCCGTCTGACCCGCGGGAGGGGTCCCCATGGAAGACCAGATCGGCGCCATCGACATCATGTACTACGTGGCCACCCCCGAGTTCATCGGGCGCTGGAATGCCGCCAAGCGTGGGGAGCTGGTCTGCCGCATGGAGCGGGCGCTGGGCGGCAGCCTGCCCAGCTTCCCCAGCCTGGAGGCGATGGTGGCGGCCATGGACGAGGCGGGCGTGGAGCGGGTGTGCATCACCCAGTGCAAGATGTGGTCGTACCGCAACCACTGGATGTACATGGACACGGCGCTGGAGGAGGTGGCCCAGTACACCACGCGCTACCCCGACCGGTTCGTGGGCCTGGCCGGCTACAACCCCTTCCGCATCCCCGAGAGCCTGCAGGAGATCGAGCGGGCCGTGCGCGACTTCGGCTTCCGCGGCGTCTACGTCCACGTCTACGGCTTCGACATCCCGCTGCACGACCGCCGGATGTACCCGCTGTACGCCAAGTGCGTGGAGCTCGACGTGCCGGTCTCGATGCAGGTCGGGCACGTGCTGGAGGGCATGCCCTCCGAGCACGGGCGTCCCATCTACCTCGACCGCATCCTGTGTGACTTCCCCACCCTGAAGGTGATCGGCGCGCACACCGGCTGGCCCTGGGTGGAGGAGTTGATCTCGGTGTGCTACAAATGGGACACCGTGTGGCTGGGCGTCGACGCCTGGATGCCCAAGTACCTCAAGCCCGAGCTGGTGCAGTTCATGAACAGCCGGCTGGGGCAGGACCGCTGCCTGTGGGGCACCAACGGCCTGCCCTGGAAGGAGAGCCTGGCCCAGCTGCGGGCCCTGGGCCTGCGGCCCGAGGCGTACCGCCGGGTGGTGCGTGACAACGCCATGGAGGTGTTCCGGCTGGACGTGGGCGCGCCGGCCGGCAAGGGGGCCAGTCGATGAGCAGCGGACGCGTGGCGGTGGTCACGGGCGGCGCCAGCGGCATCGGGCGCGCCGTCTGCCTGGCGCTTGCCCGGGAAGGCGCCCGGGTGGCCGTGGCCGACATCAACGCCCCCGGGGCCGCCACCGTCGCCGCCGAGGTCCGGGCGGCGGGTGGCGAAGGTCTGGCCGTGGCCATGGACGTGACGTCCCGCGCCAGCGTGGCCGCCGGGATCGAGCAGGTGCTGGCGGCGTGGGGGCAGATCGACCTGCTGGTGAACGCCGCGGGCTGGGACCGCATCATGCCCTTCGTGGAGACGACCGAGGAGTTCTGGGATCGTGTCATCGCCCTCAACTACCGCGGCGTGCTGGCGACCTGCCACGTGGTGCTCCCGCACATGATCGCCCGCGGCACGGGCGTCGTCGTGAACATCGCGTCCGAGGCGGGGCGTGCTGGCTCGTCGGGCGAGGCGGTCTACTCGGGCGCCAAGGGCGCGGTCATCGCCTTCAGCAAGGCGCTGGCGCGCGAGGTGGCCCGATACGGCATCCGCGTCAACGTCGTGGCCCCCGGGCTCACCGACACCCCGCTGCTGCGCCAGTTGATCGAGGACGGCCACGAGAAGCTCGTCCAGGCCATCGTGCGCGCCACGCCGTTGCAGCGGCTGGCCCGGCCCGAGGAGATCGCCGACGCCGTCCTCTTCCTGGCGTCGGAGCGCGCCTCGTTCATCACGGGCCAGACCCTCAGCGTGGGCGGCGGGCTGACCATGGTGTAGGATCCGGGCTGGCGCGTCCCGGGCCCGCGCGGGCGCGACGTCCCTGGAGGCATGGCGCCCGGGCGTGCGTTCGGGGCGGCAGGCCGGGACCCCCGCAAGGAACGGAGGACGCGACGGCGATGCGGTCCACGCGCGACCTGATCGAGGAGCACCGCGTCATCCTGGGCGTGCTCGACGGGCTCGAGCGCGCGCTGGCGGCGGCCGACGCCGGCGGCGACGTGCCGGTGGCGTTCCTGCGCGACCTGGTGACGTTCAGCCAGACGTTCGTCGACCGGTGCCACCACGGCAAGGAAGAAGCCTGTCTCTTCCCGTGTCTGGAGCGCCGCGGCATTCCCCGTGAGGGCGGGCCGATCGGCGTCATGCTGGAGGAGCACGAGGCGGGCCGCCGGCTCGTGCGGGAGATCGCCACGCAGCTCGACCGCTACGCCCAGGGCGCCGTCCCCGCGCGCGCCGTGCTGGAGCCCTGCCGCCAGTACCTGGACCTGCTGCGGGCGCACATCGCCAAGGAGAACGAGGTCCTGTTCCCCATGGGCGAGGGCGTGCTGCAGCCAGCCGACGACACTGCGACCGGCGCGTGCTACGATGGGGTGGAGCACCAGCTCGGCCACGGGGTGCACCAGGCGGTGACCACCCTGGCCGAGCGTCTTACGGGAGGACCGTCGTGAGCACGCTGCGCACCGCGCCCCCGGCGGACGCCACCGGGCTGGAGGAGCCCAGGTCCGCGCGGCACGCCCACCTGCTCCGCCACACCTACCGGGTGCTGGTGGAGCAGGGGCTGCGGCGGCTCTCGCTGCAGCGGGTCGCGGACCGGGCCGGCGTCAGCAAGGGGATCCTGTTGTACTACTTCGGCACCAAGGAGAACCTCGTCCTGGCCACGATGCGGTGGGTCCTGGCGCGCGTGGCGCGCCGGATCCACACCGCGGTCCACCGGGCCCCGACCGCCGAAGCGAAGGTGGCGGCCATGGTCGACGCCATCTTCGTCGACCCGCGGGCCAACCGTGACTTCTACCTGGTCTTCCTCGACCTGCTGGGCGCCGCAGCGCGCCACGATCGGTTCGACGAGCTCAGCGCCACGTTCCGCGGGATCGTGGACGCCGCCTATGCCCACATCATCGAGGAGGGCCTGCGCGAGGGCGTCTTCCAGGTCCCCGACGTGGCGGCGGCCGCCTCGGTGGTGCGCGCCATCGTCGACGGCCTCTTCCTCCAGTGGCTGCAGGAACCCGACTGGGAGGCCCGGCACGCCTCGACCCGTGAGCGCTGCCTGCAGGCGGTGCTGGGCTACCTGCGGGGCGCGCCCCGGTAGCCGGCGGGTTCCAGCCGCAGGCGGCATCGGGCGGACTGCCGCACGGCCCGCCGGCGTCGTCGTGCAGGGTGTCCCCCGCACCGCCGCAGCAGGGGTGCGCGTCGTGGGGCGCGAACGACGGGCACGACCCCACGCCGAAGGCAGGTGACCCGCATGAGTCTGGTCGCAGAGCGATCACGGATGTTCGTGGGAGGCGCCTGGGTCGGTGCCCAGGACGGCGCGACCATGACGGTCGTCGACCCCGCCACCGGCGAGCCCCTCGCCGAGGTGCCCGACGCCGGCCGCGACGACGTCTGGCGGGCGGTGGACGCCGCGGCCGCTGCACAACCGGCCTGGGCGGCTGCGCCGGCCGCGGAGCGCGGGCGCATCCTGCGCCGCGTCTTCGACCTGATGACCGAGCACCGGGATGCCCTGGCGCGCCTGGTGACCCAGGAGAACGGGAAGCCCTTCGAGGAAGCGCGGCGCGAGGTGGCGTTCGCCGCCGGGTACTTCTCGTGGTTCGCCGAGGAGGCCCGACGGGTCTACGGCGCGATCGTGCCGCCGCCGGTGCCCGGCAAGCGGCTGTGGGTGCTGCGCCAGCCGGTGGGCGTCGTGGCGGCCATCACCCCGTGGAACTTCCCGGCCACGATGGTCACCCGCAAGATCGCGCCGGCCCTGGCCGCGGGCTGCACCGTGGTGCTCAAGCCCGCCAGCGCCACGCCGCTCACCGCCCTGGCGCTGGCCCGCCTGTGCACGGACGCGGGGCTGCCGGCCGGGGTGTTCAACGTCGTGACCGGCGCGCGGGCAGGCCTCGTCGGCCAGGTCTTCCTCGATCACCCGGCCGTGCGCAAGATCGCCTTCACCGGCTCGACCGAGGTGGGCAAGCGCCTGATGGCCGCAGCCAGCGCCCAGCTCAAGCGCGTCTCGTTCGAGCTGGGCGGGAACGCCCCGTTCATCGTCTTCGACGACGCCGACCTGGCCGCCGCGGCCGAGGGCGCGGTGGCCATCAAGTTCCTGCGGGTGGCGGGCCAGTCGTGCATCTGCGCCAACCGCGTCTACGTGCAGGAGACGGTCGCCGACCGCTTCCTGCCCCTGTTCATCGAGAAGGTCAAAGGGCTGAAGGTGGCGCCCGGGTTCGACCCCGGTGCCCAGATCGGACCGCTCATCAACACCGAGATCCTCGAGAAGGTCGACGGCCTGGTGCAGGCGGCGGTGGCCGACGGCGCGCGCATCGTGGCCGGCGGGCGGCGGCTCACCGACGGCGCGCTGGCCCGGGGGCTGTTCTACGCGCCCACGGTGCTGCTCGACGTGCGCGAGGAGATGGCCGTGGCGCGGGAGGAGATCTTCGGTCCGGTGGCGCCGGTGATGACGTTCCGTGACGAGGCCGAGGCGATCGCCCGGGCCAACGCCACCACCTACGGGCTGGCCGCCTACTTCTACACCAGCGATCTGCGCCGTGCCATCCGCGTGGCCGAAGCGCTGGAGTACGGCATGGTCGGCATCAACGACGCCAGCGGCTACACCCACGAGATCCCGTTCGGGGGCTTCAAGGAGAGCGGGCTGGGCCGGGAAGGCGGGCACCAGGGCATCGAGGAGTACATGGAGGTCAAGTCGATCTCCATCGGCATGTAGCGGGCGCGCGATGCGGCTGCCGCGCCTGCGGGCGCTGTTGTTCGACATGGACGGCGTGCTGTACCGGGGGCGGACGCCGCTGCCCGGGGCCGCCGCGCTGCTGTCGTACCTCGACGAGGCGGGTGTGCCGTACGCCCTGGTCACCAACAACAGCACGCGCACACCGCGGCAGTATGCCCGTCTGCTGGCGCAGATGGGCATGCGGGTGCCGGCGGCGCGGATCGTCACGTCGGCGACCAGCACCGCAGCGTACCTGCGCCGGGTGCTCCGGCCCGGCGCGCGCGTGCTGGTGGTGGGCGAAGCGGCGCTGCGCCGCGCCCTGGTCGATGCGGGGTTTGTGCCGGCGGGGGAACGCCCGGCCGCGGTGGTGGTCGGACTCGACCGCCGCGTCTCGTACCGACAGCTGGCGGCGGCGACGCAGGCTCTGCTGGACGGCGCGCGCTTCGTGCTCACCAACCCCGACCTGCTGCTGCCCACCGACGCCGGCGTGATCCCTGGCGCCGGGTCGCTGGCCGCGGCCCTGCAGGCGGCCACCGGCCGGCGGCCCACG
>CAZGNA010000037.1:0-4572 GCA_964526945.1 uncultured bacterium
CCTTGAACGCATCGAGCGATTCCGAATCTGAGGGTTTTCACGCCCGATTTGGGATAAATATTCGCCCCCGCGAGCACCGATTCCTGCCTCTCCGCCAGTGTCTGGTTTGCGGGCCACCGCCGGGCGGCGTCGTGGTATGATGGATGCGGCCGTGCTAGGCGGGGAGCTAGCGGTTCCCTGTACCCGCAAGCCGCTACAGCGGGGCTGAACTCCCACCCTGAGGCGCCGGCTCGTGGGGTCAGGCCCGCGCGCGCAGCGACGACGGCCGGGTCCTGTGCAACGGAAACTGACCAACCCCGCCAGGCCCGGAAGGGAGCAACGGTACGTCAGCGCTTCCGTGTGCCGCAGGGGCACCTGGTCTGAGCCAGCGGCGCGGACACCGCCCGGGGGACGGTCGTCGACGGGGGGTGCACGGCCACTCTCCGGATGTCGCCGACGACCGCGCGCCCGCAGCCACCGCGCGCGGACCTACGCTGGCGGTGGCGCCGCTGTCGGCCCGTGGGGCCCGAGGGCACCCGTCGCCAGCAGGTGGTGTGGGAGCAGCGCCGCGTACACGGCGGCAGCGGCCGGCGTGGGAATCTGCGCGTCCTGCCCGTAGCGCACCAGGGCCCCGTGCAAAGCCTCCACCTCGAGGCGCTTCCCCTGCGCCAGGTCGGACGCGAGCGAAGACGAGACGTGGGGTTCCAGGCGCGCGGCGAGCGCCAGGTGGCGCTCGACGAGGTCGTCGGGCAGGTGCACGCCGCGGGCGCGGCCCACGGCGGCGGCTTCCTCGAGGAGCTGGCGGAACATCGCCCACGTGGGCGGGCAGGCGCGGATCACACCCACCGGCAGGCGGGTCACCGCGGTCACGCCGGCCTGGGCGCAGATGAAGGCGTACTTGATCCACTTCTCGCGCAGGATGTCGTTGGTCGTCTCGACGAGCCACCCTGCGTCGCGACACGTGGCCGCAAGGCGCTCGACGCCAGGGCTGGCCCCGCGAGGCCACGCGCCCATGACGACGCGCCGCGGCCCGCCGGTCTGGGCGATCGTGCCCGGAGCCGCGATGGTGGCGAAGACGTAGGCCGTCCCGCCCAGAATGCGCTCGGCGCCGCAGACCGCGGCCAGCACGTCCTCGTTGTCCACCCCGTTCTGCAGCGAGAGGATCACGGTCAGGGGCGCCAGGCTACCGGCCAGCGCCTCGGCGGCCGCGCGGGTGTCGAACGCCTTGACGGTGAAGAGCACCAGGTCGGCCGGCGGCGCCTCCGCGGGCGTGGGCACCGCGCGCCCCGGGCCGAAGAACTCGCCATCGACGGCCTGGACGCGCACGCCGCCCTGGTGGCGCAACGCCTCGAGGTGGGCGCCGCGGGCCACGAAGGTGACGGCATGCCCGGCCCGCGCCAGGAGGCCGCCGTAGTAGCCGCCGAGGCCGCCGGCGCCGACGACCGTGACGTTCATGACCGCGCCGGCGGATCGGGCGTGTTGCGCTCGGCCTCCTCGCGGCCCTCCTCGCGCCCCTCGTCGCGGCCCCGGGCGAGCGGGCCGAAGCGGCGCAGGCGGTCGGCGAGCTCGCCCAGCCGCTTGCTGACCAGGGCGTTGAGCGTCCCGTCGGGGAAGGCGCCGGTGGCATCGGCCTCGCCGGCCGGCATGCGGGTCAGGACCTCCAGCCCCTCGTCGATGGTCCGCACCGCCCAGATGTGGAACTGCCCGGCGCGGATCGCCTCGGTCACCTCTTCGTTCAGCATGAGGTTGGGCAGGTTCTGGTAGGGGATCAACACGCCCTGCCGTCCGGTGAGCCCCAGGGCCTTGCACGTGTAGTAGAACCCCTCGATCTTCTCGTTGACACCCCCGATGGGCTGCACCTCGCCCTTCTGGTTGACCGAGCCGGTCACGGCGATCCCCTGGTCGATGGGCACGCCCGCCAGGTCCGAGAGCAGGGCGTACAGCTCGGTCGAGGAGGCGGAGTCGCCCTCGACCTCCTCGTAGGTCTGCTCGAAGGTGATCGACGCCGACATGGACAGGGGCCGCTGCTGAGCGTACTTCCCGCCCAGGTAGGCGGCCAGGGTGAACACGCCCTTGGTGTGGATACGGCCCGACAGCTGGGTCTCGCGCTCGATGTTGACCACGCCGCGACCGCCCACGTAGGTGCGGGCGGTGATGCGCGTCGGACGCCCGAAGGCGTAGTCGCCCAGCTGCAGCACCGACAGGCCGTTCACCTGCCCCACGACCGCCCCGTCGACGCTGACGAGCAGCTGCCCCTCGCGGATCAGCTGCCGGATCCGCTCCTCGATGCGGTTGCTGCGGTAGATGCGCTCCTCGATGGCCCGGCGCACGTGGGCGGCGGTGACCACTGCGGCGCCCTCGCGTCGGGCCCAGGCCGAGGCCTCGTAGAGGACGTCCACCACCTCGTTGAACCGCATCGAGAGCCGCCGCTGGTGCTCGGCCAGGCGCGCGCTCTGCTCCAGCGTGCGCGCCACGGCGGTCCGGTCGAAGGGCAGCAGGCCCTGGCGCCGGCAGATGGTGCCCAGCGCCTGGCAGTACTGCACCATGGTCTCCGGCGTGCGCTCGATGTCCACGTCGAAGTCGGACTTGATCTTGAACAGCTTGGCGAAGTCGTCGTCGAGGAGGTAGAGCAGGTGGTAGAGCAGCGTGCCCCCGATGACGATCACCTTCACGTCGAGGGGGATCGGCTCGGGACGCAGGCTGGCCGTGGGCACCAGGCCGTACTGCTCGGCGATGTTCTCGATGCGGACCTCGCGGCTCTTCAGCGCGCGCTTGAGGGCCTCCCAGGCCAGCGGCGCCAGCAGCACGTCCCGCGCCTGGAGGATCAGGTACCCGCCGTTGGCGCGGTGCAGCGCGCCCGGCTTGATCATGGTGAAGTCGGTGACGAGCGCGCCGAACTCGCCGCGGTACTCCACCTTGCCCAGCAGGTTGTAGTAGGTGGGGTTCGACTCGAACACGACCGGGGCGCCGGTGGTCTTGCTGTGGTCGATGAACAGGTTGACCCGGTACCGGGTGAAGTCGGGCCGCCGGAGCGGCAGCGGGAGCGGGGGGTGCGGCTCCCCGTCTTCCTTGAAGTCGTCGTGCCGCTCGACCACGTCGGTCAGGAACGCGTCGAGCCAGGCCACGATCTTGGGATGGTCGGCGTAGCGCTGGCGCAGGGGCTCGATGGCGACGCTGGCCACGCTGCGCACGGCCGACCGCTCCAGGTCCTGCAGGGCCTCGCGGGCCTCGCGTTCGATGGTGCGGACCTTGCGGGTCGCCTCCGCCACCGATTCCTGCAGCGCGCGGGCCCGGCGCTCGAGCTCGTCCCGGTGCGCGGCGCCCAGTTGCTGCAGCTGCTCGTCGGCCAGGGGGTCGCCTGAGGGTCCGACGGGGATCGTCACGATCCCCATGGGCGTCCGCTGGAGGGCGAAGCCCAGCCGGCGCGCCTCCTGCTCCAGCTCCCGCCAGATGGCACCGGCGCGCTGCTCGAAACTGTGGAGGAGCCCGCTCCGCTTGGCCTCGAATGTCTCACTGGCGAACAGCTTGCGGATGCTATCCTTCAGCTCCTCGATGAGGTGGTCGATATCGCGCCGCAGCCGGCTGCCTTCCCCGGGCGGCAGGCTGATGGCAAGGGGCTGATCGGGCTGCTGGAAGTTGTGCACGTACACCCAGTCGAAGGGCACGGGCTGCGCCGCGGCGATCCGCGTGACCTGGCTGAGCGTGTAGGTCGTCCGGCCGGTCCCGGTGGGCCCCGAGACGAAGATGTTGTACCCGGGCTGGGGCACCGAGAGGCCGAAGTCCAGGGCCCGGACCGCCCGATCCTGCCCCACGATGCTGTCCTCGATCGCCAAGCCGGCGGTCGTCTCGAAGGGCAGGTCCTCGGGGGCACAGGTCCACCGGACCTGGTCGGCGGGAACCCGGTGCCGGGCGCGAAACTCGTCAGCGTGCGTGGTCTGCTGCGACATCCCCCATCCCTCGGGTGCTGTCCTGTGGTCCGTCTCGATCCTGCTGGGGCAGGGCCAACCCAGCATGCCCAGTATATACACGATCGCGGGAGGACACGACCATGATGCGAACGCGGACCCTGATCGCGGCCGCCGGGCTGTTGCTGGCGGCCAGCCTGCCCGCCGCCAGGGCCCAGACGCCGTACTACGCCGGGAAGACCATCGAGCTGGTGGTGCCCAGCGCCGTGGGCGGCGCTACCGACATCCTCAACCGCTTCCTGGCCCCCTACCTCGAGAAGCACATCCCCGGGGGGCCGACGGTGCGCATCCGCAACATGCCCGGGGGCGGGAGCATCCTGGGCGGCAACTGGTTCGCGGCCAACGCGAAACCTGACGGGCTGATGCTGTTCGCCAGCACCGTGTCGTCCAAGGTGGCGTACATGATGGAGAACCCCGCGGTGCGGTACGACTTCCGGCGCATGCGGCTCGTGGCCATCAACGGCAGCGGCGGGGTCTTCTACGCGGCGCCGCGGGCCGGGGTGCGGCGGGCGGTCGACCTCCCCAAGGCGACCGACCTGACCTTCGGCAGCAACTCGCCGCCCGGGGCCACGGTGCCGGCGCTCCTGGCCTTCGAACTGCTGGGCATCGCCCCCAAGGTGGTCTTCGG
>CAZGNA010000037.1:4672-19488 GCA_964526945.1 uncultured bacterium
CCCTCTACCGCGGCGACCGCGTCGAGGCCCAGGTCCACCGGGCGCTGCGGGTGACCCTCGACGTGTCGAAGTTCATCAGGGACCTGATGCGGGAGAAGTACGGACAGGTGATCTGACGCGCCCGGGGCGCCGCGCGGACGGGTCGGGGCGCGGCCGGGCGCCAGCATCCGCCAAGGGGGGAGCACCGATGGCAGCGCACCGCGCCCACGTGGGCGTCGGCACCTTCGGCCGCCACGGCAAGGTGGGCGCGGTGGGCCAGCCGGGACTGTACGGACCGGACACCACCTTCATCCACTGCTGCACGCCGCAGGACGCCGAGATCCAGCTGATCGTGGACTCGGGCGCCACCGTGTCGCTGGCCTGCCCCGTGGAGATGATGATGGGGCACGGCATGCCGCCGATCCAGCGGTTCCTGGACGGGGGCCTGCGGCCCAGCCTGAGCGTGGACGTCGAAACCAACGTGCCCAACGACATGTTCACCCAGATGCGCGCCACGATCGCCCTGCAGCACGCCCTGGTGTTCGAGCAGCGACTGGCCGGCAACGAGACCGCACCCGCGTCGATCAGCACGCGGGACGTGCTGGAGTACGCCACCGTGGAGGGGCGCGCGCCAACGGCCTGGCGGACCGGGTCGGCACGCTGACGCCGGGCAAAGACGCCGACATCATCCTGCTCCGCATGGACCGCCCCAACGTCTTCCCCGTCAACGATCCGATCGGCGCGGTGGTCTGGGGGATGGATACCGGCAACGTGGACTCGGTCTTCGTGGCCGGGCGCCCGCTCAAGCGCAACGGCCAGCTGGTGGGGGTCGACCTGGACCGCCTGCGGCGGCTGGCCTACGCCTCCCGCGACCACGTGGTGGCCGCCTCGGGATTCCAGCTGCCGCAGATCTGAGCGGGCCGAGCAGGAAGTCCGTGTGCAGCTGGCGAAGAAGTCGGACCGTCTGCTGGTCTGACAGACCCGGTGGCGCGGGCAGCTCAGGGCGGCCGGGGGCATGATCGTGCGGTCCGCGTGACCACGGACCGAACGTGTGGCCGTGGAACGACGCGCGGGCAACAGACCGTGCGGGGCACAGCACACCCTGCGCGACGCCGGCGGGTGTGCGTGCCTGTCGAGGCACTGCGCGCAGAGGAGGGCGTGCATGGATCGGGCGGGCGCGGTGGTCGTCATCGGCGGGACCTCGGGCATCGGCAAGGAGGTGGCCAGGCACTACGCGGGGCAGGGCCGCGCAGTAGTCATCTCGGGGCGCGACGCTGACCGCGCGGGCGCGGTCGCCCGCGAACTGGGCAGCACCGTCCGCGGCGTCGGCGTCGACCTCACCCGTCCCCACGAGGTGGCGGCCCGGCTCGCCGACGTCGGCCCCGTCAGCGGTCTGGTGCTGGCAGCGATCGACCGCGACCGGAACAGCGTGCGCGAGTACGACATCGCGCGGGCGATGAACCTCGTGACCCTCAAACTGGTGGGCTACACCGCCGTCGTCCATGCGCTCCACAGCCGCCTCGTGACCGACGGCGCCATCGTCATCTTCGGCGGTCTGGCGAAGGAACGTCCCTATCCGGGCTCGACCACCGTCACGACGATCAATGCCGGCGTGTCGGGCCTGGTGCGGACCCTGGCCACCGAGCTGGCGCCGGTGCGGGTGAACGCCATTCACCCCGGGATCGTGGGCGATAGCCCCTACTGGGCCAACAACCAGGCCATGCTCGACCGGGTCAAGGCCCGGACGCCCACAGGCCGTCTGGTGCGCATGCAGGACGTGGTCGACGCGGTGGCGTTCCTGCTGGAGAACCCGGCGGTCAACGGGGTCGAGCTCTACGTGGACGGGGGCTGGGTCTTCGGCTAGGCGCCTGGCGGTCGGTCCCGCCGGACGACGGCGGAGGGAACCGCCGGAGGTCGGGGAAGCCGCGGCGGGAGCCGACGCGGACGGGCGATCACGGGTGATCAGGAGCGGGCGCCGGGCGCGCCGGCGTCACGTCGGAGCACGGGGAGGGTCGACGGCGGGATGCATCGCGTGACACGGATCGACCGCACGCAGATGATCGTGCCGGAGCGCTTCGCCGCGCACAGCGCGGGCTTTCGTCGGCAGCCGCTGGTGGACGGGACGACGGGGTCCGTGCACATGGGCTTTGCCGCGTGCGAGCTGGGCGGCGGCGGGCATGTCGCCTCCCACGTCCAATCGTACGAGGAGGCCATCTACGTGCTGGAGGGTGAGCTCGAGCTGACCCTGCACGGCGAGACCGTGCGCCTGGGCAAGGACGAGGGCGGGCTGATCCCGGTCGGCGCCCTGCACGCCCTGCGCAACCCCGGCGCGCAGCCGTGCACGTGGGTGGAGATGGTGGCGCCGCGTCCCCGACAGCCCGGGGAGCCGGCCGATGTCTTCTTCGCGCCGTCCGCGCAGGCGGCCGGCGCACTCCGACGCGTGGACGCCCGCGACCCGCGCTGCCGATCCTTCTTCCACTTCGAGCTGGGGCAGATGGACCTGGACAGCGCCCGCCGGGGGAGCCGGGTGGACGCTCCGACGGTCTCGCCCAGCATGGTGACGGCGCTGCTCGTCTACAGCGGCATCGGGATCAAGATGCTGGTGGACCAGCGGCAGGATGCCAACCTGCTGACGATGTTCATGGTCGAGTACGAGCCCGGGGGCGTGGCGCACCCGCACGACCACCCGCTGGAGGAAGCCTACCTGATCGTCGACGGGGAAGTGGACGCGGTGGCCGACGGGCAGACCTACCGGCTGCGGGCCGGCGACTTCTTCTGGACCGGCGTGGGGACGATCCACGCCTTCTACAACCGGTCGGACCGCAAGGTCCGCTGGATCGAGACACAGGCGCCGCAGCCGCCGCGGAACCACTCGTACCGGTTCAACCGGGAGTGGGACTACCTGGAGCAGCTGCTGACGGCGACATCGGCCACGGCAGGGACGTGAGCACCGACGACAGGCTACACCGCAGTGCAGACCGCAGGAGGGGGTGCGTGACCATGCACGTCAGGCGCGCGAGCAAGGCAGTCGGACCGTGGGCCGCCCTGGGCGTCGTGCTGGCGCTGGTGGTGCTGCAGGCGCAGACCAGTGCCCAGCCCCGGCCGATCAGGGTCGGCGGGACGCTGCCCCTCACCGGGGTGTTCGCCGCACAGGGCAAGGTGCACGAGGCCGCAGGCCGGGCCTTCGTGCAGATGACGAACGAGAAGGGCGGCCTGCTCGGCCGGCCGCTGGAGTGGGTGCTGCTCGACGACGAGTCGCAGCCCGACAAGGCTGCGGCCCTCTACGAGCGCCTCATCACCGAGGACAAGGTCGACGTGATCATCGGGCCCTACGGCACCGCATCCATCACGGCGGCGATGCGGGTGGCCGAGAAGTACGGTTACGTGTTTCCCCACCACACGGCGAGCCTGACCTACGCTTACACCTACCGGCGGCACTTCCCGACGTGGTACGTGGGCCTCAACACCCACATCACGACCCCGGCCAAGGTGTTCGACGCCTACCGCAGCCTGCCGGGCAACCGACGGCCGCAGACCGTCGGCTTCGTGGTGAACAAGTTCCCGGGCACCCAGTTCCTGGCGTACGGGCGGCAGAACATTGGCGGGGCGGTGCGCGTCGCCGAGCAGAAGGGACTGCGGACGGTGCTGGACCTCTCGTTCGACCTCGGCACCACCGACTGGGTGCCGATCGCCCAGCAGGTGCGGCGCGCCAACCCCGACCTCCTCTACGTCGCCGGGCTGGCGCTGGACGGCGTAAACCTGCTCCAGGCCCTGGCCCAGCTGGGCTGGCGGCCCCGGCACCACTTCCACCAGTGGCCGTCGCCGGGCGCCATGCTGGCGGCGCTGCCGCTCACCGACCGCGCCACCAGCGTCACGATCTTCGTGCCCCACGAGCCCTACCTCTCGTACCCGGGGGCGCGGGACTTCGTCAACCGCTACCGCGCGTGGGCCAAGGCCACGGGGCTGGCCTACAGCGAACCCGACGTGCAGTCCGCGGCCTCGTGGTCGGCCTGGCAGGTCCTGACCTTCGGGATACAGGAGTGCCGCTGCCTGGACCACGCGACGATCGCCGAGGTGCTGCTCTCCAAGCCCGTGCCGACGGTCCAGGGCATGCTGCGGTTCGACCGGCAGCAGCAGAACTACGGCGACGACATCCAGGCCGTGATGCAGATCCAGGACGGCCGGTGGTGGGCGGTCTGGCCACAGTCGATGACCGCGGAAGGCCGGCAGCTACGGTGACCGCCGCGCGCTGCGGCAGGGAGGGCACCGTGTCCGTCGTGGCCGCCGCCACCGTACCGGCAGCCCCGGTGACCGCCGCCCGCGCGGCCCCCGCAGGCACCCCGTGCGGGTGACGCACCCGGCCGGCTGAGGTCACGTCCCATGCTCGAACTGGTGCAGGCCGGCGCGTCGGGAATCCTGATGGGCGGGTTCTACGCCCTCCTGGCGCTGGGCCTCACGCTGGCGTGGGGCTTCCTCGACACCATCGACTTCGCCCACTTCGCGTTCATCTTCGGGTTCGGGTACGTCACCTACGAGCTCGCGACCCGCGGGATGGACCCGCTGGCGGTGCTGCTGGTGGTGGCGCCGCTGGGCGCCGCCGCGGGCGCCGGCTGGCGCTTTTTGATGCGCCGCCTGCGCCTGGACGCGGCCCGCTCGCTGGTCTTCACGTTCGGCGTCCTGGTGGTCTTCGAAGGTCTCTCCAAGATGGTGTGGACGGCCGACTACCGCCGCATCCCCGTGGCCCAGAACCCCTACGCCGCCGGCGCGCTCGCCCT
Organism: uncultured bacterium; assembly: GCA_964526945.1. Lineage (GTDB taxonomy): Bacteria > Sysuimicrobiota > Sysuimicrobiia > Sysuimicrobiales > Humicultoraceae > Fervidifonticultor. Next base: position 9,427 of record CAZGNA010000037.1, read on the forward strand.
GGGCGAGCTGGCGCTGCCGATCACCCAGGTGCTGTCGTTCGCCGTGGCGATGCTCGTCGCCGTGGCCGTGGGCGCGTGGCTGCGGGCCACGTACCCGGGCAGGGCGCTGCGGGCCGCGGTGTCCGACGAGGAGATGGCGCGGGCGTGCGGCGCCGACGTGGAGCGGCTGCGCCTGCTGATGGCGGCGCTCGGAGGCGCCACCGCCGGGGTCGCCGGGGTGCTGATCGCGATGAACCACGCGCTCTACCCCAACGCGGCCGAGCAGTGGATCGGCCTGCTGTTCGCCGCGGTCATCCTCGGGGGCATCGGCAACCCCGCGGGTGTCGTCCTGGGCGGGATGGTCATCGGCGTGGGCGAAGCCATCGCGCAGGCGCTGGGCGCCACCGCGGTCGCACGGCTGGTCGGCGCCTGCGCGTTGCTGGCCGGCCTGCTGGTGCGCCCGGAAGGCCTGCTCCCCAGCGTGCTGGTGCGGCGAGACGGATGAGGCGGTCGCGCGCGGGCTGGGCGATGGCCGCTGTCGTCGCGGCGCTGCTGGCCGTGCCCGTCGCGGTCCACCGCCTGGGCCTGCCGGCCTACTACCTGGTCTTCCTGTACTTCTTCTTCTTCTGGGCGGCGCAGGCCACCAGCTGGAACGTGATCTCCGGCTACGCCGGCTACTTCAGCTTCGGCCAGGGCGCCTTCTACGGCGCGGGCGTGTACGGGGCGGCGGTGTTGATCGACCGGCACGGGGTGCCCTACGGTCTTGCGATCCTGGCGGGCGCCGCGGCGAGCGCGGCCGTCGCCTGCGGGATCGGCCTGGTGGTGTTCCGCCTGCGGCAGATCCGCGGGCCCGTGTTCGCCCTGGTGACCCTGGCGGTCGCGGTGGCGCTGCACAGCCTGGTGAACAACGTGGGCTACCTGGACGGCGGTCGGGGGATTCCGCTGCCCAAGCTCGAGTATCCCTTAGGCCTGGCGGACGTGCAGTTCCTGTACTACGCCGGGCTGCTCGTGGGCCTGGTGGCCGTGGGGATCGGGTGGTGGACCTCTCGCAGCCGACACGGCTGGGGACTGCGGGCGATCCACGACGACGAGCCGGTCGCGGAAGGCCTGGGCGTGCCGACGTTCGCCTACAAGATGGCGGCCCTGGTGCTGAGCGGCGCCATCGCCGGCCTGAGCGGCGGGCTGCACGCGCTGCAGGTCCGCTACGTGACGGCCGACGCGGTGTTCTCCCTGCGCGTGCCGCTGCTCGTGATCATGATGTGCGTGCTGGGCGGCCGGCGGCACTGGCTGGGGCCGGTGCTGGGCGCGGGCGTGGTGCACGCGATCAACGACCGCCTCAGCGGTCCGGGCTTGGGCACGGTGAGCGAGGTGCTCATGGGCCTGCTGCTCATGGTGGTGGTGGCCGCGCTGCCCGAGGGCATCTACGGCCGGCTGCGCGAGCGCGGGGCCGTGGCGGGGGCGGTGGGACTCGCGGCCCTGGGGATGTTCGCCGCCGCGGGGACCGGGTTGCTGGACGCGGTGGCCCTCGGCGTCGGCGCCTTCATGGTGGTGCTGGTGGCCCCGGCACGGCTGGGCAGTGGCCGCTGGCCGGCCAGGCGGCAGCGGCGGGTGGAGGTCACCGGTGGCTGACCCGCTGTTGCAGGTGCGTGAGGTGCGCAAGAACTTCGGCGGCGTGCGCGCGCTCCGGGGTGTGTCGCTGACGGTCGGTGAGGGCGAGACCGTCGGGCTCATCGGTCCCAACGGGTCGGGGAAGTCGACGCTGATCAACGTGGCCGCAGGGTACTACCGCGCCGATGCCGGGACGTTGACGTTCCGCGGCGTCGACATCACGGGCGTGGCCCCGCACCGCCGGGCCGCCATGGGACTGGCCCGCACGTACCAGCACCCCCGGCCGTTTGGCTCGATGAACGCGCAGGACAACGTGGCGGTGGGAGCGCTGTTCGGCGCGGGAGACGGCGGCAGGACACCGGCGGACGCCCAGGGCGCAGCGCAGCGATGGCTGCACCTGCTGGGCATGGACCGTGCGGCCGCGCATCCCGTGCACCGTCTGACGCTGCAGGAACGCCGCCTGCTGGAGCTCGCCCGGGCGCTGGCGAGCCACCCGCGCATCATCCTGGCCGACGAGGTGCTGGCGGGGCTGACGCCTGCCGAGACCGAGCGGGTGCTGGATGCGATCCGCACCATCAGGGCCATGGGCGTCGCCCTCCTGGTGGTCGAGCACAACGTGAAGGCGGTGCGGACGCTGGCCGACCGGATCGTGGTGTTGCACGAGGGCACGGTCCTGGCGGAAGGCGCCCCCGAGGACGTGCTGCGCGACGAGCGCGTGCGCGCGGCGTACCTGGGAAGCCACGGCGGCCATGCTTAGGGTGCGGGACCTGGACGTGCGCTACGGTGAGGCCCGCGCGCTGGACGGGGTGAGCCTGACCGTGGGCGACGGCGAGGTCGTGGCCGTCCTGGGGCCCAACGGCGTGGGCAAGAGCACGCTGGTGAAGAGCATCGCGGGGTGGGTGCGGCCCTGGCGGGGGACCGTGGAGTTCCTGGACGAGCCCATCACGGGGCTGCCACCGGAACAGGTGTGCGAGCGCGGCATCGCCGTGGTCCCCGAGGGACGCAGGGTGTTCGCAGACCTGACGGTGCGGGAGAATCTGGAACTGGGCGCGTTCGCCCGGCGGGCGCGCGGTCGCATGCGCGAGACGCTGGACCAGGTCCTGGCGCTGTTCCCGCGGCTGCGCGAGCGCCTGGGCCAGCGGGCGGGGACCCTCAGCGGCGGCGAACAGCAGATGCTCGCCATCGGCAGGGCGCTCATGAGCCGCCCGAAGCTGCTGCTGATGGACGAACCGTCGCTGGGGCTGGCGCCGGTGATGGCCGACGTGGTGTTCGGGTTCGTGGAGGACGTCCGACGCCTGGGCACGTCGGTGCTCCTCGTCGAGCAGAACGCGGTCCGGGCGCTGGCGGCGGCCGACCGCGCGGCGGTCATGGACCGCGGCCGCATCGTCGTCCAGGGCACGCGCGAGGAGCTGTTGCGCAACCGGCAGGTCCAGGAAGCCTACCTGGGGGTGAGTTGACGTGTCCGAGTACGGCATCCCCGTGTTCCCGCCCCATCCGCTGCGGGGCAAGGTGACGATGCCCTACGCGCCCGCAGTGGTGGTCCCGCCCGGGGCGGCGCTGGTCCTGATCTCGGGGTGCCACGCCTCGCCCGTCTACCACCACCACCCGCACGTGCCCGAGGAGCACGTGCTGCCGTCCACCATGCGCAACCAGGCCCGGCGGGTCTTCCAGAACATCCAGCTCTCCCTGGACGCCCTGGGGTTGACCTGGCGGCACGTGGTGAAGGTCACGCGCTACCTCACCGACATGCGCGAGCAGGACGAGCTCAACGCGGTCCAGCGCGAGGTCCTGGGCGACCACCAGGTGGCCAGCACCACCGTGCAGGTGGCGGCCCTGGTGGTGCCGGACGCGCGCGTCGAGATCGAGGCGCTGGCCGTGGCGCCGGCGGATGTCGCGGCACGGGTTGCGACCGCAGGGGCCGACGGGACGGCCTGAGGCGGCTGGCGATGTGCTGGGGTGCTGCAGCCTGCGTTCCCGTCGCGCACGCCCGGGCGCTGGGGAGCGCCCTGGCCTTTGCGGCGCCCGCCGTGGGCGCGGTGCCGGTGGCCGAGGAGCAGGCCGAGCGCCTGCAGGCGGTGCGCGACGAGACCGAAGGAATGATCGACTTCCACGTGCACACCGCGCCCGACAACTTCGACCGCACCGTGGACGCGGTCGAGGCCGCGCGTGCGGCCCGGGCGCTGGGCATGCGCGCGATCGTGCTCAAGGGCGGCGCGTTCGAGACCGTGACCCGGGCGGCGCAGGCCCGGGCCGCGGTGGGCGGGCTCGAAGTGTTCGGCGGGGTGGTCCTCAACTGGCCCATGGGCGGCATCAACCCTGCGGCCGTGGAGGCGATGGTGGCCTTCCGTGGGGCCGGCGCGGAGCGGCTGGGACGGGTGGTGTGGCTGCCCAGCATCAACGCCCGCAACCACCACGAGCGGTTCGGCATCGCGCAGCCCGGCGTCGACGTGTTCGATGGCACCCGGCTCGTGCCAGCCATGCGGGAGATCCTGGCGCTGTGCGCCGCCCACGGGCTGGTGCTGCAGACCAGCCACCTCTCCGCGCCCGAGGCGCTCGCGCTGATCCGGGAAGCCCGGGCGGCGGGCGTCGAGCGGATCGTCTGCACCCACGCCGACTACGATCCCATCAACATGACCATCGAGGACCAGCGCGAGGCGGCCCGGCTGGGCGCCTACATCGAGCACGCGTACATCGGCGTGTTCCTCGGCCCGCAGTCGCCCGTGGAGCGCTTCCGCGGGTGGCGCGGGGTGTCCGTCGCGCAGATGGCGGCCGCGATCAAAGCCGTGGGCGCCGAGCGCTGCATCCTGGCCAGCGACCTGGGCGCGGCCCCGTGCCTGACGCCGGCCGAGGGCTTCCTGGCCTTCGTGCGGGAGCTGCGGGCCCACGGCATCACCGACCGGGAACTGGACCTCATGGGCCGGCGCAATCCGGCCCAGTTGCTCGCGGCGTGACCCCGTGGGGCGCGGCATCGAGGAGGACAGGCGGGCGGGTGCCCGGCGGTGCCCCGCGGGGCGGGGCGTACCGCGGCGGCCCGCGTCGGAGGAAGACACCGGGTACAGCGGGAAATTTCGGGTGAGGTCGTGTCAGACGATCAGCTGGTCCGACATCCGGGAGGTAGCAGCTTGCCACATACCGACACCGCGACCGCGCCCATCGAACGCCGCAAGGTCTACGAGCTGGTGGCCGAGCGGCTGGAGGAGCTGATCAGCGACCGCGGACTGCGCCCGGGCGACCCGCTGCCCACCGAGCGCGAGCTGATGCAGCGGTACCGGGTCGGGCGCTCCTCGGTGCGCGAGGCCCTGCGCATGCTGGAGTCGCGCGGCCTCATCCGGGCGTCGACCAACGGCACGTTCCAGGTGGCCGAGTACGGCAACCCCCTCAGCCACTCCCTCCACTTCCTCCTCGAGCTCGAGGAAGCCACCCTGCTGGAGGTCTACGAGGTTCGCAAGATCCTCGAGGTGGAAGCGGCGGGGCTGGCCGCGCTGCGCCGGACCGACGACGACCTCCGGCAGATGGCTGCCGCCATCGCCGACATGGAAGCCGGGCTGGCCGCGCAGGACCAGTACATCGGTGCCGACCTGCGGTTCCACCTGGCCGTGGCCACGGCCACCCGCAACCGCATCGCGCTTCGCATGATGCACGCGATCCGCGACACCCTGCACCGGGCGCTGGCGCAGGTCTACCACATTCCCGGCAGCCCGCAGCGGTCGATCCAGCAGCACCGGCAGATCGTGGCGGCGATCGGCGCCGGCGACGCGGAGGCCGCCCGCCGCCGGATGCGCGAGCACCTGGGCCGGGTCGAGCGGGACATCCGCAGCGTGTTGCTGGGGCAGGGTGAGGCATGACGCAGGTCGGGTTCGTTGGGCTGGGCGTGATGGGCAGCCGCATGGCCAAGCGGCTGCTGGACGCCGGGTACCCGGTGGTCGGCTACAACCGCACCCGGGCCAAGGCGCAGTGGCTGGTGGACCTGGGCATGCGCTGGGCCGACTCGCCGCGGGCGGCGGCCGAGGCGGCCGACGTGGTGATCACCATGATGGCGGACACCGACGCGCTGCGCGCGGTGACCCGCGGGCCCGACGGCATCCTGGCGGGCCTGCGCCCCGGCACGGTGTACATCGACATGAGCACCGTGAGCCCCGCGGAGAGCCGGGCCCTGGCCGCCGAGGTGGCGGCGCGCGGGGCGCACATGCTCGACGCCCCGGTCTCGGGCAGCGTGACCACGCTGGAGGAAGGCCGGCTCTCCATCATGGTGGGCGGGGACCGCGAGGTCCTGGAGCGGGTGCGGCCGGTGCTGGAGGCGATCGGGCCGACGGTGACCTACGTGGGCGCCCAGGGGCTGGCCGTCACCATGAAGATCGCCACCAACCTGAGCCTCGCCGTGCAGATGCTGGCGTTCTCCGAGGGCGTGCTGCTGGCCGAGAAGAACGGTATCCCGCGCGCGACGGCCGTGGAGGTGCTGCTGCGCAGCGTCGCCGCCTCGCCGATGCTGGTCTACCGGGGCCCGCTGGTGCTGGCCCCGCCGCCGGAGGCCTGGTTCGACTGCCGCATGATGCAGAAAGACCTGCTGCTGGCGCTGGAGCTGGGCCGCCAGGTGGGCGTGCCGCTCCCCACCACCGCCCTGACCAACGAGTTCCTGAGTGCGGCACGCGCCATGGGCTACGGTCATCGCGACTTCGCAGCGCTGTTCAACGTGCTGGCCGACATGGCCGGTGGGGGAGGGCACCCATGACCCGAGCGACCGAGATCTCGCCCCGCGACGAGCTGGCCGACGTCCGGCCCGAGCAGTGGCGGGCCCTGTACCAGCAGATGCTGACCATCCGGCGGTTCGAAGAACAGGTCAACGAGCTGTACACCAGCGCCCGCATGCCCGGGCTCGCCCACCTCTACATCGGCGAGGAGGCGGTGGCCGTGGGGGTGTGCGCCGCGCTGCGGCGCGACGACTACATCACCAGCACCCACCGCGGCCACGGCCACTGCCTGGCCAAGGGCGCGTCGGTGGACCGCATGTTCGCCGAGCTGCTGGGGAAGGCCGCGGGCTACTGCCGGGGCAAGGGCGGGTCGATGCACATCGCCGACCCCGAGGTGGGCAACCTGGGCGCCAACGCCATCGTGGGGGGCTCGGCCGGCATCGCCGCCGGCGCGGCCCTGTCGGCCAGGATGCGCGGGACGGACCAGGTGGCGGTCTGCTTCTTCGGCGAGGGCGCGCTGGGCCAGGGCCTGCTTTACGAGGCGATGAACATGGCATCGCTGTGGCGCCTGCCGGTCGTCTACGTGTGCGAGAACAACCTCTACAACGAGTACACGCCGGCCAGCGAGACGACCGCCGGCTCCATGACGGCGCGGCCCGCAGCGTTTGGGATTCCCTGCACGGAGGTGGACGGCCAGGACGTCCGGGCCGTGCTGCGCGCGGCGCGCGCGGCGGTGGCGCGGGCGCGGGCCGGCGAGGGGCCGTCGTTCCTGCTCTGCCACACCTACCGGTACCGCGGCCACCACGTGGGCGACGTCAACCGCGCCTACCGCACCCGCGAGGAGGAACAGTGGTGGATGACCGAGCGTGACCCGCTGACGCTGCTGGCCCGGTGGATGACAGCCCACGGCATCGCCGACGCCGCCCTGCTGGCGCAGCTCGACGCCGAGGTGCGGGAGGAGATCGCCCGCGGCCTGGCCTTCGCGCTGGACGCCCCCTATCCCGACCCGAGCGAGGTGGACCAGCATGTCTATGCCTAGCGCGCAGGTCCAGCCCGCCCCTGCCCCGGAGGTACGGGAGCTCACCTTCGCCCAGGCCGTGCGCGAGGCGCTGGCCGAGGAGATGCGCCGCGACCCGCGGGTGTTCATCATCGGTGAGGACGTGGCCGAAGCGGGCCACCCCTTCAAGGTGCTGACGGGCCTGGTCGAGGAGTTCGGCCGCGACCGCGTCATCGACACGCCCATCTCCGAGGCGGGCTTCACGGGCATCGCCGTCGGCGCTGCCATGATCGGCATGCGGCCCGTGGTGGACATCATGTTCGGCGACTTCATCACGCTGGCCATGGACCAGATCGTCAACCAGGCCGCCAAGGTCCACTACATGTCGGGCGGCAAACTCAGGGTCCCCATGGTCGTCCGCACGACGCTGGGCGCCACGCGCCGCTCGGCCGCCCAGCACAGCCAGAGCCTGCACGCCTGGCTCTGCCACGTCCCCGGCCTGAAGGTGGCCCTGCCCTCCACGCCCTACGACGCCAAGGGCCTGCTCAAGGCCGCCATCCGCGACGACAACCCGGTGATCGTCTTCGAGGACAAGATGACCTACCAGCTCAAGGGGCCGGTGCCGGCGGACGACTACGTGATCCCCCTGGGCGTCGCCGACGTGAAACGCGCGGGGCGCGACGTGACCGTCGTGGCCACCAGCAGCATGGTGCACGTGGCCCTGGCCGCTGCCGAGCTGCTGGCCCGCGAGGGGATCGAGGCCGAGGTGGTCGACCCGCGGACCACCGTGCCCCTGGACGTGGAGACCCTGGTGGCGTCGGCCCGCAAGACCGGCCGCGTCATCGTGGTGGACGAGGGCTACGAGAAGTACGGGGTCACCGGGGAGCTCGCCGCGGTGATCGCCGAGGGTGCCTTCTACGACCTCGACGCGCCGGTGCGGCGGCTCGGCGCCATGCACGTGCCGGTGCCGTTCTCGCCGGTGCTGGAGGACCTGACCGTGCCGACGGCCGAGCGGGTCGCGGCCGTGGCACGGGAACTCTGCGGCACGCGCTGAAACCGCCTGCGCGACGGGAGGGAGGACGATGGGACTCAAGACGTTCGGCCTCATGCACGTGGACTGGGAGCAGCGGGTCGACATGGAGCGGCTCCGCCGTGAGCGGCTGGCCCGCGCCAAGCGGTTCCTGAAGGCCTCGGAGCTGGGCGCGCTGCTGTGCTTCGACATGAACAACATCCGGTACATCACCGCCACCCACATCGGCACCTGGGCCATGGACAAGCTGGTGCGCTTTGCGCTGCTGCCCCAGGACGACGAGCCGATCCTATGGGACTTCGGCTCGGCGGCGCGCCACCACCAGCTCTACTGCCCGTGGCTGGGCGAGCGGTCGCGGGCCGGCATCTCGACCCTGCGCGGCGCCTACCCGGGACAGGCGCGGGACGTCGCCCGCAAGATCCGCGTCGAGCTCGAGGCCCGCGGCCTGCACCGCGAGCCCCTGGGCGTGGACGTGGTGGAGGTGCCGGTCCTGGAGGCCCTGCGGGCCGAGGGCCTCACGGTGGTGGACGGCCAGGCGCTGATGCAGGAGGTCCGCAAGATCAAGACCCAGGACGAGATCATCCTGCTGACCACGGCCTGCATGATGGTGGACGCGGCCTACGAGGCGCTCTACGAGGCGATGCGGCCCGGTATGCGGGAGAACGAGTGCGTGGCGCTGGTGAACAAGGTGCTCTACGAGCTGGGCTCCGAGCACGTGGAGGGCGTCAACGCCATCTCGGGCGAGCGCTGCAGCCCGCACCCGCACGTCTACACCGACCGCGTGCTGCGGCCGGGCGACCCGGTCTACTTCGACATCCTGCACGCCTTCCTGGGGTACCGCACGTGCTACTACCGCACCTTCGTGATCGGCAGCGCGAGCCAGGCGCAGGTGGACGCCTACAAGCGGTGCCGCGACTACCTGGACGCGGCCATCGCCCTGATCCGGCCTGGCGCCACCACGGCCGACGTGGTGCGGGTGTGGCCCAAGGCGCAGGAGTTCGGCTTCCCCAACGAGGAAGCGGCGTTCGCGCTGCAGTACGGCCACGGCGTCGGCCTGTCGATCTGGGAGAAGCCGATCTTCAGCCGGCTGGTGTCGTTCGACGCCCCCGAGGTCGTCGAGGAGAACATGGTGTTCGCCCTGGAGACGTTCTGGCCTGCGGCCGACGGGTGGTCGGCGGCGCGCATCGAGGAGCAGCTGGTGGTGACGAAGGACGGCTGCGAGGTCATCACCCGCTTCCCGGCCGAGAAGCTCATGGTGGCCGGGCGCCGCTACTACACGGCCACGGGCCCGCTGGAGACCACCCGGGAGACCGAGTCGCACAAGAACCGGGCGACGAGCCCGCTGGCGGCCGTGATGGCCGGCGCCGCGGTCGAAGGCAGCCAGGCGCCGGCGCGGTAGGAGGCGCGCGTGCCGACCGACGTCATCATGCCGGCCCTGGGCATGGCCCAGGAGACGGGCAAGGTGCTGCGCTGGCTCAAGCGCGAGGGCGACAGCGTCCGCGAGGGCGAGCCGCTGCTGGAGATCGAGACCGACAAGGCCACCGTCGAGCTGGAGGCCCCGGCCTCGGGGGTGCTGGCCGAGGTGTCGGCGGCCGAAGGGGACGAGGTGCCGGTGGGCCGGGTCATCGCGCGGATCCTGGCGCCGGCGGAAGCCCGGGGCCAGGCCGAGCAGGTGGGACCGTCCATCGTCGAGGCCGGGGCGGCCACCGCGGGGGCGACGGCGGCACCATCCAGCAGGAGTTGTCGGCGATCAGCCAATA
>CAZGNA010000038.1:0-14879 GCA_964526945.1 uncultured bacterium
CGCTGGATCCGGACGCTGGACGCGATGGCACCGGCGCCATATACTAGTCGATTGTGGGTAGCGTGGGGAAGCCTGCGGCAGGAGACCTCGTCGGCATGGTGGTGACCTCGCGCGCCGGCCGCGACGCCGGCGACCGGTACGTGGTGATCGCGGCGGCGGGCAACGACATGGTGCTGGTGGCCGACGGGCGGAAGCGCACCTGGGCCCGGCCCAAGCGCAAGAACGTCAAGCACCTGGTGGTGCACGGGCCGGCGGTCCCGCTGGTGGACCGGCTGCGGGCGGGCGCGCCGGCCACCGACGAGGAGCTGCGACAGGCGCTGGCGACCCCACAGGAGGGGGCATGACCAAGCAGGACGCGATCGAGGTCGAGGGCACGGTCACCGAGGTGCTGCCCAACGCCATGTTCCGGGTGCAGCTGGCCAGCGGGCACAAGGTGCTGGCGCACATCTCGGGCAAGATGCGCATCCACTTCATCCGCATCCTGCCCGGCGACCGCGTGAAGGTGGAGCTCTCGCCGTACGATCCGACCCGGGGACGGATCACGTACCGGTACCGCTAGGAGGCGATGGCGGTGCGGCACCGATCCCCCAGACGTGGCGCGTGCCCCGACGATAGAGGCGGGGGCGGGAGGCGCAGGAGGCCTGGGCCATGAAGGTGCGCGCGTCGGTACGACGCATGTGCGAGAAGTGCAAGATCGTCAAGCGGGGGCGACGGGTACTCGTGATCTGCGAGAACCCCAAGCACAAGCAGAAGCAGGGATAGGAGGCCACCATGGCACGGATCGCAGGTGTCGACCTGCCGCGTGACAAGCGCATCGAGGCGGCGCTGCCCTACATCTACGGCATCGGTCCCAGCCGGGCGCGGGCCATCTGCCAGGCGACGGGGATCAACCCCGACACCCGGGTGCGCAACCTCGCCGAGGACGAGGTGACGCGCCTGCGGGAGTACATCGAGCGCCACTACAAGGTCGAGGGCGATCTGCGCCGCGAGGTGGCCATGAACATCCGGCGCCTGATCGAGATCGGGTGCTACCGGGGCCTGCGGCACAAGCGGGGCCTGCCGGTCCGGGGCCAGCGGACACGGACCAACGCCCGGACCCGCAAGGGGCCCCGGAAGACCGTCGGCGTGCGGCGGAAGACCGCGGCGGCGCCGGCGCCCAAGGCGTAGCGGGGGGGGGGCGGCCATGGCGACCAAGGGCGGGAAGACGCGGCGGCGTGAGCGCAAGAACGTGCCGGCGGGCGTGGCCCACATTCGCTCGAGCTTCAACAACACCATCGTGACCATCACCGACCCGCGCGGGAACGTGGTGGCATGGGCCAGCGCCGGCACCGTGGGCTTCAAGGGGTCCCGCAAGGGCACGCCGTTCGCGGCGAGCCTGGCGGCGGAGGCGGCCGCACGCAAGGCGATGGAGCACGGGGTGCGCCAGATCGAGGTGCTGGTGCGGGGGCCCGGGGCCGGGCGGGAGGCGGCGATCCGGTCGCTGCAGGCCGCCGGGCTCGAGGTGAGCCTCATCCGGGACGTGACGCCCGTGCCGCACAACGGGTGCCGGCCGCCGAAGCGGCGACGGGTGTAGGAGCGAGGAGGCACGCATGGGACGGTACACGGGCTCGGTCTGTCGGCTGTGCCGGCGCGAGGGCATGAAGCTCTACCTCAAGGGCGAGAAGTGCTACACGGAGAAGTGCCCGGTGCACAAGCGCCCCCAGCCGCCCGGGATGCACGGCGTGTCGCGCCGCAAGCTCAGCGAGTTCGGCGTCCGCCTGCGCGAGAAGCAGAAGCTGCGCCGGATCTACGGGCTGCTGGAGACGCAGTTCAAGAACTACTTCGAGCGCGCCGCCAAGGCCAAGGGGGTCACCGGGACCCGGTTGCTGCAGCTGCTGGAGACGCGCCTGGACAACGTCGTCTACCGCCTGGGCTTCGCGGCGTCCCGGAAGGAGGCGCGGCAGCTGGTCGTCCACGGCCACATCGCCGTGGACGGGCGCCGGGTGACGATCCCGTCGTACCAGCTGCGGCCCGGCCAGGTGGTGGGGCCCAGCGCGCCGGCGGCCATGCCCCCGCGCATGAAGGAGCTGGCGTCCCTGCCCGGTCGCCGGCCGCCCTCGTGGCTAGAGTTCGATCCGGCGCGCCTGACCGGGCGCGTGCTGGCCCTGCCGGCCCGGGAAGAGATCGACGTGCCGGTGCAGGAGCAGTTGATCGTGGAGTACTACTCGCGCTGACCGCCCGCACCGCTGCGGCGCGCCCGCTGGCGCCCCGCGGCGCACGGACGGGCGGCCGCTGGTGGGTCGCGCGGCCGATCGGGAGGTCTGGAGATCATGAGTGTGAGCACGCTGTGGGAGGCGCCGACCCCCAAGGTCGAGTACGCCGAGCTCTCGGATACCTACGGGAAGTTCGTGGTGGAACCGCTCGACCGGGGGTTCGGCGTGACGGTGGGCAACGCGTTGCGCCGCGTGCTCCTGTCGTCCATCTCGGGCGCGGCGGTCACGTCGGTCAAGATCGACGGGGTGCTGCACGAGTTCTCCACCATTCCGGGCGTGGTCGAGGACGTGACGCAGATCATCCTCAACCTGAAGGAGCTCACGCTGCGGCTGTACACCGACAAGCCCAAGCTCCTGCGCCTCGACGTGCACGGCAAGAGGGACGTCACGGCGGCGGACATCCAGCCCGATCCCGAGGTGGAGATCGTCAATCCCGGGCTGCACCTGGCGACCCTGGACCGTCGGGACGCCCGGCTGGCCATGGAGATCGTGGTGGAGCGGGGCAAGGGCTACGTCCCCGCCGAGCGCCACCGCCGGAGCGAGCACGTCATCGGCGTCATCCCCGTGGACTCCATCTTCTCGCCGGTCCGCAAGGTGAACTACGTGGTGGAGGACACGCGGGTGGGACACGCCACCGACCTGGACCGCCTGGTGCTCGAGATCTGGACCGACGGGTCGGTGCGGCCCGAGGAAGCGCTGCAGGAGGCGAGCCGGATCCTCATCGACCACTTCCGGCTGTTCGCCGCCATCGCCGACGAGACCGGAGCCGGCGCGCCCTTCGGGGGCCCCGAGGATCCCGAGCGGGCCCGGCTGCTGGCCATGCCCATCGAGGAGCTCGACCTGTCGGTGCGCCCCTACAACTGCCTCAAGCGCGCCGGCATCCACACGGTGGGCGACCTGGTGAAGAAGACCGAGGACGAGATCGTGGCGGTCAAGAACTTCGGACGCAAGTCGCTGGACGAGGTCAAGGAGAAGCTGGCGGCGCACGGTCTGAGCCTGCGCCAGCCGGAGCAGCCGTAGGGGGCGACGGGCGATGGGGCTGGGAGCCAAACGGCGCAAGCTGGGGCGCGATACCGGGGAGCGTCGGGCGCTGTTCCGAGACCTGGTGGGCGGGTTGATCCTGCACGAGCGGATCCGCACCACCGACGCCCGCGCCAAGGAGACCAAGAAGATCGCCGATAGCCTGATCGCCACGGCCCTGGCCAACGACGTGCACGCCCGGCGCCAGGTCCGGCGCTTCCTCACCGACCCCAAGGTCGTCAAGCGGCTGTTTCGCGAGATCGTGCCCCGCTATCAGGCCGGTCGCGGCGGATATACGCGGGTGGTCAAGCTGGGTCCCCGGCGGGGCGACGGCGCGGAGATGGCGCTGGTCGAGCTCGTGAAGTAGTCCCCCGCGTGGGCGAGCCGCTGCTCGAGGCCACCGACCTCCGGTACGTCTACCATCCCGAGACCCCCCAGGCCGTCGTTGCCCTCGACGGCCTGTCGTGCGTGATCCGCCGGGGCGAGTACGTGGGCATCGTGGGCGGCAACGGCTCCGGCAAGTCGACCCTGGCCAAGCACTTCAACGCCCTCCTGGTGCCGACCGCGGGCGTGGTGCGGGTGAGCGGGCTGGACACGCGGGACCGCCACGCGGTCCCGGCCATTCGTCGCCGTGTGGGCATGGTCTTCCAGAACCCCGACAACCAGCTCGTGGCGACGGTGGTCGAGGAAGACGTGGCCTTCGGCCCGGAGAACCTGGGCCTCCCGCCTGCGGAGATCCGCCGGCGGGTGGACTGGGCCCTGGAGGCCGTGGGCATGACGGCCTACCGCCGGCACGCGCCCCATGCGCTGTCGGGCGGCCAGAAGCAGCGCGTGGCGCTGGCCGGCGTGCTGGCCATGCGGCCGGAGTGCCTGGTCCTCGACGAGCCGACCACCATGCTGGACCCGGAGGGGCGGGCGGAGGTCCTGCGCGTGATCCGGGTCCTGCACCGCGAGCACGGCCTCACGGTGGTGATGATCTCCCACGCGCTCGACGACCTGGCCGAGGCCGACCGGATCCTGGTCCTCGAGGCCGGACGCATCGTGGAGGAGGGCCCCCCGGCGGAGGTCTTCGACCGCCTGGCCGAGCACGGACGGCCCGGGCTGGCGGCGCCGCCCGTGGCCCAGCTGGCGGCCTGGTTGCGCGCCGATGGGCTGCCGGTGCCGCCGGGGATCCACACCGAGGACCGGCTGGTCGCCGCGCTGGCCGCGCTGTCCTCCCACCGGCCCCCGCGCGATGGCTGAGCCACTGCTCGCCTGCGAGGAGGTCCACTACACCTACCTGCGCGGCACGCCCATGGAGGCTCCGGCGTTGCGGGGCGTGTCCCTGCAGATCGCCCGGGGAGAGTTCGTCGCCATCCTGGGCCCCACCGGCGCGGGCAAGTCGACGTTGATCCAGCATTTCAACGGCTTGCTGCGGCCGACCGCGGGACGCGTGCTCGTGGCCGGCCAGGACCTGTGGGCGCCGCGGGCCGATCGCCGTGCCGCGCGGCGCCTGGTTGGGCTCGTGTTCCAGTTTCCGGAGTACCAGCTCTTCGAAGAGACCGTGGCGCGGGACGTGGCGTTCGGCCCGCGCAACCTCGGGTGGACGCCCGCGGTGGTCGCCGAGGCCGTCGAGGAGGCGCTCCGCCTGGTTGGGCTTCCCCCCGAGCGGTTCGCGGATCGCTCGCCGTTTGCCCTGTCGGGCGGCGAGATGCGGCGGGTGGCGCTGGCCGGCGTGCTGGCCATGCGGCCGGCAGTGCTGGTTCTCGACGAGCCGACGGCCGGCCTCGACGGCCAGGGACGAGGAGAGATCCGCCGGATCCTGCGCGACCTCCACCGACGGGGGCAGACCGTGGTGCTGGTCACCCACCACATGGACGACGTGGCGGAGCTCGCGCAGCGGGTGGTGGTGTTGCGCGACGGCACGGTGGCGCTCGCGGGCTCCGTGGGCGACGTCTTTGCCCGCGAGGACGAGGTGCGCCGGCTGGGGCTCGACCTGCCGGTGGCGGCGCGGCTGACCCGCCGCCTGCGGGCCCTCGGCGTGCCGGTGGCCGACGCCCTGACGCTGCCTGATGCCCGCCGCGCCATCGGGCGCGCGCTGGGAGGCGCGAGCCGTGGAGATCCGTAGCGCGGTGCCGCTCGGGCAGTACGTGCCGGGGGACTCCGCGCTCCACCGGCTGGACCCGCGCACCAAGATCCTGGCCGTGGGGGTCGTGTCGGTGGCGCTGTTCCTGACAGGATCGTTCGCGGCGTTGGGCGCGGTGGCCCTGGCGCTGGGCGGGCTGCTGGCGGTGGGGCGAATTCCCCTGGGCTTCGCCACACGGGGGCTGCGGCCACTGGCGGCGCTTTTGGCCCTGGCCGTCGTGCTCAACGCGTTCTTCACCGGCGGTGAGGATGCGACGCCGGTGGTCACCCTGGGCCCGCTGGTGGCCACGGCCGAGGGCCTGCGCGCCGGCGCCCTGGCCGCCGGGCGCCTGCTGCTCGTGGTCGCGCTGGCGTCCCTGCTGACCTTCACCACGTCCTCGGTGGAGCTGGCCGACGGCATCGCGTGGCTGGTAGGTCCGCTGCGCCGGGTCGGCGTGCCCGGACACGAGCTGGCCATGATGACCACGATCGCCCTGCGCTTCGTCCCCACCTTGCTGGAGGAGACCGAGCGGATCCTCAAAGCGCAGATGGCCCGCGGCGCCGAGTTCGGCCAGGGCCCGCTCCTCCGCCGCGCCCACGCCCTGGTGCCCGTGGTGGTCCCGCTCCTGCACTCCGCGTTCCGTCGCTCGGAGGAGCTGGCGCTGGCCATGGAAGCCCGGTGTTACACGGCGGGGGCCCCGCGGACGCGCATGCGCGAACTGCGCTGGCGCCCGGCCGACGCCGTGGCCGCCGCGCTGGTGGTCGCCGGCGCGGTGCTGTTGGTGCGCTTCAGGTAGGCCCCATGCGCACGTTGCGCCTGGTCGTGGAGTACGACGGCACCAACTACGCCGGCTGGCAGCGACAGCGCGCCGCGCCCACGGTGCAGGCCGTGCTCGAGGGCGCGGCCAGCCGCCTCTTCAACGCGCCGACGCGGGTCGTGGGAGCCGGACGCACCGACGCCGGCGTCCATGCCCTGGGCCAGGTGGCCCACCTGGTGACCGCGAGCCGGTTGTCCGCCGAGCGCATCCGGGCAGGGCTGAACGCCCTGCTCCCGCCCGACGTCGTCGTGCGCGCCGTCGACGACGCACCGCCGGGGTTCCACGCCCGTCGCGACGCCCGGTGGCGCGCCTACGGCTACCTGGTGCTGGCCCGGCCGCTCCCCTCGGCCCTGCTGCGACGCTACGCGTACCACGTGCCGGAGCCGCTCGACCTGGAGGCCATGGCGGCCGCCGCCACGGCGCTGGTCGGCCGCCACGACTTCAGGGCCTTTCGCGTCGCCGGCACGACCACCAGGACCACCGAGTGTACCGTGACCGAGGTGACGGTGACCCGCCGGGGGACGTTCGTGGTGGTCACCATCGTTGCCGACCGGTTTCTCCGGCAGATGGTGCGGCGCATCGTCGCGACCCTCGTGCAGGTCGGGCGCGGCGCGCTGCCGGCCGGTGCCGTGGGCACGCTGCTGGCCGCGGGCGATCCGGCCCGCGTACCACCGGCCGCACCGCCCGGCGGGCTGTACCTGTTGGGCGTGTCCTACCAGCCGGCGCCGCCCGGCGCGGGGGCGCATCGCGCACCGCCCGACGGCGCGTCACGGCGTGGTGGGGCGATGCTATAATCGTCCCGCGGGCCCGTAGCTCAAGTGGTAGAGCAGCGCCCTCATAAGGCGCAGGTTCCTGGATCGAAGCCAGGCGGGCCCACCACTGGCGCGTGGCCGTCCCGAAGGCTCCGGGGCGCCTCCGAGGCTGGTGAACGGGAGGTGAGCGACGTGGACGAGCGGGAGCGCACCGGGGTCTTTCGGGGCGGCGTCGCGCGGCGCAACACCCGGGAGGTCCTGCTCTACGTCTACCGGGCGCTCGAGGAGCGCGGGTACAACCCGGTCGATCAGATCGTCGGGTACCTCCTGTCGGGCGATCCGACCTACATCACGAGCCACGGCGACGCGCGCAAGGTGATCCGGCAGGTCGACCGGCTGGCCCTGCTGGAGGAGCTGGTCCAGGCCTACGTGGAGCACCGGTTGCGCGCGCCCACACCGTAGCAGCCGCCGTCACGCGCGGCAGGGGGAATCGGGTGGACAAACTGGTGGTCACCGGCGGCCGCCGGCTGCGCGGGACG
Source organism: uncultured bacterium (assembly GCA_964526945.1). GTDB lineage: Bacteria > Sysuimicrobiota > Sysuimicrobiia > Sysuimicrobiales > Humicultoraceae > Fervidifonticultor. The sequence continues at coordinate 7,485 of CAZGNA010000038.1, forward strand.
GTGCGGGTTGCGGGTGGCAAGAACAGCTCGCTGGCCGTGCTGGCGGCGGCCGCGCTGGCCGCCGACGTCTCTACCCTCGAGAACGTGCCCTACTGTCGCGACGTCCTCACGCTGATCGAGATCCTGGAGGCCCTGGGGGCGCGCATCACGTTCCGCGGCGGCCGGCTCACCATCGATGCGCGCACGTTGACCACCCACGTGGCGCCCCACGAACTCTGCCGCAGCATGCGCGCCTCGTTCTACACGGCGGGTGTGCTGCTGGGGCGGCTGGCGCGGGCCCAGGTGCCGCTGCCGGGGGGGTGTTCCATCGGGGCGCGACCGGTGGACTTCCACATGCGGGGCTTCGCGGCCCTGGGCGCGCGCGTGACCACGGAGCACGGGTACATGAAGGCCACGGCCCGGCGGCTCAAGGGGGCGGCGTTCTACGTGCCGCGGAGCAGCGTGGGGACCACGATCAACCTCATGATGGCCGCCAGCACCGCCCGCGGCACCACCGTGCTGCAAAACGCCGCGCGGGAGCCCGAGGTCGTCGACACCGCGGTCTTCCTGAACCTGATGGGCGCGCGGATCAAGGGCGCCGGCACCCACGTGATCACCATCGAGGGGGTCAAGGCGCTGCACGGCGCCACCTACACGATCATCCCCGACCGGCTGGAAGCCGGCACCTACCTGCTGGCAGGCGCGGCCACCGGCGGCGACGTGCTCGTCGAGGGGATGATCCCGGAACACGTCACCGCCCTGCTGACCAAGCTGGAGGAGGCGGGGGTCGAGGTGGCGGTCACCGCCGAGGGCGTGCGGGTGCGCGCCTCCGACGAGCTCCGGCCGGTGGACGTCGACACCGCACCCTACCCGGGGTTCGCCACGGACCTGCATCCGCAGATGGTGGCGGTACTCACCCAGGCCCGGGGCACCTCGACGGTGCGGGAGCGGATCTTCGAAGCCCGCTTCGCCTACACCGACGAACTGCGCCGCATGGGCGCCGACATCCGGGTGGAGGGCGAGAACGTCCACGTGACCGGCCCGACAAGACTCTCGGGTGCCCCTGTGGAGGCGCCCGACATCCGGGGCGGTGCCGCGGTGGTGATCGCCGCCCTGGCGGCGGAGGGCGAGACGGAGATCTCCCGGGTCGAGAACCTCGATCGCGGCTACGAAGCCCTCGAACACAAACTCACGGCGCTGGGCGCCCGGGTGGTGCGGGCCGCGGCCCAGGCCCGCGAGGCAGGCTAGCGCCCACCCCCCTGCGCCGTCATCGCCGGACCAGCCACCACGGGGGCCGCCGGCACGGGCACGTGGGCCGCGTCGTCCCACCGGGGGGAGTTAGGGCACGTCGAGGTCGGCGGCGAGTGCCGCGACGTCACGCTCCCCCTGACCTCGGGCGAGCGCTTCCTCCAGCATCAGGCGTGCGCTGGCCCCCACGCGCAGGGAGACGCCCACGGCGTCCGCCAGCCGCTGGACCAGCGTCAGGTCCTTGTGCGCCAGCCGGATCCTGAACCCGGGCTCGAACTGCCGCGTCTGGAGCCGGTGCGTCAGCGCCCGCAGCATCGCGCTGTCGGCCGACCCGTGCCGGAGCGCCTGGAGGGCGTCTGTCGGCGATAGGCCGGCTGCACGGACCAGCGCCATGGCTTCCGCCAACACCGCCATGGTGGTGAGGGCCACGTGGTTGTTGACGAGCTTGAGGGTGTGGCCGGCGCCGACCGGCCCCACGTGCACGAGATGGCTGCCCAGCGTCTCCAGGATCGGTCGGACCCGCGCCACGGCAGCCGGAGCGCCCCCGACCATGATGAGCAACGTGCCGTCCACCGCGCCTCGGACGCCGCCGCTCACCGGTGCGTCGACGACGTCGACCCCGCGGGGTGCCAGGCGCGCCGCGAGCGCTCGCGTGACGGCAGGGTCGCTGGTGCCCATATCCAGCACCACCTGCCCGGGCCTGAGCCCCGCCTCGAGGCCGGCATCGCCGGTGACGACGGCCTCGACCTCACGCGACGAGGGCAGCATCGTCACGACCACGTCGACGAGTGGCGCCAGGGCGGCCGGGGTGTCGACGACGCGCCCGCCGGCGGCCGTCAGGGCCGCAGGACCGCGATGATCGCGGTGGCGGACCGCCACCACGGGGAACCCTGCCCGCAGCAGGCGTTCGGCCATGGGCAACCCCATGGCGCCCAGCCCGATGAAGCCCACGCGCAGCGCTGCCACGGCGTGCGGCTACCGCGACGGTTCCAGCCAGGTGTTCCAGAAGTAGTGCGAGGGGAGGCCGTTGTAGCCCTTGAGCTCGGGCCGGTGCCCGTGCATGAAGAACCCCTCGCCGATGATGACCATGGGCAGGTCGCGCCAGAACAGCGCCTGGGAGCGCCGCCACAACTCCATGCGCACCTTGGGGTCTCCATGGCGCCGCATCAGCGCCACCAGCGCCGCCTGCTCCCGGCTCTCGTAGCCGCCCACGTAGGTCGGACTCAGCGCCAGGTGGATCGTCGGATCGGCGACCGTCGGGAAGTGCACGGGCGTGATGTCCCACCCCTCGGCGCGGTTGCGGAGCGTCTGGTTGGTGGGCCAGTCGGTCACGATCAGCTCCACGGTGAACCCCGCGCGCTCGAGCTGGGCCTTGGCCACCGGGGCGGAGTTGTAGGCCCAGAAGAAGTCGGAGATCACTAGCCACCGCAGGGGCTCGCCCCGGTAGCCGGCCTCCTGGAGGAGCCGACGCGCCAGGGCGAGGTCGTTCCGGTTGTAGAACTCCTTGCCCGCGTCGGTCCACATGTAGTGCTCCTTGGGCAGCAGGCTGGGGTTCAACCGGAAGAACTCGGGATGCCCGTAGGTGGCGCGCAGGATGGCTGGCGCATCCAGCGCGGCGGCGAAGGCCTGCCGCAGCTTGGGGTTCGTCATCGGCCCGGAGCGCTTGTTGAACACGAAGGCGAGCGTGCTGGGCAGCGGCGCCTTGACGGGGACGATGCCGGGCTCCCGGCGCAGCCGCTCGTACTCGTCAGGGTTGAGGATCTCGGCGAAGTGGGCCTCGTTGCGAATCACCTGCGCCGTGCGCACCGCCGGGTCCGGGACGGGCGTGAACAGGAGGCCGTCGAGGTACGCGAGGCGCTGGCCCCCCATGCCGTCGGGACGGTCCGTCCGCGCCGCGTACCGGTCGAACCGTTCGAACCGAATGTGCCGATCGGGCACGTACTCCACGAAGCGAAAGGGTCCCGTGCCGATGAACCGGCGCAGTGGAGCGGTGCCGGCGTCGTCCAGGACCTCCTTGGGGTAGATGACCGCGGGCTGCGCCCACCAGGCCAGGTCGGTGATGAGCAACACGTTGGGTTCCCGCAGCCGGATGGTCACCGTGGCAGCGTCGCTGGCGCGGATCGACTCCACGTTGGCAAACACGGTGCGGCCGCGCGGGCTGACGCGCCCCCAGCGGGTCAACGACGCCACCACGTCGTCGGCGGTCATCTCGCGCCCGTGGTGGAACGGCACGCCCCGGCGCAGGGTGATCGTGTAGGTTCGCCGGTCAGGGCTGACGCTGTAACGCTCGGCCAGCATCGGGACCGGCTGCAGCCGGCTGTTCACGGTGAACAGCGGTTCGAGGGCGTGATGCATCACGTAGGCGGCGATGAGCGCCGTGGTGGCATGCGGGTCGAGCGTCGGCGGCTCGCCGGCCAGCGCGAAACGGAGCACGCCTCCGCGCCTGGGTTGCTGGGCGTGTCCCGGCAGCAGCGGCCCCCACGCCAGGAGCAGCAGCAGCGAGAGCGGAACGAGGCGACGGGTCAACCACGGCACACGGACCATGGGCACCTCCGGGATCGATGGCAATCGGGGTGGATTATACCACCACGTGGCTCGGACATGGCTCGCCCGCTGGCGCCACGCCGGGGAACGATGGCGATCGGGGCGGATGGTAGCACCCGGCGCGGGAGTGGTTCTCTCACTGGGACCATGCCGGGGACCGATGGCAATCCCGCTGGATCATGCCACTGGGGTCCTGCGTGCGGTCTCTCGGCCCGATGGCTGCCTGGTGGGCGAGGAGGGTCTCGAACCCCCGACCTCCTCCGTGTAAGGGAGGCGCTCGTACCGCTGAGCTACTCGCCCGCCCCAGTATACCATCGTCCCGACGGCACCGGCGGCCGTCCCCAAACGATGCGGTGCTTGCCGGGGGCCCAGTCTACGATCATCCCGACGGCACCGGCGGGGGTGTTGATATCCTGTAGATAGACTGGCAGTTCACCACCGGCGCTCTCCATCAGACAAGTGCGTGTAGACCCGCGCGTTAAATCCCAGGCTACAAACAACGCAAGATAGGTATATTACTTATCTTAGTAGAGATTGACGTACCTCCAGCCCGCCCGGGATGGAGGTGGCGCAGTGGCCCAAGTCCAGGCGCAAATTCCATAGCGTCGGACCTTGCGGACGATGTTTCGCAGGGAAACCATCGAATTTTGGCGAATCCGTTGCCGACATGCCCCGGCTGGAGGTGAGATCCCGAGCCTGCCGGACCACGATGGCGGTCAACCTGAGGTGACGCTGGTGAAGAAACTGGCTCAGCCGCACCTGGAGACGATGCTGCGCCTGCTGGAACTGGCGGACTCCCCCCAGAACCTGGAGGCGATGCAGTACGTGGTCTTCCAGTTCGACTTCAAGGACTACGAGCAGTTCATCATCGAATGCCCTCCCGGGAGCATCCGGTTCAACAACCTGCTGCGGGTGGCGGTGTTCTGCGACAACCTCGGGTTCCTGGTGGAGCACGACGCCGTCGATCGGGAAGCCGTCTACGAGCTGTTCCCGATTCCCTGGGCCAAGGTAGAGCCCATCATCCAGGGGATGCGACGGGAGCTGGACTGGCCCGACGCCTTCGACTACTTTGAGCGGTTGGGGCGAGACTACCTCAAGTGGTGGGAGGCCAAACGAAAGCGGATCAAACCGCTGCCGCCGCTCGAAGAGGCCAAAGCCGCCCCTCGCGCGCTGACCGTGGCCCGCGCCCGGCCGCCGGCTCCCGTGCGACCGTCCGCGCCGCCGCGCCCCGCGACCGCCGCACCCGGGACGCGCCCGGGTGTTCCGCCGAAGCCGCAACCCGGCGGGGCGCAGCCGCTGCGGGTGGTCGCCCGTCCGGAGGCCAGGCCGCCAGCGGGCAAAGAACCCAGGGAGGAACGCAAGCCGACGCCACCCGCTGCCGGCAAGTCGGCGCCGCGCCCCGCGACGAAAGCCAAGACCCGGCGCTGACGATCCCTTCCGCGCCCGCAGTCCGGTGCCGTGTCCGCCCTGGCAGGGCAGATCGCTGGCCGCCGCGACGTCCCCTCCTTCGGCGACCTCCACTGGGGCCGGCTGCCAGGGGAGACCGCTCCCCACCGCGAAGTCACGGTGGGGTCTCCGGTGGCCAGGGCCGTGCTGTACCAACTCCAACAGGTCGACTCGGCGATCGCGCAGCTTGCAGCCCAGCGCGCCGGGCTCGACGACGGCGCTACCGCACGCGCCGAGGTGGCGGCGGAGGCGCAGGTCGCCGAGCTCACCGAGCGTCTTCGTCGCGTGCGGAGCCAGGCCAAGGAGGCGGAACTGGCGATTGCCGCGCTGGAAGCCAAACGCGCGCGGGTGGAGGCCGACCTCTACAGCGGCCGCGTGCGGAATCCCAAGGAGCTGGCGGCGATGCAGGAGGAGGTCGCGCAGCTCGCGCGGCAGCAAGCCCACCGTGAAGACGAGCTCTTGAGCCTCCTGGGCGACCTCGAGCGTCTGGAGCCTGCGGAGCGAGCTGCCCGACACCGTCTCCTCGAGGCACAGCGTGCGCTGGCGGCATGCCTGGATGCGCACCGGGCGACGGTGGCTGCGCTGGATGCGCGGCTGGCGGCGCTCGAGGCACAGCGGGCCGCCCTCCTGGAGGGCATCGACGACGCGGTGTATCGCCGCTACGAGCGCCTTCGGCAGGCCAAGGGCGGGGTCGCCGTGGCGCTCGTGCGCGGGGGGGTCTGCGAGGGGTGCCACGTCGTCGTGCCCGAGCGCCTCGTCGTCCGGCTCCAGGACGACCCTGCGCTGCTGGCCGCCTGCGACGGCTGCGGCCGCCTGCTCGTGGTGCTGCCCGCCCCGTGAGGGGGAGCACGGGGGTGCGGGCCGAGCGGTGAAACTGCGTCTGTTCGTGGATGGCGCGTCGCGGGGCAACCCCGGGCCAGCCGCGCTTGGGGTGGTCATCCAGGATGCGCAGGGCAAGACGCTGGCAGAACTGTCGGAGGCCCTGGGGCACGCCACCAACAACGTCGCGGAGTATCGGGCGCTGCTCCGAGCCCTGGCCGAGGCGCGGGCGATGGGCGCAGACGAGGTGGAGATCTTCGCCGACAGCGACCTGCTGGTGCGCCAGGTCAGCGGCGCGTACCGCGTGAAGAGCCCCCACCTCCGGCCCCTCTACCAGGACGTGCTGGCGGCGCTGCGCGCATTCCGCCAGTGGCGTATCAGGCACGTGCCGCGGGCCGAGAACGCCGCAGCCGACGCCCTCGCCAACCGTGCCCTCGACGCCACGGCTGCCGGTCGGGTGGTCGAGCTCACGGTGCTGGTGGCCCCGGGCCCCGCAGGCTGGCGTGCTTGGGTGCCGGCGTTCCCAGACTGCGAAGCCACCGCGCCGACCGAGACCGCAGCGCTTGCCAAGCTGCAGCACCTGGCGGCCGAACGGGTGAGCGCATACCTGCGCGCGGGAAGCCCCCTGCCCAGGGAGCACCGGCTGCGCATCGTCGTTGACGCACGCGAACGTGGGACACCTACCGGCACCGCCGACGAGAGGGCGGACACCACCGCGTAGGCGGGGTTCCCCCGACCCTCCGGTTCTGATCGGGCGCGACGCCGACGACCGGACGGACACCGCGGCCCGCTCCTTGTCCTGATACCTGATACCCTCAAGATGCCCGCGGGTCCAGCGCGCCGTACCGGGCACACGAAACGCAGTGTGCTGCACCTTTGCGCCATGCGCGGGGGATGCTACCATGATTCCGGGAGCAGGTCGGACGGTCGCGGCGCGGATCGCGCCGAGGAAAGTCCGGGCTCCACAGGGCAGGGCGCTGGGTAACGCCCAGCGGGGGCGACCCCAGGGAGAGTGCCACAGAAACAGACCACCGTCGCGCGCGCACGCGGCGGCCAGGGTGCAACGGTGGGGTAAGAGCCCACCGGCGGGCTGGCGACAGTCCGGCCAGGCAAACCCCGCCCGGAGCAAGGCCAGGTAGGGGGAGATGAGGCGGCCCGCCGATCCCCGGGTAGGCTGCTGGAGGCCGCGGGCAACCGCGGTCGCAGAGAGATGATCGTCGCGCCGCGCGGTGAGCGCGCGGCGCACAGAACCCGGCTTACAGACCTGCTCCCGTTCCTCCCGGTCGTCGTGGTCGGCGTGCCCCCGCCCGCGGGCCGTGCACATCCCGGCGGCGGCTGCGGCGGACGCCCCCGACTACG
>CAZGNA010000038.1:14979-19165 GCA_964526945.1 uncultured bacterium
CGCCCGCGGGCCGTGCACATCCCGGCGGCGGCTGCGGCGGACGCCCCCGACTACGCGGTTGGCCTGCAGGAAGGCATACGCTTCGCCCTCACGGGTAGAGCTGCGGGCGGGCTCACCGCAGGCGGCAGTCCGATACCCCTCGTCCTCACGGGTAGAGCAGGTAGGGATGGCGCAACAGCTGGAACCGGCGCAACTCGGCGTCCCAGCGCGCAACGATCGTCCAGGCCGGCGCCCCGCGGTCGATCGCCTCACGGACGCTGCTGGTGCCCCACACGTAGTCGAACCTGTACCGACCTCCCTGGGCGACGAACGCGAGGAGCGGCCCGTGCAGGTGGCGCGTCTCGACCAGAATGTGGACCGCGGTCGTCGCCGGCCGGAACCCCAGCGGGTCTGTGACGACCAGCCGCACCGCCCGCGGCGGATCCTCCCCTCGCAACGCGTAGGGGTCGAACACGACCCCCGGCAACCCCACCGCGTTGAGGCGCGCGGCCAGCCGCGCCCCATCCAGCCACGGACTGTGGATCAGCTGGAACGGGGCGTCGGTGCCGACCCCCGCCGAGAGCGTCGTGCCGTCGAGCACCCCCGTGGCGGCGTAGTAGAAGGGCGTGAGCATCGTCGGGATGTTGGGGGAGGGGCGTACCCACGGGAGCCCCGTCTCCTGCCAGGTCATGCGCCGTGTCCAGCCGCGCATGGGGATCACGGTGAGGTCTGCCCCGATGTCGAAGAGGCCGTTGAACAGCTGCGCCAGCTCGCCGACGGTCATGCCGTGCACGAGCGGAATGGGGTAGAGACCGATGAAGGACTGGTAGGGTGGCTCCAGTACCGGGCCGTCCAGGTGCAGCCCGCCCATGGGATTGGGGCGATCCAACACCACCACTGGCTTGCCCGCGTCCTTCGCGGCCTGCAGGACTAGCGCCATGGTGGAGGCGTAGGTGTACGCCCGCGCTCCCACGTCCTGCAGGTCTATGAGGAAGAGGTCGATGTGCGCCATCATGGCAGGCGTGGGGCGGCGGGTGCGGCCGTAGAGGCTGAAGACCGGCAGGTCGCCGTTGCCGTCGGGCACCGGCTGCCCGGCGGGGAGCGTCCCCGTCAGCCCGTGTTCCGGTGCGAACAGCGCGGTCACCAGGAACCGCGGGTCCCGCCGCAGCACCGCCCACGTCGGCTCGCCGGTGCTGGTGACCCCTGCAGCGTGTGTGACCAGCCCGATACGGCGACCCTGCAGGAGGCGGGGAGACTCCAGCAGAACATCCACGCCCGGACGCGTGGCGACCGGCGCCTGCGCCGCTGCCGGGGGCGGGACACGCGTCGCCAGCAGCACGAGGAGTAGGAGGAACGCTCGCGGACCCCGCATTGACCCCGGATCATTCGGGCCGCCGTCGCCGGTTTCCTGGCCTGCGGTCCCCCGTGGTCCCGCCGGCGGCGTGCAACCGGATGCCCGCTCCCCTCAGGGCAGACCCATGACCTCTTCCCTCGCCGACATCGTGGAGCCCGGTGCAGGCGGGTTCTGGTCCGTCATGCGGCATCGGAACTACGCCCTGCTGTGGACCGGCCAGCTCATCTCGCAACTAGGCGACAGACTGCACTGGATGGCCATCTCGCTCTGGGTCTATCAGAAGACCGGCTCGGCGCTGTCGGTGTCGTTTGCGATTATGGCGCTGCTGGTGGGCTCGGCAGTCGTTGGTGTGCCAGCCGGCGCTTTGGTCGATCGTCTGGATCGCCGCAAGATTCTAGTTTATTGCGATTTGATACGTGCTACTCTCGTCTTCGCTATTCCCGATTTGATGGAGCGTAACCTTCTTTTGGTATACGTGGTCCTTTTTCTGATATCAGCGACGACCGCTTTTTTTCGCCCCGCGATGTTTGCGTGCATCCCTCAGTCTGTACCCCGAGGTAGCTTGCTACAGGCCAATGCCTTATTCGCATCCATGGATTCAGGCACGGAGATAATCGGACCAGTTTTGGCGGGATCAGTTGTTTCGACACTTGGCTACCAAACGGCGCTTTACTTGGATGGTGTCACGTTCCTAGCGTCGGCCGTCCTGGTTAGTCTTCTAAGAATGACTAACGGAGGCGTCGCTACTGTCAAGCCGGCAGACGTGCATAAAAAGGGAGTATTCCGTTCAATAGTTGAGGGTCTTCGCTACGTCAAAAACGACAAGATTCAGATGGGATTACTTGCCTTAGTGCTCGGTGGCTACTGGGTTGCTGGCTTGAATTCTCTCCAGACACCGATGGCAAAAGGGGTGCTGCGAGTCACAGACCAGCAGTTTGGTTGGTTCCAGAGTAGCGGAGGGATTGGCTATGTTACGGCATCCTTATTGCTTGCATGGTGTGGCTTGACTCTGCGCAGGGGGCACATCATCGTTGCTGCCTACCTTTTATGGGCTATGGCCGTTGCGGCAGTGGGGCTATCGGCGAACGTAACGATGTTAGTTGTTGCGAACTTTTGGGCGGGTTTTGCCAACATGATCGTCTTTATCAGTGTAGCCACGGTGCTGATGGAATACACTCCAGCTGACAAGATGGGCCGTACGATCACCACTAGGCAGGTACTAGTTGCATTAATGCGTGCAGTGTCGTTGGTGGGTTTCGGGTGGGTTGCGGACGCGGTCGGGGTTAGGTTTTCCATCTTGGCCATGGCGACCATTTCCGCGATTGGAACACTGCTCGCCGCTATCAGGTTTCCCAGCGTCTGGCACTACGACGGACGGGTAATCGGTGCAAACACACGACTCAGAACAGGTATATTTGCAGGACGCATCCTGTCAGACTTTTTCGTCAGTCTTGTGGATCGGTGCAGTCCTGAGTTTGCTAGAGAAGAGCAAGTATGGCTGAACAGCGTCGTCCTTGCGATGGTTGCAGCGTTTTGGCTTGTGTTCTTGGTTGCGTTTCCACTGCAGAACGTCATTGCGACCGGAGTGGTGGCTGCCACTGTTATGGCGGCTGTCGTAGTTCGGGCGCTGATCACAAGGTTTGGATTATCGAAGTAGGCGGTCGGCTCTGGTGAGATATTACGGGGAGCGATAAACGTTTGACATCTTAGGCGGCATAGCGGACGCTCGGGTGGCGGAAGTAGCGACGCACCTTTTTCGGCCGCCGCTGGGTGCTCCAGAGGTAGCGCTGCAGGTTGCCGAGCAGCTCGTCCGTGTCCCGGAGGCGCTTCCGCCCCACCGCATTGGTCTTGACATCCTGGTTGAGGAACTCCTCCGGGTTGAGGTCCGGGCTGTAGCCGGGCAGAAAGAACAGGCGGAGGCGGTGGCAATGGGACGTCACCCAGCGCTTTACCGCCCTAGCCTGTCCAGTTTCGGAAGGGTGTGCACACATCATGCATGGCAGATCTGGTCATGGCTTCCCCTCCAGGCCACACTCCAGAACAGCTCGGCGGGTGGCCGACCGCTGGTGCGGTAGCCCAGGTGCGGCCGGCGGTGGTTGTAGAACTCGAGGTACCGATCCAAGGCCGCCTGCAGGAACCGCACGCGGGTGAAGAACCGACGGCGAAACCCGACGCGCCAGAGCCGGCTCGGGATGGTGCCTTGCAGGCGTTCCACGAATCCATTGGTCCACGCGTGCCGGGGTCGGGTGCGGGTGTGGCGGATCCCCCAGCTGGCAGTGGCCTGCTCGAACGCCCCGCGGTACTCGCTGCCCTGGTCGGTGAGCACGCGGCGGACCGGCCACCCCGCCGCCCGGTAGGCCGGAAGCACCCGAGTGGTCAGGAACCGCGCCGCCTCGGTCGAGAACTCCGTGGCGACCTCGGCGATGGCGTAGGAGCAGGCGGCGTCGCAGGCTGTCAAGTGGGAGGTAGGTTGTCCAGAAAGAGGCGAGCTTGTTCTTCCGGCTGCTGGCCCGCCGCTACGAGCGCGCCAGCCTGGTCGTCACCAGCAACAAGAGCCTTGTGGACTGGGCCGAGATCTTCAACGACCAGGTCCTGGCCACCGCCATCCTCGACCGCCTGCTCCACCACGCCACCACCATCAACATCAAGGGCGAGAGCTATCGACTCCGCGAGAAGAAGAAGGCCGGCCTGCTGGGCCGCAAACCAAGACCCTCTGAACTCGGCGAGGTGGGGACACCGCCATGACCGTCCAGGTGACTCCAGCATCAGCGAAAAGTGGACATCCTACTCCGGTGTTTCCCGAGTGAGGGGCAGGTAGCCCAGGTCGTCGAGGATCAGCACCCGGGGGTAGAC
>CAZGNA010000039.1:0-18415 GCA_964526945.1 uncultured bacterium
AACGCATCGAGCGATTCCGAATCTGAGGGTTTTCACGCCCGATTTGGGTTTAAACCCGCTCGACCCAGGAGACACCATGAAGATCTACATGGCAGGTCCGCTGTTCACCCCGTACCATCGCGCCTTCATCGCCCGCAATGCCGCGCGCCTGCGAGATGCGGGCTTCATATGCCTGGTGCCACACGAGCGCGGCGTCGTGCATGAAATCGACCGGGCGACTGGCAAGGTCTTCACGCCAGCACAAATCTTCCAGATGGACTACAAGATGGTCGCGGGCGCCCACGCAATCGTTGCGCTGCTGGACGATCCGGACGTGAGCAGCGGCACCGCGGCGGAGATCGGCATCTTCTACGGCCTGATGCAGCACGACAGGACGAAAAAGGGTATCCTCGGCCTGCTCACCGACGCCCGTGCATGGAAGCGGGCCGCTGCCGGCGCACCGCCGATCAACGCGTTCACGCTGGGCACCGTCGAGGCTGCGGGCGCTATCTACCGTACGCTCGACGAAGTCATCGCGCACCTCGACGTCTGGCGCCGGGAGCTGCACGCTGAGGGGTTGCTCCTCTGATGCGACGCTCAGGCTCCCGCCCATGCCTGCCGTGCTTCTCCGTGCCTCAGACAGATCGGTCCTGCCAGGTCGCGTCGATGCATGCCTGGCTGCGCCGACTACAGACCTACATGCTGCAGGAGGGATCCCGTGAAGGTCTTCCTTAGCGGCATCATCGCTACGCCCTACGCCCGCGAGTTCCTGGTCAAATGCGCACGCGTGCTCCGGGAAAAGGGGATCATGTGCTACACTCCCGTGGAGGGTACGTGGACGCCTGCCGCCGGCGACCGCGCTGAGAGTACCGTGGCCGACGACTTCGCCGCCCTACACGAAGCCGATGCCCTCGTCGCCATCCTCGACGGGCTGAGCGTCGACGACGCCGTCGCGGCCCACATCGGCGCCTTCCACACCATGATGCGCCTGGGAATGCCCAAGCGGGGCATCATCGGCGTCCTGCACGACACGCGGGTGGCCAGGTGGAACTGGGCCGCGGGTGCCCGTACGATCAACGCCTACGTCGCCGAGTGCATCCACGAGCGCGGCCGGATCGTTTCCTCGTTCGCCGAAGCGACTGCCGACCTCCTGCGCTGGGCAGGCCGGACCGATGAGACCTCTTCCGTGGACGCTGGCATCGCGTAAACGCTCCATGGTCCGTGGCGAGGCATAGGTTGCACGATACGCGCACCGAACCAACTGCTCGGCGCCGCAGCAAGTGCGCAAAGCTGGCAGCAGTCTGACCAGCGGCCGCCGACAGCGGTGCCGGGATGCGTGGTTTCTGCTACTGGCCCGTGACCACGATCTTCACGTCGACGGCCGGTGACCGGAGTTGGGCCGAGAGCCCGCCGTCGACGGTGACGACGGTGCCGGTCACGTAGGCCGCGTCATCGGATGCCAGGTAGACTGCTGCGCCCGCCACGTCGGCGCCGGTGCCCATGCGCGCCAGCGGGATGACGTCGCCGACGGCCGTCTGCGCTTCTGCCCCCACAGGGCTGCGTCGTTCCACGGCGATCGCGCCCGGGGCGATGGCATTGACACGGATGCCCCACGGTGCGAGATCCAACGCCATGGCGCGTGTGGCGGCTTCGACCGCCCCCTTGGCCGCATCGTAGGCGACCCGATAGCGATGAGCGCGCGTGGCGCCGCACGGGCTCATGTTGATGATGCACCCGGCGCGGCGCGTCACCATCTGGCGCGCGGCGTGCCATGCGCACAGGTACATACCCTTGAGGTTCACCGCCATCACGCGGTCCCACGTGGCCTCGTCAGTATCCAGGAAATGGCGTTCGACTCCGGGGCCGTGGGCCAGGGCCGCGTTGTTGACCAGCACGTCCACCCGGCCGGACGCCTCCACCGTCCGGGCGAAGAGCCGGGCCACCTGGTCAGCACACGCAACATCCGTGGCCACGAACAGCGCCGGCACTCCGTCCTCCTGCAACATCGCCGCCGCTCGGGTTCCCCGTTCCTCATCGATGTCGGCGACCACCACCATCGCGCCTTCCGCGCCGAACCGCCTCGCGATGGCCAGCCCGATCCCCTGCGCGCCTCCGGTGACGACCGCAACTTTCCCTGCCAGCCGCACTGATCCGCCCCCCTCGTCGACCGCGCGTTAGCGCCAGGCGAGGAGCGCCTCCGTGAAGACGTCCGCTACGCCCCCCGCATCCACCTCGAGCGCCACATCCACGTTCGCGGGCCGCCCCCACTGCCCGTCGAAGTCCGCCACGGTGGCCCCCGCGGTCAGGCTGCCCTGGGTCTCGACGTCGACGGGGAGGCGTCGAACTCGAAACAAGTCGGGGCGAAGGACATAGGCCATGCACACCACGTCATTGTACTGCACCCCGCCACCGGCGACCGCCGCAATCCCACGACGCCGGTACGCCTCCTGGATGAACGGCGTGATCTGCAGCAGCAGCTCCACGGCCGGATGGTCTGCCCGCCGCAGGCGCGCAAGGTGCGCCGCAGTGATCACGGTGGGCCGGCACACGTCGAGCCCGACCTGGACCAGCGGTGCTCCCGAGCGGTACACGATTCGCGCGGCCTCGGGGTCGTTGTAGAGGTTTGCCGAGGCAGCTGGCGTGACGTTGCCCCAGGTGAGCACGGCGCCCCCCATGACCACGATCTGGCGCACGGCGCGCGCCACACGGGGTTCCGCGGCGAGTGCCAGGGCGACGTTCGTAAGCGGCCCCAGCGCCACCACGGTGATCTCGCCCGGTGTCCGCAGGACGCGCTCGATGAGCATCTCCATCGCGCCCGCAGCCGCTGGGGCCCGCGCTGGCGGCGGGAGCGCAACGTCGCCAAGCCCGTTCTGCCCGTGGATCGCCCTCGCGTACGTCGGCTCGCGCAGCAGCGGCCGGGCCGCTCCGGGGTACACTGGGATGTCGGGCCGACCGGCCGCTTCTAGGATCACCAGGGCGTTGCGCGTGCACTGCTCGACGTCGGTATTGCCGAAGACCGTGGTAATCGCGTCCACGTCAAGCCCGGCAGCGAGTCCGAGGAAGATCGCTGCAGTGTCGTCAATGCCTGGGTCGGTATCGATGATCACCCGCATCCTTGGCCTCCTCGGTGGCTGCATGCGTCCGGCTGCGGCAGGGAGGCACGGTCGCGCTCCGGACACGGGCAACGACGTCCACGCAGCGTGCGCAGACTGGCGCGGGGAGGCGTCAAAGTGCCGTGCGTCACACCGGCGGCGGCACGCCGCACCGTGGGGGGTGGTACGCTGCGCCACGCCTACGCTACCGGATCGCGCGCCGCGCTGCTCACCAAGGCGCCGCGCATACGCGCCACATGGCTTCCGCAGCAACACGTCAGTAACACGTCGTGAGCACCAGCGGCCACCGCAGCTCCATGAGCGCATGCTCCCGCTGAAACGCGCGGGAGACTCTGCGGTACGCACACGGGTGCTCGGCGTCGCTGACGCCCACTCGACAGGGTCGACAACCGAGGTATCCCATGCGCCAGCACTCGGTGTCCACCGCGGTGACCGCCGCGCCGGTGGCCGTGGCAAGCCGGCGGCCGGCGGTGACCGTCGCCGCACGGTACTCCCGCTCCATGTGGCTGTCACGGGCGATGAGGCGCTGCTCACGCAGGTGACGGGCCAGGTCTGCGCTGATCCGGAAGATCCCGGTGCGAATGAAGAACAGGGGAATATAGTAGTCGGCGGCGATCTCGAAGTGCTCGGGGTCACGGATGCGGACGAGCCTCCGGTAGTCCGGCGTGGTGGGAATACCGTCGACGGCCCGCGTGCTCAGGAACTTCGGGTAGAGCATCGCTAGCTTGCAGAACGGCCAGTCGAAGTACGCCGTAGGAAAGTCCAGCAGCAGCCGTTGGATCAGCCCCTGGTCGTCCCCACGAAACAGGTGGCCGTCAGCAGCCTCAAGGAGGTTGGCCGCGTGCCCGTCGTAGCGCGCCAGGAGCACCCGGCCCAGCTCGTTGTACTTGGCCAGCCGCTGCAGCAGCAGCTGCAGCGTCACCTCACCGGTCTGGTCGTCGCGGTAGATGTTGCGGACGTCGTCGAGGGTCATCGCGGCCAGGTAGCGCGCATCCAGGATCGGCTGGCCGCGCCGCAGGGCGCGCATGTGCGCCGCCGCGATGCCGCGCGCCCCCACGAAGCGCTCCCCGCCGATGGTGATCTCCCAGGCCTCCACCGCCCCGTCGGGCCGGCGCCGCCAGATACAGAACTCCTGCGACGTCAAGACGAGGTAGAACTGCAGGGTGTCACGGCTGTTCTCGGCCGGCGATTCGGCCGGGAACCGCTGCGGATCGGTCTGGAACGCGGCACCGCCCGTGGCCAGCTGCTGCCGCATCACCGCGGCGACGTCGGCCAGCGCCCCCTCGTCGATCGTCACGTGCACTGCGGCCGCCATGAGGTCCGCGATCTCTCGACGCATCGCCTCGTAGGTGTACGGCATGCGGCCTCCTTGTCGTTCAGCTCAGTACCACGGGGTAGGCACCAGCGGCCAGAGCGCCCCCATCAGCGCGGGGTCGCGCGTGTAGGCACGACAGACGCCTCGGTAGTCGCACGGCACCGTCTGGTGGTCGACGCCCGGATGGCAGGGCCGGCACCGCATGAACCCCATGGCCCATGTCTCTGTGGCCAGGGCATGGGGAAGCACGCCCAGGCGTTCGGCGAGCTCGCGCGTGGCCAGGATCGTCCAGGCCCGGTACTCCCGTTCCATCGGACTGTCGCGTGGGATGAGGGCGCGCTGCCGCAGGTGTTCTCGCAAGGCCTCGCTCACCCGCAACACTCCCACCCGATAAAGGAAGAAGGGCCGGTAGTAGTCGGCACCCACCTCCAGACGCTCGGGGTCGCGCAGGTCCACCAGCGCGCGCACGGGGGTACCCGGCGGTCCCAGCCACTCGCGGTCCGCGTAGAGGTTCGCCAACGTCACCATGATCAGCTTACAGAACGGCCAGTCACCATACGACAGCGGAAAGTCGTCGAGCAGCCGTTGCACGATCCCCTGACCGTCGGGGCGGAACAGCCAGCCCTCAGCGCGTTCGAGCAGCGTCACGAACGACCCGCGGTAGCACGTACGGAGGACCCGCCCTACCTCATGGAACTTGGCGAGGCGTTCCGGGAGGAACTGCAGGGTTACCGCGCCGGTACGCTCGTCGCGGTAGTAGTCCTCCATATCGGCCAGCGTCATCGAGACCAGGTACTCGGGATCGAGGATGTTCTTGCCGGCGCGCAGGGCCCGTAGGTGGCACGCGTAGATGGCCGGGGCACCGTAGCGCTCCTCGCCGCTGACGTGCACCCGCCAGGGCTCCACGTCTCCGGTAGGCGTCCGTTGCCAGATAAGGAAATTGTGGGTACCGGCGACCAGCGCGAACTGCAGGAGATCCAGTGGCGCCAGGGCCGGCTGCTCACGGCGGATCTGGAAGTCGTCAGTCCCAAGACGCTCCCGAAGCACCGCCGCAACCCGCGCCAACTGCGCGCGATCGATCGTCACGTGACGAGCAGACGCTGCGATTGCCTGGAGGGCGTCCCGCATCGCTTCGTACGTCCGTATCTCCACGCAGCCCTCCTCCCCGCCTCACGCCCTCAGACGAACGGCACCATGCTGTCGGCCGATGTTCGCGCGATCCATGTGCCTACCCTTTGAGTCCGCTCATCACCACGCCCTGGACGTAGTACCGCTGGAGGATGAGAAAGACGACGATGATGGGCACCGTGGCCAGCGTGCTGGCCGCGAACGTCAGGTCCCAGCGCGTCTGTACCTCGGTCACGAAGCTGGCAATGGCGACCTGGATCACACGCTTCTCGGCCGCCGGGGCCGCAATCAACGGCCACAGGAACGCGTCCCAGCTGGCCTGAAACCGAATCAGGGCGAACGCCACCAGGGCAGGCACCGCGTTGGGGAGTACCACGTGGCGGAACGCGCCAAAATAGGAACACCCGTCGATCCGGGCAGCCTCTTCCAGCTCCCGGGGAATCTCCTGGAAGAACTGTCGCAGCAGGAAGATTCCCAGGGGATTCGCAACCCACGGTATGATGAGCGCCTGGTACGTGTTGACCCAGCCCAGCGCACGCACCTGCAGGTAGAGGGGAATGGCGAGCACCTCGAAGGGCACGATCATCGTGCTCAGGAAAAGCCCGAAGAGCACATCGCGCCCGGGAAAGGCCAGACGGGCAAAGGCGTACGCCGCCATGGCGTTGACCATCAGGCTGAGACCCGTGACCGCGGTGGCCACGATCACGCTGTTCATCAGGTAGCGCGAGAACGGGAACGGTACCAGCCGAAACAGCTCGCGGTACGCATCGAACGTCGCCATCTCCGGCACGAAGGTGCGCCACGATAGCGGCGACACGTACCGAAAGATCTCCACCTGCGGCCGCAGGGAGGACGTCACCATCCAGAGGTACGGCACCAGGAAGATCGCCGCCAGGACGGTCAGCATCGCGTACAGGCCCACGCGTCCGCTGGCACGGCGGACCATGGTCCAGGGAGAGACCACCGCCCGGGGCCTCACCCGGGCGGGCACCACCAGGGAGCCATCTGCAGGCCGCCGCATCCCTCAGTACTCCACCGTGGTCCGCAGCAGCCGAAACTGCAGCAAGGTGAAGGCCAGCACGACCACCAGCAGCAAGAACGACATCGCCGCGGCGAATCCCATCTCGAAGTACCGGAACGCGGTTCGGAAGATGTAGAACACCAAGACCATGGTGCTGTCCGCAGGGCCGCCATCGGTCATCAGGTAGACTGGGGTGAACACCTTGAAGGCCGAGATCGTTCCGACTACCACGACGAAGACCGCGGCCCGTCGGAGAAGCGGTACGGTGACCCGCCAGAAGCTCTGCCAGCCCGTGGCCCCGTCGATGGCCGCGCTCTCGTAGAGATCCGCCGGAATCGCCTGCAGGCCGGCCAGGAAGATGAGCATGTAGAAGCCCACTTCCTTCCACGCGCTCATGACCACCAGGCTCACCAAGGCCTGGTCGGCGCTGGCCAGGAAGGGCTGCGGAGGCAGGCCCAGGGCCTGCAGCACGCTGTTGATGAACCCCTGGGAGTTGTATAGCAGCTTCCAGACCGTGCTGATGACCACCAGCGAGGTGACCACGGGGAGGAAGAAGGCCGATCGGAAGAACGCGAGCCCCCGCAGTGGGCGGTTCAGGGCCAGCGCGAGTCCCAACGCAGCCACCGTCTGCACGACGACGAGCAGCCCAGCGTAGACTAGGGTGTTGCGCAGGGCAATGCGGAACACCGGATCCTGCGCCGCCCGCACGTAGTTGGCCCCGCCCACGAAGACAGGCTGCGGGTTGAGTAACGAGTAGTCGAAGAAGCTCAGACGCAGCGCCTGGAGGATCGGGAGGACCGCGAACAATACGATCCCGGCCGTGGCCGGGAGCAGAAAGACCGCCGCGGCGGCGTACCGCTGACGGGCCAGTCCCGACCCACGGGCTGCACGAGGCGGCACCTGGACAGGGCGACCGACACGCCTCATGGACACCCCGGCCGGGTGGACCCGGTTCCGGGTTCCGCCACGGGGCGCGGGGTGACCCGCTGCGTGGCTCTGATCATGGCCCGCCTAGCGGCCGCCGCGGGCCAGAGCCGCGTCCAGGCGCGCCGCCGCCTCGTCCAGCACCCTCTGCACGTCCCGCCCCAGAGCGATGTCCTTGGCGATAGCCAGGAACGTGTCGAAGAAAAAGTTGTAGGCGGGCGTGTGGGGACGGTGGATCGCGCAGCTCTGAAGCTGCGCAGTGAAGATGTTCCATGGGTACTGGCGAAACTGGGGGTCCCGCTGGAGCAGGGATTTGCGCACCGGCAGGTACCCGCTGGTCCGCACCCACTCCTGGTGCCGTTCCCGGGTAAGCCAGTCCACCAGTGACCACGCCAGCTCGGGGTGCTTGGTCTTGGCCGAGATCGATACGTTCCACCCTCCGGCCGTCACCGCGCACCGCTTCCCGCGGAACATCGGGACCACCGCGTATTTGAACTCCGGGTAGCGCCGATCCAGCACTGCCCGGTACGTGCTCGGCGCCTGAAAGATCGCGATCTTGCCCGCGGGGAACCCCTCCGGGATTGGATCGAACGCGATGACCCGGTGCCGCGTGAACAGGTCCTGGTACCAGCGCAACGCCTCGACCGTCGCCGGGCTGTTCAGGTAGCCGGTGGCCTTCTTGAGATCGGGGCTGAGCACGGCGCCATTGTTCTGGTAAATGATGGGCAGGATCGACCAGTCGCTCAGGTGCCGCAGGACACCGAAGCCCCAAACGTCAGTGCGATCGCCCGTGCGCTTGGTCAGCCGCCGCGCGATCGACACGAACTCGTCCCACGCCCACGCCTCGTTGAGGCGCTGCGGAATGCGAATACCGGCTTCCTCGAACGTCGTGCGGTTGACGAAGAGCCCCTCGGTGAGTTCGTGCATGGGAATGCCATAGAGTTTTCCTTTCCACACCGGCTCGATCAGCCCCGACTCCAGAATATCGGCCTTGTTCTGCGGCGTCAGGAACCGCTCAAGGACCAACAGGCTCCCCTGTGCCGCGAAGGCGGCCGTGCGCACGTCCATCCAGAACACGTCGGGCGGGTCGCCCGCAGCAAAGGCCGTGGTCAGCTTCTGGTGGTATTCGTTGAAGGGGAACGCGTCACGCTGGACAGTCACGTTGGGGTTGACCCGCATGTAGGCCTGCAGCAGCGCATCCATCGCCTGCTCCAGCGCCGGATCCGCCGACATCCAAAACCGCAAGGTGACCCGCTGTTGAGCGATACCCCACGAGCTCAGCACGATCAGGAGCGTCGTGATGACCGCGACTACGACCGCCCATCGCCAGCGGGTGATCGCGAAGTTTACTTGCATTCACCTCACCCCCTGCGCACGCATCCCCCGCCCCACAGAGGAGAAACCGTCGGAGGTTTCGGGCTGCCTCCAAGGGGTTCCTTCACCAGTAGACGACAATAGACGCACAGCGGGACCACGGCCGCAGGAGACCCAGGCCACTCGGCGTGCCATCACACTACGGCCCCTCGCGGCCGGGAGCATGAGGGAAGGATCGCCCGTCGTCGATCGAGCCTCGGCTACGCACTGCGTCCGGGCCATGGCTCCCAAGGATGCCCTTGACCGCCCTCTCCCTCAGGGTACCACCCCCTCCCCGCGCACCGGCGCGCGCGCCGCGGCCCCCAGGCGCCGGCCACCGGCGCCGACCGCGCCGGTCCTCCAGCGCAGCAGCCGCCGTTCCACGCGCTCCAACCCGGCAAACAACGCCAGGGTCACGGCCATGACCAGCACGATGAGGGCCACGGTCAGCGCGGCGTTGTAGGTGCTCTGGGCGAACGACAGCAGGTAGCCGAGCCCACGGCTCGATGCGACGAACTCGCCCACTACCGCGCCGGTGAACGCGAAGCCGACGGCCAGCTTGAGGCTGCCGAGCACCCAGGCGCCCACCGAGGGCACGTAGACCTCGCGGGCGACCGTCCAGGCATCACCGCCCAGCGTGCGCACGCGCTCGATCAGGCGGCGATCGGTCTCACGGATGCCCCCGTAGACGGCGAAGAACACCGTGACCGCCACCAGGAGGAAGCTGAGCGCGACCTTCGACGCCATGCCGATGCCAAACCAGATCACCAGCAACGGTGCCAGGATCACGCGGGGCACGGCGTTCAGGACGGCCATGACCGGCGCCAGCACGTCCGCGACCGGCGGCAGCAATGCCGCCGCCAGGCCCAGCACCCCGCCCGTGGCGATACCCAGACCCAGGCCACCCAGCGCCTCTGCGACGGTCGCCCCGACGTGTCCCCAGAGGGTACCGCCGCGCACCAACTCTCCCAGGGCGCCCACGACGGCCGCCGGTGGGGGGACCACCAGGGCGCTGACCCATCGCAACCGTGTGACCCCTTCCCACGCGCCCAGGACCACCACCAGCGCGCCCACACGCCTCATGCCGGGCCCTCGCTCACACCACCACCTCCCACCCCATCCGCCCCACCTCGCTCCGCAGGTCCTCCCACAGCGCCTCGACCAACCGCCCGAAGGCCGGCGCGCTGCGCAGGTGCACGGGGTCGCGCGGGTGCGCAAACGGCACGTCGTAGACCCGGACCAGGCGCGCGCCCGGCCCCGCCGAGAGCAACGCCACGCGGTCGGCCAGCAGCAGCGCTTCCTCCAGGTCGTGGGTGACCAGCACCACCGTGAGCCGTTCGTCGCGCACCAGCCGCGCGAACTCCGCCTGGAGCAGCGTCCGTACGATGGCGTCGAGGCTGGCGAAGGGCTCGTCCATCAACAGCACGCGGGGCCGCGGCGCGAGCACCTGCGCCAGCGCCACGCGCTGCTTCATGCCACCCGAGAGTTCGTGGGGGAAGTGGTCGGCGAACGCCCCCAGCCCCATGCGCTCGAGCCACGCCTGGGCCCGGGCGCGCGCCTCGTCCGGTCGCACGCCGCGACAGCGCAGCCCCAGCGCGACGTTGTCCCGCGCGGTGCGCCACGGCAGCAGCGCGTCTTCCTGGAAGAGGATGCCGACCTCGGGCACACAGCCGGCCACCGGACGGCCAAAGACCGCGATCGTGCCCGCCGCCGGCACCACCAACCCTGCCACGGCGCGCAGCAGTGTGCTCTTGCCGCAGCCCGACGGGCCCACGAGGCCGACGAACTCACCCTCCCGCACCGCCAGGGTGAGGTCACGCAGCACCTCGTGGCGGCCGTAGGCGACCGTGAGGCCCACGATCTCGAGCGCCGCGTCGGCCGGCATCAGCGGCCGGTCGTCCCCACAATCGCCGGGTTCAGCAGGCGCGCGAGGTCCGCCGTCACCGGCTGGCCTGCCTGTTGCTGCACCGCCACGACCCGGCGGGCCGCGTCCAGGTCGAGCCGACCATCCTGCGGGTAGAGCGACTTGCGGTGTCGGGCCAGCACCTGCTCAAGCAGCGCGCGGTCGCCGCCGGCGATGAGCTCGCCCGGCAGCGCGTCGATCACCAGCCGCGGGGTCCCATAGTGGATGAACCGGAGCGCGCGCCCCAGCGCCTGCGCCAGCGCCCGCATCTCCGCCTGGCGCTCCTGCCATTCAGGGCCGCGGACGGCCACGCCCATGAACTCGTACGGGCCGCCCAGGTACCGACGCGCCTGGGCCAGGTCCATGAGGTTGACGAGCACGCGCCCGCCGGCCTGCTCCAGCAGGGTGGCCGCGGGCTCCTGCACCATGCCGGCGTCGACGTGCCCGGCGCGCAGGGCTTCGAAGAGGTTGGGCCCCAGCACCGCGAACTGCACGGCCGTCGGCGACACGCCGGCACGCCGGAGCAGGTAGATGGCCAGCAGGTGGTCGGCGTTGCCCAGCCCCGAGACGCCCACCGTGCGCCCGCGCAGGTCGGCCAGCCCACGCACCGCTTCCGCCGTGTGCGGGGCCACGGCCAGCGCGAACAGTGGCAGCCGCCCGGTGGTGAAGAACCGGACGATGTCGGCGCCGCGACCGGCGGCGGCCAGCGCCACGTCGAACGACGTCGCAGCGTAGTCGACCGCGCCGCCCACGAGGGCCTGCATCGCGGCGGTGCCGCCGCGGAAGTAGACGAGCTCCACGTCCAGCCCGGCCTCGGCGTAGTAGCCCTGGCGTCGGGCGACCTCGTAGGGAATGATGCAGAGCAGCTGGCTGCAGAACGCCAGCCGCAGGCGCCGGCGGCCCTGTGCCGCCGCGGGCCGATCGGCCAGCCACGCCAGGCCGGCCGCGACGAGGCCGAACTGCGTCAGCTTCGCCAGGAACTCGCGCCGTGGCATGAACCCGCCGCTCGTCTCCGCGTCGTCTGGCGGGCAGCACGACGGATCCGCACCAGGTGTGTACCAGGCCTGCGGTCCCAACGTGTCCTCCATGGCTCTCCCTCCTGCGTCGTCACATCCTCCTGTGGCGTAGCACCCTCAGGCGCCTGCACCGCACTCGGCCGTCCGCGGCCGGGGCCTCGCACCTCTGGTGCCAGCACAGCCCCGGCCCCTGCCCGGCGCACGGGCCCGTGCACGTGTGCCCGGACCACCGGCGCCGGCTGGCGACCGGCGAAACAGTCCGTGCCGACCCAGCTGCGGTCTGGACCTCCGGGCCCGCGCCCGCGGGCCGGCACCCGGATGTGGAATCAGGCTGTATGGGGGAACGCGAAGGCTAACGCCTTCGCGATGGACAGATGCACTCGCGCGGGCGACTGGATCTCCTGCGACGGCTCGACGGCATCGCCTTCATCGGGACCACGACCCGCCAGTGCTGCGGGTACTCCTTACCTATCATAGCCAGCGCGACGGGGCAAGGGCCGCACTGAAGTCACGGGCATCGGGGTCACGGGCCCCGAAGTCACGGGCGCGCCTCCTGCCACCACGCCAGCACTTCCCGGATGATGACCACCACCGGAACGGCGAAGAACATCCCCACCAGACCGAACAGCTGCGCCAGAGCCAGGAGCGCCGCGATGATGGCCAGCGGGTGGATGTGGGTGAACTTCCCCAGCACCAGCGGTACGAGGACGTTGGACAGCAGCTTCACGACGGTCACCACCACCACAGCCCACAGCCACACCGCGCCGCCCTGGGGGATCGCCGCCAGCAACGCCACCCCGTAGGTGGCAAAGCCGCCGATGTAGGGAATCGCCTCCGCCACCCCGGCGAACAGCCCGATCGCCAGGGGCCCGGGCACGCCGAGCACCGCAAGTCCGATGGCCGTCAGGCCACCCACGATGCCGCTCACCACCACCTGCGCCCACAGCCCCCACCGCAGCGTCTGCGTCAACGTCCCCAACAGACGCTCGACCCGGGGCCGCGCCTGCGGCGACAGCAGCGCGAGCGCCGCCGCGCGTACGTGCCGGTAGTCGAGCAACACGAAGTAGATGACGAACGGCAGCAGCAGCACCAGGTAGAGCTGGCCCAACCACCCGACCACCGTGTTCACCAGGCGCGAGGCGAGCCCGTTGGCGGCGCTGACGGCGCTTTCGCCGGCACGTTCCCAGGCGGTGCGCAGCAGGTGGGGGAACGTGGGCTCCGCGACCTGCGCCTGCCAGCGTGCCAGCAGCTCGGTGACCGCGCGAATCCCGGCCGGCGCGACGCGGACGAGCACGTTGACCTGATCGACCAGCCAGGGGATGACCACTGCGAGCCCCAGGGTCAGCCCGGCCAGCACGCCCAGCAGCACCAGGGCCGCGGCCGCCGCGCGTCCCAGCCCCCGGCCCTCCAGCCAGTCGACCACGGGATAGATGGGGAAGGTGATGATGAGCACGACGATGGCCATGCCGGTGAGCGTGCGCAGCTGTCCCAGCACCCACCAGAGCACCAGGATCCCGCCACCCCACGCCGCCAGGCGCAGCCACCGCCGATCCATGCCCCCAGGATTCGTCGCCCGGCGCGGGCGGTTCCTGGAGGGAGCCGACAGTGCCGGCCTCGCGCGATCCGGGGGCCGTGGGTGCCCGACCGTCGGGACGTGGCTGCTCGGCCATCGATGCGCGGTGCGGGCCCCGGGCCGGGGGTAGCGCCCATGGTTGGGCCCCGCGCGCCGCGACCGCGCGTACCCCCTCTACGCGCCTTCGAGTTGAACGGCTCGACGCGCTGTGCTACTATTCACGACAAGTATGGGGCCGATGTGGCGGCACCTGCGAGAGGTTCCTCTCCCCCGAGACTGCATCTGTCCTCGGGCGAAGGCTGCAACGCCTTCGCCTGCGCGTCCGGCCTAGCCGGATTTTCACGCCACAACACACGCGCGTAGCGCCGCGGGCGGGACCTGAACGCCCGCGGGCTGACGGAGGACAGAGCATGAAGGCCACCGCGCCACGCCTTGGCATCCTGTACGAGCACCCCCAGTGGTTCGCGCCGCTGTTCGCCGAGCTCGACCGCCGGCGCGTGCCCTACGACCGGATCCACGCCGCGGACCTGTCGTTCGACCCTGCCAGGCGACAAGCGCCCTATGACCTCGTTGTCAACCGCATGAGCCCCTCGGCCTACCTGCGCGGACACGGTCAGGCGATCTTCGCCTCACTGGCGTACCTGCGCTGGCTGGAGGCCGTGGGCGTGTCGGTGATCAACGGGGAGGCGGCGTTTGCCCTGGAACTCTCGAAAACCGCGCAGATCACGCTGCTGGCGGCTCTTGGCCTGCCCCATCCCCGCACGCAGGTGGTGAACACCGCAGCACAGGCCGTCCGGGCCGCCCGGGCGCTCACCTTCCCGGTGCTGGTGAAGCCCAACATCGGCGGCAGCGGCGCGGGCATCCAGCGGTTCGACCGCCTCGACGACCTGGAGGCTGCCGCGCGGGCGGGCACGGTGCCGCTGGGGATCGATGGGATCGCCCTCGTGCAGGAGTACCACACGCCCGCCGATGACCACATCGTCCGGGTCGAGGTGCTCGATGGCCGCTTCCTGTACGCCATCAAGGTCTTCCCGGACCCGTCGGCGGGCTTCAACCTCTGCCCGGCCGACATCTGCCACGCCGATGGGCCGGACGCGCCAACGGCGACCGCTGTCTCCACGTTCGACTACTGCCCCGTGGAACTGCCGAAGACGCACCTGCGCGTGGAAGGCTACCGGCCGCCTGCGCAAGTGATCGACGAGGTGCTGCGTATCGCCGCCGCGGCCCGGCTGGACCTGGGCGGCATCGAGTACCTGATCAGTCGGCGCGACGGCCGGCGCTACTACTACGACATCAACGTGTTGTCCAACTTCGTCGCCGACGCGCCGCGGGTCGTGGGGTTTGATCCGTTCCCGGTGCTGGTCGACGTCATCGAACAACGCCTGGCGCGCGCCGGGCGCCCCCGAGCGTCACGACCGGCAGCGGACGACGCGGCGCCCAGCGTGCCGGTGGGGCTGGAGAGGCGCACATGGTAACGCGGGACGCACTGGAGCAGCTGGTGGGGCGCCGCGCCACGTTGACCCTGGCGCCCGGCGCGCCGGGCGGTCCGACGGTCACGGGGCGCGTGCTCGGCGTGCTCGACGCCCTCGATGGCGCCCTGGTGACGGTCGAACCCGACGGGGCGCCGGGCACGCGGCAGACGATCCACTACCACCACATCGTTGCCATCGCGTCCGCTGACGGGTGAGCCACACGTTGGTGGCACATGTGCCCGTCGCAACGGATCACACCAAGGGGGGATGGGCATGGGCTACGCCAAACCCGATGTGCTGGTGGAGACCGGCTGGGTCGCCGAGCACCTGGGCGACCCGGCCCTACGGATCGTGGAAGTGTCGGTGGACCGCACCGCCTACGAGCAAGGGCACATCCCCGGCGCCCTGAACCTCGACTGGAAGGTCGACCTCACCGACCCGCTGCGCCGGGACCTGCCCGCGCAGGCGCAGTTCGAGGCCCTGCTGAGTGAGGCGGGCATCGGCAACGACCACACCGTGGTCTTCTACGGCGACAACAACAACTGGTTCGCCGCGTGGGCCTACTGGATCTTCCAGTACTACGGGCACCGCGCCACGCGCATCATGAACGGCGGCCGCAAGAAGTGGATCGACGAGGGCCGGCCGCTGGTGCAGGACGTGCCGTCGTACCCGCGGACCCAGTACCGTGCGGCGGCCACCAACACCGAGATCCGCGCGCTGCGCGACTATGTGCTGGCGCGGCTCGGGCAGCCGGGCTACGGCCTGGTGGACGTGCGCTCGCCCCGGGAGTACACGGGCGAGCTGCTGGCCCCGGAGAACCTGCCCCAGGAAGGCGCCCAGCGCGGCGGGCACATCCCCGGCGCCAAGAACATTCCCTGGGGCATGGCGGTCCGCGAGGACGGCACCTTCAAGACGGCCGACGAACTGCGGGCGCTCTACGAAGGCCAGGGCATCACGCCCGAGAAGGAGGTCATCGCTTACTGCCGCATCGGCGAGCGGTCGGCGCACACGTGGTTCGTGCTGCGCGAGCTGCTGGGCTACCCTCGCGTGCGCAACTACGACGGTTCGTGGACCGAGTACGGCAGCCTGGTGAGCGTGCCGATCGAGAAGTAGCGCGCCAAAGGTCGGCGCTCGGGGAGCAGCGCCGGCGGCCTGCGGCCCGCCGCGGTACTGCGTGCGGACCGCGCGGGCGGGGACGTGGCTCCCGCCTACCCGGCGGCCGAGGTGGGCACATCTCCAGACGGCACGTGCCGCCTTGCCGGAGGGCGGACGACTCTCTCCTGTGAGGTGTGCCATGCGTCTGGTCGGTTCGTTTGCCCTCGTCGCCGTTGCCGTCGCGGCGCTCGTCGCCTCGCCGTCTGCCCCCTCGGCTGCTGCCGGCTCCGCGCCGCCGGGCGCCGTTCCCGCCCCCCACCCGGCGCTGGCCACACTGGCAAAGCTCAACGGCACGACCTTCGACGTGGCCTTCCTGCGCGAGCTGATCCCGGTGCACGAGGAAGCCATCGAGATCGCCCTGGCCGCGACGCTGAACGCCGACCACCCCGAGCTGCTGCAGTGGAATCAGGTCGTGATCGACCGGAAGAGCGCGCAGGTGCGCCAGATGCTGACGTGGCTGCAGGCTGCCGGTGCCGCGCCCGGCCGGCGCAACGCCAACGCCGTCACCGAGCCGGTCAAGAAAGTGCGCAGCCTCAAGGGGGCGGCGCTGGAGAAAGTCTACCTGCCCCTGATGGCCGCTCACCTGGAGCAGAGCGTGGCGCTGGCGCGACTGGCGGCCACCAAGGCCTCGCGCGCCGAGGTCCGGACCATGGCCCAGCAGATCGTGCAGACCGAGACCCGCGAGGCCGCGATGCTGCGTGACTGGCTCCGGCGGTGGTACGGTAAGTAGACCGCGCCAGAGCGTCGGTGCCGGGACAACGCGCCAGGCCGACCCCGCGTCCCCGACCGTATCGGATGGTCTGCGTGGTCATGCGTTGGCCCTCCATGACTGCCAGGCCACCCCCGAGCCAGCAGGCGGTATCCGGGCTTCCGGGGTCGGGCGGCCGCGACACCAGCGCCCGCCCGGCGCGCTCTCGCAGCCGCACCGGCCGACGGGCGGCGCGGCTCCCCCACGCTCCTGCCCCCTGGCGGGACGCCCGGCACACCTGACCGGGGGCCGCCGCCCCGGCGGCCGCCCGGATCGCGCGGATGCCCCATCCCGGATGCGCGCGTGCCCGCCAAGAAAGGGACGCCGGCGGGTGGCCCCGAAGCCGATACGCAGTCTGCACTCCACGAAGCGAGGTGTCCTGTGCTCCTGCACGGCAAGCGGGCCCTGATCATGGGCGTCGCCAACAAGCGCAGCATCGCCTGGGGTATCGCCCGGGCGTTCCACCGCGAGGGCGCACAACTGGCGTTCACGTACCAGAACGATCGGCTCAAGGAGAACCTGGTCGAGCTGCTGGCGGAGCTGGGCGACGTCGAGCGGTTCCCCATCTTCCCGTGCGACGTCCAAAGCGACGAGCAGATCGATGCGGTGTTCGCGGGCCTGCGGACGCAGTGGGGCGCCCTCGACGTGCTGGTCCACTGTTTGGCGTTCGCCGGACGCGAGGAGCTCGCGCGCCCCTTTACGCAGATCTCGCGCCAGGGCTACGCGCAGGCCCTGGAGATCAGCGCCTACTCGCTCCTCCGGGTCGCCGGTGCCGCGCGCCCGCTCCTGGAGGCCGCAGGCGGTGGGGCCATCCTGACGCTGACCTACAACGCCGTGACGGCGGTGGTGCCCTCCTACGGTGTCATGGCCATCGCCAAGGCAGCGCTGGAGTGCGAGGTACGCTACCTGGCCGCCGAGCTGGGACCGGCCAACATCCGCGTCAACGCCATCTCCGCCGGTCCCCTGCGCACCCTGGCCGCCAGCGCGGTGCGGGGCCTGAGCGCGTTCCGCGACGTCGTCGCGGAGGTGGCGCCGCTGCGGCGCAACATCACCCAGGAAGACGTCGGCGACGCCGCGGTCTTCCTCGCCAGCGACCTGGCGCGCGCCGTGACGGGCAACACGCTGTTCGTCGACAGCGGGTTCCACGTCATGGGCGCCGCGGGTGCCGCCGAGGTGCGAGGCAAGGCACCGGCGTAGCCGACGCCGGCGGTCCCCGCCAGCGGCCCGCTGCGCCGTCGCTGCCAGGGGCGGGGCGAGGCACCGGCGTAGACGATGGTGAGGCCACAGGGACCGGCGGCTGGTGGCTCGCGCGTCGGTATGGGGCATGACGGGACGGAGCCCACAGCAGGGACAGAAGGACCGGCGGAACCGCCGGAGCGGGGGGTGAGATGGTGTTCAAGGTTCTGGTCTGGCTGCGTGGCAAGAGCGGGCAAAGCCCCGAGCAGTTCAAGCGCTACTGGCTCGAGGTGCACGCGCCGCTGGCCCGCGACAAGCTCCAGGGGCTACGGCGCTACACCATCAACGTCGTGACGGGCGCCCCGCGGGGGGAGCCGCTGGTGCAGGGGGTGGCGGAGTTGGAGTTCGACTCGCAGGAGGCGTTCACGGCCGCCCTCACCACGCCCGCCGGCCGCGAGGTGATGCTCGACCTCTCGAACTTCTGCGCCGAGTCGGGCGCGATGTTCGCCGAGGAGCACCGGATTGTCTAGGGCGCGCAT
>CAZGNA010000040.1:0-18160 GCA_964526945.1 uncultured bacterium
GCGGCGGCAGGAGGCGGCCGCCCAGCCCGGCCAGGAGGCCGAGCCCGGGCCGGGACCAGGCGCATCGCCAGGCGAGGGCCCCGCGTCGGGCGCGGGGACGGAGCCGGCCACGGAGCCGGGGCCAGCGTCAGGAGCGGGCGTGGCCAGTTCCGCGCCGATCGCAAACAGCGTGCGCTGCATCACCCGCACCGCGTCGGCCACGTCGCCGTCGAGGTGGGCGGCGAGCAGCCCGAGCGCGCTGTTGGCCTCGTCCACCGTTCCGTAGGCTTCGACCCGCGGATCGTCCTTGGGCACGCGGCCACCACCCAGCAGGCCGGTGTCGCCGGCGTCGCCCGTGCGGGTGTAGATGCGCGGCATCGCCGATCAGTCGGGGGGCCTGGCCCAGACGAGCGGCGCGCCCACCACCTAGGGCGCCTCCGCCCCCTCGGCCGGCGTGCCCGCAAGGGCGCGATCCCGCGCAGCCGCGGGCGCGCCCGCGCCCAGGTGCCGGTCGAACCAGTCCAGCAGCAGGTGCAGGCGCTCTACCCGGTGGGCGGGCTGCCCGCTGCGCGAGAGGTCGTGGCTCTCGTTGGGGAAGCGCACGAAGACGACCTCCCGGCCCAGCTTCTTTAGCGCGGTGAAGAGCTGCTCGGCCTCGCCGATGGGGCAGCGCAGGTCCTGCTCGCTGTGCATGATCAGCAGGGGCGTCGTGATGCGCTGCACGTACGCCAGGGGGGAGCGCTCCCAGTAGAACGTGGGATGCTCCCAGGGATCGCCGGGAAACTCCCAGTAGCCCTTGAAGTACGCCAGGTCGCTGGTCCCCCACTGGCTCAGGCAGTTGGCGATGGACCGCATCGTCACCGCCGCCCTGAACCGATCCGTGTGCCCGATGATCCAGTTGGTCATGAACCCCCCATAGGAGCCGCCCTGGATCCCGAGGCGTTCGGGGTCGAGGAACGGAAAGCGGGCGAGCGCCGCGTCCAGGCCCGCCAGGATGTCCTCGCAGTCCTTCCCACCCCAGTCGTGGTGCGTGGCGGCGGTGAAGGTCTGCCCGTACCCCTGGCTGCCACGCGGGTTGGTGAACACCAGGGCATAGCCCTTCCCGGCCAGCACCTGGAACTCATGGAAGAACGTCTCGCCGTAAGCGGCGTGCGGCCCGCCGTGAATGCACAGGATGGTCGGCGCCCGCGCCGCGGGCGCCGCGCCCACGGGCGCCATCACCCACCCTTCGATCGTCCAGTCGTCGGCGCCGCGATAGGCGAAGCGCTGCGGTACGCTCAGGGTGACGCCTGCCAGCAGATCCTGGTTGACGGCGGTCAGCCGGCGCAGAGGCCCCGCCGCCGGCTGCCCACTGGCCAGCCCGTGCACGTCGGCGAGCCAGACGTCTCCCGGCTCCGTGGGCGTCGCCACCGCCATGGCCACCTGCGCACAGCGGGCGTCGTAGGCCACTGCGTAGATATCGTGCCGCCCCGTGGTCATCAGGCGCACGGTCCCGGTGGCGACCTCCACCGCCGCCAGCTGCGTGGTCCCGCCGTCGGCGACCAGCACGAACACGAACCGCCCGTCCGGCGACCATACCGGCGTGCCCACGTGCGGGTGCGCCCGCATGTCCGAGAGCAGGTGGTGCGCCAGGGACCGGTCGTAGTGCCGGGTCAGACACCGGGGCGCGTCCGACCCATCGGCCGGCACCACCCACAGCATGACGTTCGA
Source organism: uncultured bacterium (assembly GCA_964526945.1). Taxonomy (GTDB): domain Bacteria; phylum Sysuimicrobiota; class Sysuimicrobiia; order Sysuimicrobiales; family Humicultoraceae; genus Fervidifonticultor. The sequence continues at coordinate 1,690 of CAZGNA010000040.1, forward strand.
GGCGCCCATGCAGACGTTCTCGTGCCCGAAGTAGGCGATGAGCGTGCCGTCGGGCGACCACGCCGGGGCGAAGATCGGCCCCACGCTTCGGGTGAGCCGCCGCGGCTCGCCACCCGCCGCATCCACCACCCAGAGGTCGGTGACGTTGGTCGTATCGGCATCGTCTGCGCGGTTGGCGACGAACGCAAGACGCCGCCCGTCCGGGCTCCACGCGGGCTCGTGATGATCGTAGGGTCCGTCGGTGAGCTGTCGGGCCGGCCCGCCCGTGGCCGGCACCACGAAGATCTGCCGGTAGCGGCCGTCCCAGAACCCCTCACCGTCGGTCTTGTGCCGCAGGCGCGTGATGACCCTGACGTCGCTGGCGGGCGGGGCGGTCACCGGCGGCTTGCCCGAGAACGCGATCTGCCGGCCGTCGGGCGCCCACGCGGGCTCGGCGGGGCTGTGCTCGGCCTGGGTGATCTGTCGCGCCTCGCCGCCGGTCGCGGGAATGAGCCACAGGTGCGCGGGCGGCTTGGACGCGGCCGCCGCGGTGCGGCCGCGGTCCGACAGAAACAGCACCGCCCCACCATCGGGTGCCCAGAGGGGGTGCCGATCGCGCTGCTCGCCGACCGTGAACTGCCTGGCCTCGCCTCCGGTCGCGTCGACGATCCACAGGTGCGAGCGGTACGCTGGCCGCCCGCCGAGGGCCTCGGACCCCGATGCCTCGGGCCCCGACCCCGCCGTCGCCGGTGCTGCACCCGTCGCCCGGGCCTCGGGCCCGTACCCGCTCGCGGCCTCGGACGGCACGGCCACGTGCTCCAGCGTGTAGACCACGGTGCGGCCGTCGGGCGAGAGCGCCACGTCCCGCACCCATCGCAACGCCAGCAGGTCCTCAGGGATCATCGGACGGCGGCCGGTCATGGCATGGCTCCCTGCCCTCCCGGGCAATCGACGAATGGCACGTGTGCCTCCCTTCGATGTATGGTGACGCTCAACATCGCTTCGCGCATCCTGCCGAACCTCCTGCCCGCGTCGGGAGGGCCGCCCGCGATCTCTACAGCCCCAGGGCCAGCCGTTCGATGAGCGGCGTGGGCAGGCCGGCAGCCTCCATCTTGCGCTGCACCTCGGCGATGGGGTAGACCACGCGGAAGAGCGTGACCTCCCAGCGGTCGGTGTCCAGCAGCACGTACGCTGCGCGCGGATCGCCGTCCCGCGGCTGCCCGACGCTGCCGACGTTGATGATGTACCGGCGCTCCGCGTCCAGCTGCAGCGGCGCCTCGGGCCGGAGGCCCATCGCACCCACCCGGTGCCGCGCCCACGTGAAGACGGCGGGCTGGTGGGTGTGGCCCACCATGGCCAGGCGAAACCCCGCGGCTGCGAAGCTGGCGCGCGCCGTGCGCACGTCGAGAATGTACTCGTCGGCCGGCGCGCGCGGGCTCCCGTGCACGAACAGCACGTCCGCCAGGTCTGCCAGCTCCGCGCGTTCGGGAAGCGCCGCGAGGTAGGCGCGGGTGCTCGCGGTCAGCACGCGCTGCGTCCAGACGATGGCCTCCTGCGCGAACAGGTTGAAGTCGGTGATCGGGCGTGCCCCGAGCGCCGCCAGGTCGTGGTTGCCCACCACGGCCGCACGCACGCGGCCCGCCAGCAGGCCCACGCAGGCGTTGGGATCGGGACCGTAGCCGACGAAGTCACCCAGGCAGACGAGGACATCGGGGGCCTGCGTGCCCGCGTGGTCGAGGACCGCGCGGAGCGCCTCCAGGTTGGCATGGATGTCGGAGAGAACCGCCAGCCGCACCGCGCGCTCACTCCCGCGCCTGCCGCCCCACGGGGCCGTCGGACGCCGACCGACCAGGGGGCGCGTCGCCGGCGTGCTGCCCCACCGCGGGCCGGAGGCCGGCGCTGCCCGGCGGCGCGCCCCGGGCCGACGGCAGGTGCGCCCGCAGAAACGCCCACACCACCGCTGCGCCCGCGGCGAGGGCCAGCGCCGGGAAGACCCACAAAAGCAGCCCCAGCCCCCGCGCCGGGGGCGCAGCCAGCACCCCTTCGCCGAACTGCGCGACGAAGTACGCGATGATCTCCTCGCGCGACTGCCCCCGGGCCAGCCGCGCGCGGATCTCCGCGCGCATCTGCCGCGCGAGCTCGGCGTCGGAGTCGGCCACCGTCTGCGCCTCGCACACGGGACACCGCAGCTCGCGCGCGATGGCGTAGACCTGATCGTCGAGCGTGGGCGCGGCCCACGCTCGCCCGGCCTCCGGCGTGAGCGCGCCTGCGGTGCCCAGGCCCACCGCCACTGCGGCCACCACCGCGACGGGCAGTCCGACTGGCAGCACCCGCGCGAGGCACGCACCGACCCGCCCGCATATCCACGCGCGCACTGTCGCCCTCACCGCAGCGCCTGGGCACGCCGCTGCTCCCACCGGCACCCCAGCCGGCGGTACAGCTCCACGGCCGCCGCCTGCTCGTCGAACGCCTCGGGGCGGTCGAGCGCATACAGCGCCCGCGCCAGGGCCAGGCGCGCCGCGGCCTCGTGGTACCGATCTCCCCGCTCCGCCAGCACCGTGACCGCCTCGCGGGCAACGAGCTCGGCCCTGGCCGCGTCTCCGACCCCCACCAGCGCCTCCGCGTACCCGATCGCGGCCTGGGCGCGCCCGGCGCGATCCTCCGCCGGCCAACGGGCCCTGGCGTCCTTGTGCAGCGCCACAGCCCGCACCCGTTCGCGACGGTCGGAGGCCTTGCGGCGGAGCAGCTCGGCGCGACTGGCCTGGGCCACGGCGAGCCAGGCGTCGCGCCGCGCGGTGCGGGCGAGCCGCAGCGTGCGCTCGGAGTAGGCCAGACCCTGGTCCAGGTACCGTGCGGCGTCCTGCGGGAGCACGTCGGCGAGCTCGGCGCACAGGGCCTCCACGAGCGTGCGGTGGGGTACTGCCGCCTCCTCCGACTGGGCGCGCGCCGTGACGTTCACCAGCTCGCGGGCGCGGGTCACCCCGGTCTCCATCGCCTCCGGCTGCCGCGTGTAGCGCAGCGCCGTGGCCAACCCCAGCAGCCATACCTCCAGCCGGGCCGGGTCGTGCGCGGCGCGCACGGAAGCCTCGGCGGCCCGCAAAGCCGCAAGCGCCCGCGCCAGCGCATCCACGCCCTCGGCGAAGAACGCGCGCAGCGCCGTCCAGCCTTCCACCAGCGGATCGGCGGGCGGTCCTGGCGAGGGCTGCACGGCCATCCGCGGACGTCAGTCGGGGGCGACCGCCGGGCGTTCTGCGCGCAGGCGCACGCGCCACAGGACGGCGACGAGGACGACGGCCAGCACCGCGCCCAGCGCGCGCCCGACCGGGACCCCGCCGACCAGCGGCAGACGGGCCGCCAGGCCGGAGGCCACCTGCAACGCCCAGGCCAGCAGGAACGCCGCGCCCAGCCCCCCCCGCACGCCGGCGCGCGCGACGTACGCGGTCGTGCCGGTGTGCAGGAGCACCGGAAACAGGTAGCCCGTCACGGCCAGCACCGTCGTCAGCGGCGTGGTGATCGGCGACCCGACGAGCCGCAGGGCCCCGGCGAGCCCCTGCTCCAGGTGCGTGATCACCACCGCGAACCCCGCGCCGGCCCCGGCGCCGTAGGCCATCGCCGTGACCCCGTCGGACGGCACGATGCCGACCAGCGCGAGGGGGACGGTGGCCTTCACGAGCTCGCCGATGGCCGCGGCCAGCATCGTCTGCGCGGGTGTCGCCGCGACGCTGCGGTAGAGCGCGCCCACCGGGCTGAGCCACTCCCACGCGAGATGCGCGCCCTCCCGCGCGATCACCCCGCCGACCGCGCCGGCCGCCACGCACACCCACAGGACGGCACGGCCCGCCATCCGTCGCCCCGCGAGGACGCCCATCCCGACGAGGGCGAAGACCACCGCGATGGCGACGGCAACGCCGTCCATCGCCTCAGGACTCCTGCACCAGGGGGCGGGGAAGCGGTGGCCGCGGCACCGGCGTCCCCACGCGCGCGGCCCACAGGCCGGACAGCAGCTCGCGCAACTCCCGCTGCCCCCGCTGCGTGTGCTGCAGCACGCGGCGGCCCAGGCGCACCCGACGGGGCGCCGCCACGTAGAACCGCGTCCAGAAGGTCGCCGCAGATTCGTCGAGGAGCACGACGATGCGCCAGCCCACCCGCACCTCCAACCGGCAGCGGTTGCCGGCGTGCACGATCCACGCGTCGTCGGCACCGAACTCGCGGCGGAGGAGCTCGCGCAGTCGGGCGGCGAGTTTCGCGCGGCCTGGCCAGGGGCGCTGCGCCATCAGGGCACGTCGGGGGTGGACCGACTCAGTCATGCGGCGGGTGCTCGCGTGCTCAGGCCGGCCTTCACGCTGTCGCCACCTCCCTGGCGCGTGCCAACAGGTGTCGCTGGTGTTGCAGGCGGCGGCGTTCAGCGCCCGAGCCCCGTCATCCACGCCCTGGCCAGCAGGCCGAGCTCGGTGAGGCAGACGAGCGCCAGGACCCGGGCTTCCCGACCGGCCAGCGCACCTGCATAGCGCCGACGCAAGCCCCCGCCAGGGCGCAGGGCCACCTGCACCACCGCGCCGGCGCCTGCGAGCGGCCCGTAGAGCAGGTGGAGGCCCCTGCCCGGCTGCCCGCCGTCCAGATACGCCCCGAGCCCCGCGACGGCCTGCAGGACAACCAGCGCCGCCACCAGGTGCACCGTGCCCCAGAACCACCCGCCCAGCGGGCGGTTGCCTGGGATGGCGAGCGCCGCAGCCACCACGAGCACCAGATTGCCCGCCAGGGCGCCATAGAGCAGGAGAGGACTGGCGTGGATCGCTCCCAACATGCGCGCACTCCGCGAACCGTGACTGCCGGGGCCCAGGTGTTCGTTCCACGCCACGCCAGCGCGCCCCTGCCACTGCAGCGCCCCCGGCACGCCGCCGGTTCCGCGAGAAGGGCACCTGCCGGCATCGGAGAACACCCGTGGAGGCCGATGCGTGGGCTTCTCCTCGCCGTCACCGTCAGCTGCGTCGTGGTCCTGGTGGTCGCGGGCGCAACAGCGCCCACCACGCCCGCGATGCTGCCCGTCGAGCGCGTGGACGTGCTGGTCGTCGGTGGCACGCCGGCCGGGGTGGCTGCTGCGGTGGCGGCTGCCCGTGCGGGCGCCTCGGTGCTGCTGGTGGAGCCGGCCGACCGTCTGGGCGGCATCCTCACGTACGCGTGGCTCACCACCTTCGATCTGAGCCTGGGACCCAACGGCGAGCCACTCGTCCGCGGCATCTTCCCGGAGGTGCTGGAGGCGCTCGGGATCTCCTTCGACCCCGAGGCGGCCCCGCGCGTGCTCGGGCGGTTGCTGGCGCGCCATCCCGGGGCGCGCGCCAGCCTCGAGACGTCCGTCGCGGGCGTCCACGTGGTGCAGGGCCGGATCACCGCCGTGGACCTCGTGGCGCGCCCGTGGCGCCGGGCCACACGTATCCTCCCGCGCCACGTCGTGGACGCCACCGACGACGGCGACGTCGCGGCCGCGGCGGGCGTGCCGTTCGAGGTCGGGCGCGCCGGCTACCAGGGCGGCGAACGGTGGATGCAGGCCGCCACGCTGATCTTCCGCGTGGCGGGCGTCGACTGGGAGCGCCTGCGGACGGACATCGCGGCCCGTGCGGACGATGGCGACAGCGTGACCTGGGGCGTGGCCGAGCGGACCGCCTGGGGCTACCCGGAGATCGCGGTGGACTACCGGCCCGGCCATCCGCGGGTGGTGCTGTACCCGCTGAACCTGGCCCGGCACAGCGACGGCACGGTCCTAATCAACGCCCTGAACGTCACCGAGGTCGATGGCCTCGACCCCGCCTCGGTGGCCGCGGGGCTGCAGATCGCGCGCGCCGAGCTGCCGCGCCTGGCGGCATACCTGCGGGCGACCGTACCCGGGTTCGACGCCGCGCGCCTGGTGGACCACGCGCCGGCGCTGTACGTGCGCGAGACGCGACACGTGGCCGGCCTGTACACGCTCACCGCGGACGATATCCGCGCCGAGCGCGTCTTCGACGACCGCATCGCCGTGGCGTCCTACCCGATCGACCTGCATCCCTACCACGCCAACTGGCGCAACCCGTTTCTGCCGGTGGCCCACGTCTACACGATCCCCTTTCGGGCCATCGTCCCCCTGGGCGTCGCAAACCTGCTGGTAGCCTCGCGGGCGTTCTCCGCCACCAGCGAGGCGCACGGCTCGGCGCGCGTCGTGCCGACGGTCATGGCCCTGGGGCAGGCGGCCGGCGTGGCCGCAGCCCTGTGCGCGCAGCACGCGTGCACACCCCACGCCGTGGCCGCGACACCGGCCCTGATGCGGCAGGTGCAGCTCGCCCTGGTTGCCCAGGGCGCCTACCTGGCCGGACGCCCGTAGCCAGCAGCCCTCAGTCCAGCAGCGCGCCCGCCCAGGCGCGCTCGTAGAGCCGCAGCAGCGCCTTGTGTTCCAGCGGCCGCGGGTTGTTCGGCCGCGGATACCGCGTCAGGCACTCGTCGACCATGGCGGGGAGGTCGGCGGTCCGCACGCCCACGTCGCGCCATGCCGTCGGAATCCCCACGTCGGCTTCGAGCCGGAGCACGTCGCGGAGCACCGCAGCAGGGTCGTCGGGCACGCCCAGGGCACGGGCGATCCCGTGCAGCGCCCCCGCCGCCGCGTTGTAGGCGATGCACGCCGGCAGCGCCAGCGCGCACGACAGCCCGTGGGCCAGATGCAGACGGTTGGCCAGCGTGTAGGCGATCGAGTGCCCCAGCACCATGCCGGCGTTCAGGCTCAGCCCGCCGAGGAACGCGGCCACCAGCATCTGCGCCCGCGCCGCCATGTCGGCACCGTCGGCGTACGCGCGGGGCAGGAACGTGCGGACGAGCTGCAGGCCCTGGGCGGCCACGGCATCGGTCAGCGGCGTGGCGTTGGTGGAGAGCATCGCCTCCAGGCAGTGGCTCATGGCGTCCATCCCGGTCCACGCCGTGACCGCGGGCGGCAGGCTCACCGTGAGGTCGGGGTCGAGGATCGCCGCACGCGCGACCAGCTGCGGGCCGCCGGTGAACACCTTCACCCCGCCGCGGGTGACGACGGCGTTGCGGCTGGCCTCGGCGCCCGTGCCGGCAGTGGTCGGGACGAGCACGAGGGGCACCGGGGGCGCGCCAAACGCGCGGCCGGTGAAGTACTCCACCATCGCGCCGGGGTTCGTCGGCGCCACCGCGGCCAGCTTGGCCACGTCCAGCGCACTTCCCCCGCCGACGCCAACCACCGCCACCGGCCGGACCTGCCGCGCGCGGTCGGCTGCGGCCTCCGCCACCTCGTCGGTGGGCTCGCCGGAGATGTCGCTGAAGACGCTGCCCTCGAAGCCTGCCGCGGTGAGCAGATCCATCACGCGCGTGGCCAGACCCAGCCGGGCGAGCGTCGCGTCGGTGACGACCAGCACGCGCCCGGGCGCGACCCCCAGCCCGCGGAGAACATCGGCCAGGCGCTCGAGCGCCCCGCGACCCACGGCGACCCGCGAGGGGCCGTAGAGCACCTGGGGGAGGGGCCCGACCATGCGATCAGTCGCCGCAGGTGCCCATGATCCGCCGGCACCGCCGGCACAGCAGCCGGCACGACCCGAGGGGTTCGGCGGGATGGCCACAGAAAGGGCAGCGAATTGGTTCCGTCATCGGCCAAAAGGCTTCGCCGGGAGCGTGCCCCTCCCTGCCCTGTCGCCGGCCGCCCCGCGGCCCACGCGCGCGACGCGGGCCCGCCGCCTTCACGCCCGCACGATGGAGCGGTAGTCGTCCCGAATCGATGGATGGGGCATGGCGTCGACACGCGCGCGTGGAGGTAGCCCGGATCCGCCTGTCACGAGGTGGCTCGACTCAGGGGGGCGCGAGGTGCTGGCGCAGCCGCGTCAGGGCTGCCGCCAGCACCCGCGACACGTGCTTCTGCGAGATGCCCAGGCGCGCCGCCGCCACCGTCTGGGTGAGGTCGTGGAAGAACAGGTGGTAGATCACGCGGCGCTGCAACGCGCTCAGCCGGTCGATGGCGTCGTACAGCGCGATGCGATCCTCGATGGGCAGCTGAAACGACGCGTACGCCCGGTGGCGGATCAGCCGGCGGTCGATGTCGGGCTCGTCCTCGTCCTCCTCGTCCGCGTCCAGCGAGGTAGTCCGGACGGCGGCGCGGGCGCGCAGGATCTCCAGCAGACCCGCTTCCGTGACGTTGAGCGCCGCGGCCAGCTCCTCCAGGCTCGGGTAGCGGCGATGGGTGGCCACGAAGCGCTCCGCGTGCGCTGCGAGATCCCGCTCGATGGCCCGCAGCCAGCGTGGCTTCCGAATGGTGCCGATCATGTCGCGCAGGTAGTGATTGAGGTGGCCGCGGACGATCGGGCGGGCGTAGGTGGTGAAGTGCACCCCGCGGGTGGGATCGTAGGTCTCCAGGGCCTGCAGCAGCCCCAGGTAGCCCACCTGGCGCAAGTCCTCGGCCTCGCCCGGAATCCGCCGGAACCGCGCGGTCAGAGCCTCCACCAGCGGGAGGCAGGCGTCCACCAGCCGCGCCCGCACCTCGGGTGCACGCGTGCGGGCGTACACCGCGGCCAGCTCGTCGATCGACGGCACCATCGCGGCCATCGTCACCCCCCCTGAGGGCATTCCCCGCCGGACAGCCGGCTAGACCCCCGCGGTGACGCCCCCACGATGGCGGTCAGGGCCACGCCCCAGTGGCGATCATCTCAAGACAGCGCAAGAAGCGTCTCGCCGACGAATGGGGGCGCGCAGAACACTGCGTGCCCCAGCAGCCGACGTCGCCGGTGCCGTAAGGGATATCCAGTGTCACTAAGAAGTTCGCACGCGCAGCCGGTGCTCCTGCACGGGACGGCATCCGAGGAAGGCGCCAGGAGCACCGGGGAAGCCGGGGGTCGCCGGGGACGGCCTCAGGCGTGGACCTCTTTGGGTAAGACGCTGAACGCCAGCCAGGCGCTGAGCACCAGCGCGATCAGCCCGCCCACCACGGAGGTCCAGGTGACGTTCGGCCGCGCGGTCAGGGCGAAGACGTAGGGGAAGATGATGAACCAGATCCCCACGAGGCCGTTGACGTACTGGATCCACCGCTGTTTGCGAGCCGCCTCGTTGACGACAGCCCACCCGGCCAGCACCAGGAGGATCGCACCGCCCAGCACGCTCAGCCAGAGTGCGGCGCGCTGGTCGCTGTACGCGAGGACGAACGGTGCGATGATGAACCAGATCCCGACCAACGCGTTGACCACGTTAGCCCAGACCATCCCTCATCACCTCCCGTGCGTCCCGGCGACCCTCGCGGCCTCCCCCATCCATTGGAAGCACACCGCGCGGCGTTCTGCAAGCCCACCGCCGCATCGAGCACCGTCGGCCAGGACCCGGTCCCGCAGGGAAGGCACACGCGCCTGTGCGAGCGCCACGACCCCCTGGACGAGGCCCGGCGACGAGAACCCGGGCCCGCAAAACGGGCTGCGCCGCGCAGGAAACGGCGCGTCGAAAGGTCGAAGTATGTGGACCACACCGTGCGACGCCCGGCGTTCCTGCTGCTGCTCCTCTCTCTCCTGGCGACAGCCTGCGCCCGACAGCCGATGTCGCGGCCCTCCCGCCCGGGGCTGCCCCCACCGTCGCCAGGCGTCGCTGCGCCGCTGCCCGGGATGCCGCCGGTGACCGATGCGCAGCACGTCTACCGCGAGGCCGCGGCGGATCGGTTGCAGAGCAGGCTGGCGCGCCTGCCCGCGCGGGTGTACGTACCCGAGAGCCTCTCGCACACCGTCAGCATCATCGACCCCGCGACCTTCCAGGTCGTCACCAGGATTCGGGTGGGAAAGAGCCCGCAGCACGTGGTCCCGGCCTACGATCTCACGACGCTGTGGGTCAACAACAACGGGAGCGGTACCCTGACCCCGCTCGATCCGGCCACCGGACGCACGGGGCGGGCGGTCCCGGTCGACGACCCCTACAACCTCTACTTCACGCCGGACGGCGCCTTTGCCATGGTCGTGGCCGAGGCACGCCAGCGCCTCGACCTCCGCCACCCGCGCACGATGGCCCTGGAGGGCTCGATCCCAGTCCCCTGCCCCGGCGCAAACCACATCGACTTCTCGGCCGATGGCCGCTTTTTGCTCCTCACCTGCGAGTTTGCGGGACGGGTGGTCAAGCTCGACACGATGTCCCACCGGGTGCTGGGCGTGCTGGACGTGGGCGGGATGCCGCAGGACGTGCGGCTGGCGCCCGACGGGCGTCTGTTCGTCGTGGCCGACATGGTGGCGGGCGGCGTGCACCTCGTCGATGGGGATCGTCTGCGGGCGGTGGGATTCCTGGCAACGGGCACCGGTGCCCACGGCATCTACCCCAGTCGCGATGGACGTTACCTCTACGTCGCCAACCGCGGATGGACCACGGTCTTCGGCGGCCGTCGGGGCCCGGGCTCGGTGGCCGTCGTCGATCCCGCCGCGCGCCGGGTCGTGGCCCTCTGGCCCGTGCCCGGTGGCGGAAGTCCTGACATGGGCAACGTGTCGGCCGACGGACGGCAGTTGTGGCTCTCGGGCCGGTACGACAGCGAGGTGTACGCCTTCGACACCGCCACCGGGCGGCTGCTGGCCCGGATTCCGGTGGGACCCGGGCCCCATGGCCTCACGTACTGGCCGCAGCCCGGCCGCTACTCGTTGGGACACACGGGGAACATGCGGTAGCGTCCTGCACGCGCGATGCAGGATACTGGCGCGCCCGGAGGGACTTGAACCCCCGACCTACGGCTCCGGAGGCCGCCGCTCTATCCGCTGAGCTACGGGCGCACCACCGGCCATTATAGCACCCGGCACTCCTGAAGGACACGTGCACGCACGCCCGTGGCGGGTGCTGTCTTGCACCACCTGGATGCCGGCGACGTCACCCGCATCGCGCACGCGCGCCCACGGCGGTGCTGCCGTGCGCGAATAGATGCTGGTCCCACACGGGAGCTTCCCCCATCGGACGCGCCGTCGGGACGACGCGTGCGGGCACCTCCACGGCAGGTGCGCGCCTCACGTGCCCTCGCCGCCGCCCGCCACCGGGACCGGCGGCCGCTCCTGCCCGTCCCGCACCGGCTCCCGCCGGCGGCGCACGCGAGCGACCAGATCGTCGACGAGGCCGTACACCGCGGGGATCACGAACAGCGTGAGGAACGTCGAGGTGGTCAGCCCGCCCAGCACGGCCATCCCCAGCGGCCGGCGCCACTCGGCCCCGCTCGTGCCCAGCCCCAGCGCCACGGGCAGCCCGCCCAGGATCGTCGTGACCGAGGTCATGAGGATCGGCCGCAGGCGCGTCGCGCCGGCTTCCAGCAGGGCATCGCGCCGGGGTAGACCGCGCGCCCGCAGCCGGTTGGTGTAGTCCACCAGGAGGATGGCGTTGTTGACCACGATGCCGGTGAGCATGATGATGCCCAGCAGCGACATGATGCTCACCCGGATGCCGGTGGCCGCCAGCAACGGGAAGACCCCCACCGCGGCCAGCGGCAGCGTGAACAGGATCACGAAGGGGTGCAGTAACGACTCGAACTGCGCCGCCATCACCATGTAGACGAACACGACAGCCAGCGCCAGCGAGAGCAGCAGGTCGCGGAACGACTCGGCCTGGAACTGCGCCTCGCCGGCGAAGTTGACGGCGAAGCCCGGGGGCAGCGCCAGCGCCGCGGTCTGGCGGGCGATGTCGTTCACCACCGCGCCCAGCGGGCGCCCGGCCAGGTCGGCGGTGACGAGCGCCATGCGCACCCGGTTCTTGCGCATGATCGACGCCGGCCCCCGTGCCTCGCGCACGGCGGCCACGTCGCGCAGGCGGATCGGCGTGCCGTCGGGCGCCACGCCCACGGCCAGTTCGCCCAGGCGCGCGGCGGCGGCGCGGTCCTCGGGGCGGGCGCGCACGGTGATGTCCACCTCGTCGCCGCCCACCCGGTAGCGCGTGACCGCGGCGCCCTCGACGGCAGTGCGGATCGCGCTGCCCACCAGCGCCGCGTTGAGCCCCAGCCGCGCAGCGCGCTCGCGGTCGAGCACCACCTGGAGCTCGCCCTTGCCCGGGGCCAGGGTGTTGTCCACGTTGATCGTGCCGGGGGTCGCGCGCACGATCTGCTCGACGCGCGCGGCCAGCGCCGCCAGCTGCGTCCCATCGGGCCCCACCACCTCGACCTGGATCGGAGCCTGGCCGCCCATCTCACCGCCCGGCGACACCTTGACCTTGGCCGCGGGTAGATCCCGCAGCCGGCTGCGCACGTCGTCCATGACCTCCTGCAGCGAGCGCTGACGCCGGCTGCGGTCGACGAGGCTCACGAACACCTCGCCGATCTGGGCGCCGGGCGTCTGGAACCCGAAGCCCGCCTGCTGCCCGCCCACCAGCGTGAAGAAGGTCTCGACTTCGGGCACCGTGGCCAGCACGGCCTCGACGCGCCGCACGGCGCGGTCGGCCAGCGCCAGCGACGAGCCCATGGGCATCTCGATCCGCACCCGGAACTCGCCGGTGTCAGCGGTCGGGAAGAACTCCTTGCCCACCAGCGGCGATGCCAGGAGCGCCAGGCTCGCCACGAAGGCGGCTGCCGCCGCGCCCAGGGTCAGTCCGCGGTGGCGCAGCACCCAGGCGAGCCCGCCGCGGTAGCGCGTCGCGAGGCCCGCGTAGGCCGCATCCCACCGGTCGAAGAGCCGCGCCAGGCGGCCGCCGGACGGCGCGGGAGGCCGCAACCACCGGGCCGAGAGCATCGGGGTCAGCGTGAACGCCATGAACAGCGACAGGAGGTTGGCGAAGACCACCGTCAGCCCGAACTGCCGGAAGAACTGCCCGACGATGCCCCGCGTGAACGCGATGGGCACGAAGACGGCCACGTTGGTCATGGCGCTGGCCATGACCGCCGCCTCGATCTCCCCGGCGCCGACCCGCGCCGCCTCGGTCGGCGTCGGCGCCAGCGCCAGGTGCCGGTTGATGTTCTCGGTCACGACGATGGCGTTGTCCACCAGCACGCCCACCGAGACCGCCAGCCCCAGCAGCGACATGATGTTGAGCGTGAACCCCGAGAAGAACATGGGCAGGTACGTGGCCACCACGGCCGTGGGCATGGCCAGGGCGATGATCAGGGTGCTGCGGGCGTTGTGGAGGAACAGGAAGACCACCACGGCCACCAGCACGGCGCCCAGGGCCAGGTTGCTCTGCACGTCGGCTACCGACGAGCGGACGAACTGCGACTGGTCCTGCGCCACCCCGAAGGTGACGTCACCGGGCAGCCCGCGGCGCAGCTCGGCCAGCGCCTTGCGCACGCCGTCGGCCACCGCCACGGTGTTCGCTCCGGCCTGCTTCTGGATGCTGATCCCGACGCTGTCACGGCCGTTCAGGCGGGTGAACTGCTCCGGATCCTTGGTCACGTCGCGCACGGTGGCCACGTCCCCCAGGCGCACCGTGGTGCCGTCGCGACGCACGATGCGCAGGGCGGCGATCTCGTCGAGGCTGGCCACCTGCCCGGTGAGGCGCACCAGGACCTCCCGGGGCCCCTCGGTGATCTTGCCGCCGGGCACGTTGAGGTTCTCGGCCCGCAGGGTGTCCTCGACCTGGGCCAGGGTCAGCCCGTGGGCCCGCAGGCGGTCCAGGTCCACCTCCACCCGGACCTCGCGCACCAGCCCGCCGGTCACGCTCACCGCCGCCACGCCCGGCACGCGCTCCAGGCGCGGCTTCACCACCTCGTCGGCCAGCCGGCGCAGCTCGCGGGACGAGCGCGTGCCGCCCATCCCCAGGTTCATCACCGGCTGGGCACCGATGTCGAGCTTCTGGACGATGGGTTGCTGGACGTCGCGGGGGAAGCGGGCCCGGGCGATCTCGACGCGCTGCCGCACGTCGGCGGTGGCCGCGTCGAGGTCGGTGCCGAGCTCGAACCGCACGCCGACGACGGTGGTCCCTTCGCTGGCCAGCGTGCGCACCTCGCGCACGTTGGCCAGGCTCGACAGCTGCTCTTCCAGGGGCTTGGCGACCAGCTGCTCGATCTCCTCGGGGCCCGCGCCGGGGTAGACGACCGTCACCGTGACGTAGGGGAACTGCACGTTGGGGAACAGCTCCACGGGCAGGCGCGTGTAGGACACCAGCCCCAGAACCATCAGGGCGCTGGTGAGCATCAGCGTGAAGACCGGCCGGCGGACGGCAAGTGCCGACAGTGACATGGCCTGCTGCTCCTCTCCCCGTGGCTACCGCTGCACCACGCGCACGCGGGTGCCGTCGGGCAACGCCTCGGGCCCCAGCACCACCACCTGCTCGCCGGGCGCCACCCCGTTCCGCACCTCGACCCGGTCGCCCTGGACGAGCCCCAGCACCACCGGACGCACCTCGACCCGGTCGCCCGCGACCACGCGCACCACGGGCCGCCCGTCGACGACCACGGCGGTCCTGGGCACCAGCACCGCGCGCTCCCGCCGCTCGACCACGATCTCGCCCCTGGCGAACGTCCCCGGGGGCGCGTCGACAGCTCCGTGCAGCCGCAGCCGGACCGTCGCCGTGCGCGTCGTCGGGTCGGCGGCCGGCGAGATCACGCGGACCACCGCCGGCACCGGCACCCCCCGGGCGGCTTCCAGGCGCAGCACCGCCGGCTGGCCCGGGGCCAGCAGCGGCAGATCGCGTTCGCCGACCTTCACCTCGACCTCCAGCTGCCGGTCGTCGTAGACGATGGCCACGAAGCCCGCCCGGCCGGCGAAGTCGCCCGACACCAGGTAGTCACCGACACTCGCGGTCAGCTGCGACACCCGGCCGGGAAACGGCGCCCGGATGACCATGTTGGCCAGCCGCTGCCGGGCGAAGGCCAGTGCGGCCTGCGCCTGCGCCACCTGGGCCCGCGCTGCACGGATCTCCTCTTCGCGCGGGCCCGCCTCGACGATCGCCCGCTGCTGCCGCGCGGAGTCGAGGGCAGTGCGCGCAGCGTCGAGCTGGGCCTGCGCGGTGCGTACCCGCGCCCGCGCCTCCTCCGCCTGCAGCCGCGCCTGGTCCACCTGTACCTGGGCGACGGCGCCGTCCCGGTAGAGTTGCTCCTGGCGGCGCAGGGTGTCTTCGGCAAGGCGCGCGGCGGCCTGGGCCAGGGCGAGTTGGGTCTCGGCCATGCGCACCTGTTCCTCCGCCTGGGCGACGGCGTTGCTCGCAACCTGCTTCTCCTGCGGCCGGGGCCCCGCCAGGAGGGCAGCCAGCCGGGCCTGGGCCGCGGCGACCGCGGCCTCGGCCTGGGCGACCTCGGCGCGCTGATCCGCGGCGTCCAGCGCGACCAGCGGCTGCCCGGCGGCCACCCGCGCACCATCCTGCACGTACACCCGGACCACGCGACCGCTGGCCTTGGGGAAGACTTCAGCCAGCCGCGCGGACGTGACCGTCCCCGTGACCTCGACGGTCCGGGCCACCGGGCCCACCGCCGCGGCGGCCACCTCCACCGGCACCGCGGCCGGCTCGGCCACGACGGGCGCCACCGCCGGCTGGCGGCCGCGCAGCGCGATCACGCCGACGACAGCAGCCCCGAGTGCCACCACGATCCACCAGCGACGCATCGACGTCGTCCCTCCTCACCTCTTGTGGGGCCGACCGGCGAGGCCACGCGGCTCTCGAGCGCGCTGGCGCATCGCCGTCGTGCCTCCTCGCCTCCCCCGGGACGCCCTGCCCGTGACGGCCGGCGCGCGCCGGCGGGAACGCGCCGGGCTACCCGCGGGGCAGCAGCCCGTGCAGCAGCAGGTCGACGATGTGCGCCCGCCGGGCCGCCAGGAACGACGGCGCCCGCGGATCGAGTCCAAGGGAGTGCGCCAGCGCATCCGCGTGCGCGTAGGGGAACCAGCACATGCCCATCACGCTCAGCAGCAGGTGCACCGGATCTGCCGGACGGAGCGCGCCACGCGCCAGTTCCTCCTGGGTCAGGGCCAGCGCGTCCCGCAAGCCACCGATGTGCGCGGGCGAGGTGCCAAGGAACCGGGCGCCGGACAGCGTCTCCCACTCGATCAGGCGCACGAACGTGGGACGGGCTGCCAGGAACTCCAGGTAGCTGGCGATGCCCTCCCCCAGCAGCGCCTCGGGCCCGCCACCTGCAGCCGCCGCCCGCGCCCGCGCCTGGGTCAGGACCTCGCGGGCCGCGCCGAGCGCGCGCTCCAGCACCGCGCGGTAGAGGCGTTCTTTGGAGCCGAAGAAGTAGCCCGGCGTCCCCCGTGAGACCCCGGCGGCGCGCCCGATCTCGCCCAGGCTGGTCGCGTCGTACCCCTTCTGTGCGAACAGGCGTTCCGCCGCGTTGAGGATGGCCTCGCGCGTGGCTGCCGGATTCCGCCTGCGCCCCGTTGGTCGCGATCCCGTATGGACGACCGACATCGTCTGCTCCCGAGAGGCTCGGCACCAGAGGACCTGCACCGCACGCCCGCACTGAGCCCTTGTGGTTTCCGCAGTGTGGCAACTTGCTAAACGTCTAGTAAGTTACACGCTAAAGACGCAAGCGGTCAAGGGGCACGCCCCAGGTGGTAGTGTACGGTAGTCTGTGTACTTTCGTTGGGGACCCTTTGAAGGGTCCCCA
>CAZGNA010000041.1:0-18142 GCA_964526945.1 uncultured bacterium
GGACGGCCACCCTGGCGTGCATTGGCCCGGTCACCGCGGCCGCCGCGCGGGCCGCGGGCCTGCGGCCGCAGATCGTCGCGCGCGCCCACACGGTCGACGGCCTGCTGGGCGCCCTGGTCGCCACCTTGCAGACGAAAGGAGCCACAGATGTCGCCTCTTGCCGTGCGGGGTAACCTCATCCAGCGGCCGCGGCGCCTGCGCCGCACCCCGGGACTGCGCGCCCTCGTCCGCGAAACGCGCTGGGAGGCCGGGGGCCTGGTGGCGCCGCTCTTCGTGCGGCCCGGCGTCGACGTCCGGGAGCCCATCCCCTCGCTGCCCGGACAGTACCGCTTCTCGCCCGATGCCCTGGAGCGCGAGGTCGACCGCCTGGTCGCCCTGGGCCTGGGCGCCGTGCTGCTCTTCGGCGTGCCCGCGGCCAAGGACAGCATGGCCCGGGAAGCCTACGCCGACGATGGGATCGTGCAGACCGCGCTGCGCCGGCTGCGGGCCCGCCATCCCGACCTGGTGTTGATCACCGACGTCTGCCTGTGCGCGTACACCGACCACGGGCACTGCGGGCTCGTGCGCGACGGCGAGGTGGACAACGACGACACGCTCACGCTGCTGGCGCGCACCGCGGTCTCCCATGCGGCCGCCGGAGCGGACATCGTCGCGCCCAGCGCCATGATGGACGGGCAGGTCGGCGCCATCCGCACGGCGCTGGACGACGCGGGCTTTCCCGACGTGGCCATCATGGGGTACTCGGCGAAGTACGCCTCGGTGTTCTACGGGCCGTTCCGGGACGCGCAGGGCTCGGCTCCGCAGTTCGGCGATCGTCGCGGGTACCAGATGGACCCGCCCAACGCCCGCGAGGCGTTGCGGGAGATCGCCCTGGACCTGGCCGAGGGTGCCGACATCGTGATGGTGAAGCCCGCGCTGTGCTATCTGGACGTCATCCGCGCCGCCCGCGAGACGACCACGGCGCCGCTGGCCGCCTACTGGGTGAGCGGGGAGTACGCGATGCTGAAGGCGGCTGCCGCGGCCGGCTGGCTCGACGAACGCAGGGCGGTGCTCGAGGTGCTCGCCGCCATCCGTCGCGCGGGCGCCGATATCGTCATCACCTACGCGGCCGCCGACGCGCTGTGCTGGCTGCGCGAGGAGGGATGAGGACCGCCATGGATGCGACCTGGACGACCGTCCACGTGCTGGCGCTGCAGCTCGACCCGGCGTGGCGGCGCCTGGGCGACGACGTCCGGCGCCAGGACGCCGAGGCGTTCCTGGCCGCGGCCGCCACCGCCGCCCAGCGCGTGCGGACGTACACCTACTCGATGATCGGCCTGCAGGCCGATGCCGACCTGCTGTGGTGGCGCCTGGCGCCGTCGGTGGAGGTCGCCGAGGAGACGGCCGCCAGCCTGCTGCGCACCGGGCTGGGGCGGTTTTTGCGCGTGGCGCACGCCATGGTGGGGTTGGTGCGGCCCTCGGTCTACGTCAAGCGGCCCACGGTGCAGGAACAGGCGATGTTCGTGGGCGAGCGCAATCGGTACCTGATCGTCTACCCGTTCGTGAAGACCACATCCTGGTACCTGACCCCCCAGGAGGAGCGCCAGCGGATGATGGCCGAGCACATCCGCGTCGGCCACCAGTTCCCCATGGTGCGCCAGCTCCTGGCGTACTCGTTCGGGCTCGACGACCAGGAGTTCATCGTGGCCTACGAGACCGACGACCTGCAGACGTTCCAGGACCTGGTGCAGGCGTTGCGGGCCACCGAGGCGCGCCGGTACACCGTGCGCGACACGCCGCTGCTCCTGGGCGTGCACCGGCCGCTGCGGGAGATCGTGGGGTTGCTGGGGGCGCCGCTGGAGGCCGCGGTGCCGCGGTCGGGATGATCGACCGGTTCCTGCGCGCCTGCCGGCGCGAGCCAACCGACCGCACGCCGGTGTGGTTCATGCGCCAGGCGGGCCGTGCGTTGCCCGAGTACCGGGCGCTGCGCGCCCGCCACACCCTGCTGGACCTCTGCCGCACGCCGGAACTCGCCGCCCAGATCACGCTGCTGCCGGTGGAACGCCTGGGCGTGGACGCCGCGATCCTCTTCGCCGACATCACCCTGCCGCTGGCCGGGATGGGTGTCGCCGTCGACCTCGTCGAGGGCGTCGGGCCGGTGATCGCCGAGCCGCTGCGGACCGCCGCCGACGTGGCACGCCTGCGCCCGTTCGTCCCCGAACGCGACGTGCCCTTCGTGCTCGAGGCGATCCGCCTCGTGCGGCGGGCCTGCCCCGTACCCCTGCTCGGGTTCGCGGGCGGACCGTTCACGCTGGCGTCGTACCTGGTGGATGGCCGGGGCACGCGCGACCTGGTGCCGACCAAGCGCCTGCTGCACGGCGATCCGCCCACCTGGCACCGGTTGATGGCCCACCTGACCGACGCCACCCTCGCCTACCTGACGGCGCAGGTCGCTGCGGGCGCGCAGGCGGTGCAGGTGTTCGACTCGTGGGTGGGCGCGCTCGCCCCTCGCGACTACGCGGCGGCGGTGCTGCCCCACATGCAGCGCCTCTTCGCCGGGCTGGCAGCCCTGGGGGTGCCGACGATCCACTTTGGCACCGGCACGGCGGGCCTGCTGCCCCTGATGGCGCACGCCGGGGGCGACGTGATCGGCGTGGACTGGCGCATCCGGCTGGACGAGGCCTGGGCGCGGATCGGGCCACGGGCGATCCAGGGGAACCTGGACCCCGCCGTCCTCCTGGCACCGTTCCCCGTGGTGGCCGCGGCGGCCCGCGACGTCCTGGACGAGGCTGCACGCCGGCCGGGGCACATCTTCAACCTGGGGCACGGCGTGCTGCCGCAGACGCCGCCCGACCACCTGGCGCGGCTCGTCGAGCTGGTGCACGAGACCACGGCCGCCCCCGCACCCGCAGGCTGACCGCATGTCGCCGGGTGTGCCGGCCCCCCACGTGGTCGTGGTCGGCGGCGGGATCGCCGGGCTCGCCGCCGCGCATGCCCTGGCCACCGACGCGCGAGCCCGGGCCGCCGGCATCGCCTGCACCCTGATCGAGGCCGACGACCGGATAGGCGGCAAGCTGCGCACCGAGGTCGTCGATGGCTGCCTCGTGGAGTGCGGCCCCGACGCGTTCCTGGCGACCAAGCCCTGGGCCCGAGAGCTGTGTGTAGCCCTCGGGCTCCAGGATCGGCTGGTGAGTGCACGGCCAGGACGCGGGGTGTACGTGGCCTACCGGGGCAAGCTTCGACGCCTGCCCGATGGCCTGACGTTGGGCATTCCGACGCGACCGCTCGCCCTGGTCCGGGCGGGCCTGCTGTCGCCAGCCGACGCCCTGCGCGCCGCCGCCGACCTGGTGCTCCCGCGCCGCCAGGCAGCCGACGACGAGTCCATCGGTCGACTGCTGCGACGCCGCCTGGGTGCGGCCACAGCCGACCGGCTGGTCGGCCCGCTGCTGGCGGGCATCTACGCCGGAGACGCGGAGGCGCTCAGCGCGCAGGCCACGTTCCCGCAGCTGTGCGAGTGGGAGCGCCACTACCGCAGCCTGATCCTGGCCGGGCTGGCGCAGTCCAGGCGGCGTGCTGCCGCGCCGCGGACGGCGCCGTCTGCGGCCGGGCCAGCACCGCGGCGACAGGTCGTGCCGGCCGGCGACGGCGGCGTTTTCCTGAGCCTGGCCGGCGGCATGGGGGAGCTGGTCGATGCGCTCCTGGTGTCGCTGCGGGACCGCGTGCAGGTGCTGCGCGGCGTCGCCGTGGCGCAGCTCGTGGCGCCCGGAGGCCCCCAGCCCGTCTACACCCTGCGCCTGGACGATGGCCGGGTGCTCCGCGCAGACGGGCTGGTGCTCGCCGCGCCGGCGTTCGCAGCCGCGGACCTGCTCGCCACGGTCTGCCCCGCTGCAGCCGCGGCGCTACGCGCCGTGCCCTACGCCTCGACGGCCGCGGTGACGCTGGCCTACCGCCGGGAGGCGGTGACGCATCCGCTCGACGGTCACGGGTTCGTCGTGGCGCGCGGCGAGCCTCTGGCGATCACCGCGTGCACGTGGGTCTCGTCGAAGTGGCCTGACCGCGCGCCACCGGACACCGTCGTGCTGCGGTGCTTCCTGGGCCGCGCGGGCGCCGACGCCATCGTCGCCGCCGACGACGCCACCCTCGTCGAGACCGCGCGCCGCGACCTGCGGGCCGTCATGGGACTCGACGCCGTACCGCGTCTCGTCCACGTCGTCCGGTGGCCGCGCGCGATGCCGCAGTACGTCCCCGGCCACCTCGCCAGGCTGAGGGCGGTCGAGGCGGCGCTGGCCGGGCTGCCGCGGCTGGCGCTGGCCGGCGCGGGATACCGCGGCCTCGGGGTGCCCGACTGCATTCGCCAGGGGCAGGAGGCCGCCGCGCGGGTACTGGCCGCCCTCCTGGCGCACCCCGGCGCCGCGCCCGTCCCCGTCACCCCGACGCGCTGAACGCGTCGGGCAGATGCTCGATGGCCCGCACCCGGCCGTCACGGGTCAGGTGGACGGCCACGGCGTCGAACCGCACGATGGCGTCGGCCAACCCCGCCTCCGCCAGGTAGCGCGCCGCCAGCCGCGCGAGCCGGCGCCGCTTGCGCGGCGTGACCGCATCGGCAGGGTGGCCGAACCCGGACCCGGCACGGGCCTTCACCTCGACGACGACCACCAGCTCACCGCACCGCACGATGAGGTCGATCTCACCTCCCCGCCAGCGCACGTTGCGCGCCAGCACCTGGTAGCCCTGGGCCTCGTACCAGGCCGCAGCCGCCGCCTCGCCGATGCCCCCCACGCGCGCCGACATCGTCTCATCAGGATCATCGGCACAGCCTGCGCGGGCGTGCGGGGAGACGTGCACACGCGGGGCACCGGACGCGGGCCCACGGGACAGCCACGGTCGGCCCCCGCCTGTGCTCCAGCCCGCGCGCCGTCACGCCGGACGCTGGCCCCGCGAGGAACTGCGAGGCCCGACGGAGAATAGGCTCAACGCAACAAAGTTGCATCAACGTCGCGATCGCAGCGTCACCCGCGCGGCCCGCACGTCGGTGCCCGCACGTCGGTGGCGGATGGGACTGGGCCGGGGACGGCGGCTCGCACGCAACCGTGCGTGCGATGGGACGGCTCCCGTCGACGGACGGGCGCGCGGCCGCGGCTGGTGGCCGGCGTGAAGTGCACGCCCCCGCTGGCGCGCCCCGCTGCAATCCGGGCTGGTTTTCGGACAGCGCCCACGGCGGCGGCCGCCAGCGTGCGCAGGGCGGGTCGGCGCCACCGGCGCAGGAGTGCGACAGATGGTGGGACTCTCGATCGTCGAAGCGCTCTCGGCGGCACCCGATGGTCTGACGGTGAGCGAGCTGGCGCGGCAGCTCCGGGTCCACAAGGGCGTGGTCTCCCGCACGCTCCGTCACCTCGTGGTCCGCGGGTACGTGGTCGCCTCGCCCACCACGCGGCGCTTCTCCCTGGCGTTGAGCATCCTCGCGCTGGGCCTGCGCTATGCTGACCGCCTGGGGTTCCCAGGTGTCTGCCTCCCGATCCTGCAAGACCTCGCCGACGAGACGGGCGAGCTGGTGCAGCTGGGCGTCGTGGACGGCGACCGCTTGCTGTTCGTCGCCAAGGCCGAGGGGCGCGACCAGCGGATCCGGATGGTGTCGATGCTCGGGCAGTTCGCGCCGCTTCACGCCACGGCCGCAGGCAAGGTCTTCCTGGCGAGCCTGCCCGAGGCGCAGGCCCTGGCCCTCGCGCGTCGCCAGGGGCTGCGGGCCTTCACGCGGCGCACCGTCACCTCGATCGCCGGCCTGCGCCGCGAGCTGCGCCAGGTGCGCCGCCTCGGGTACGCCGTCGTCGAGGAGGAGCTGTTCGAAGGCGCCGGCGCCGTCGCGGCGCCGGTGCGGCTGGCGCGCCTGGCCGACCGGGTCGTCGGCACGGTCTCGCTGTCGGGTCCGACGTTCCGCCTGCCGGCGGCCCGCAAGCACGAGCTCGCACCGAAGGTCCTGGCCACCGCGGCGCGCCTCGCCGCGATCTGGCCGCTCCACGCACGCGTGCCGTCGGGTACCACGGCGTTGGAGCAAGCGCCATGAGCCCGTCCGCCGGACCTCTGCGGACCGTTCCCGTGACGCTGCGGGTCAACGGCATCCACCACGCGGTGGAGGTCCCCGTGCACTACACGCTGCTGGACCTCCTGCGCCGCCAGCTGGGCCTGCTGGGCACGAAGCCCTCCTGCGAGGAAGGGGCCTGCGGCGCGTGCACCGTGCTGCTGGACGGCCGGCCCGTGACGTCCTGCCTCGTCCTGGCGGCGTCGGCCGACGGCCGGACCGTGGTGACGATCGAAGGGATCGCCGCCGACGGCGCGCTGCACCCGGTGCAGGACGCGCTGGTCGAGTGCGGCGGGGTCCAGTGCGGGTACTGTACCCCTGGCGTCGTGCTCTCGGCCGTGGCGCTGCTGGCGGACGTGCCCGAGCCGACCCCAGACCAGATCCGGCGCGCGCTGGCCGGGAACCTGTGCCGGTGCACCGGGTACGCCAAGATCGTCGAGGCCGTGCAGGTCGCAGCCCGTCGGCTGGCCGCGCAGCGCGCGGCGGTGCGGCCATGACCGTCGTCGGCCGATCGGTCCCGCGCCTGGACGGTCGTGCCAAGGTCACGGGCCGGTATCTCTACGCCGTGGACGTGGCGCTGCCCGGCATGCTCTGGGGACACCTCGTGCGCAGCCCGCACCCGCATGCCCGCATCCGCGCCATCGACGTCTCGGCCGCCCGCGACGTGCCGGGCGTCGCCGCGGTCGTCACGGGACGCGACGCGCCGGCGCGGCGGTTTGGCGGGCTGGTCAAGGACGAGACGATCCTCGCGGTGGACGTCGTCCGGTACGTCGGGCAGCCGGTGGCCGCGGTGGCGGCTGCCACCCCCGAGGCGGCGGCTGCCGCCGCCGAGCGCGTCGCCGTCGACTACGAGGTCCTGCCGGCCATCACCGATCCCATGGCCGCGATGGCCGAGGGCGCGCCGCTGGTCCACGACGCGTGGGAGACGTACGCCGCCCATCCCCAGCTCGTGCGGTTCGGCAACGTCTGCGGCGAAGCCCAGGTGGTCCGGGGCGACGTGGCGCACGCGTTCGCCGTGGCCGATGCCGTCTTCGAGGACACGTTCACCACCGCCCCCGTCCACCAGGCGTACCTCGAGCCGCGCGCGGCGGTGGCGGTGTGGGAGACACCCGAGCGGCTCGTGGTCTACTCCAACACGCAGCTCCCGTTCGAGATCCAGCAGACGCTGGCCGACGCGTTCGGGCTGGCGCCGGGGCAGATCCGGGTGATCACCGCGGGCATCGGCGGCGGCTTCGGGGGCAAGCTGCGGGTAGGCGTCGAGCACGTCGCCGCGCTCCTCGCCCGGCGGGCCGGGCGCCCCGTGAAGGTGGCCCTGACCATGGACGAGGAGTTCCTGGCCGCCTACCCGCGCCACGGCATGTCCATCCGGCTGCGCACGGCGGTGCGCCGGGACGGCGTCATCCTCGGCAAGGAGGCGCTGGCGGTGCTGGACGCCGGCGCCTTCAGCGGGTCGAGCCCGGGCCTGCCGTCGGTGGCGACGCTGGTGCTGGCCGGCCCGTATCGCATCCCGCACCTGCGGCTGGTCGCGCGTGCCGTCTACACCCACAAGCAGAACTTCGGCTCCTACCGCGCGCCCACGGGCCCGCAGTGCGCGTTCGCGGTCGAGTCGCAGATGGACATGATCGCGCGGCGGCTGGGGCTGGATCCCCTCGAGGTGCGGCTTCGCAACGTCGTGCGCGACGGCGATGCGGGTCCCACCGGCCAGGTGCTCGGACGGGTCAGCATGGAGGCGGTGCTGCGCGCTGCCGCCGACGCGATCGGCTGGGGGCAGCCCGCCGGCCCGCACCGCGGCAAGGGGCTGGCCTGCACCTGGTGGACGACCACCGGTGGCCCCTCGGGCGTGTACGTCAAGCTGCAGCCGGACGGCTCGGCGACGCTGGTGACCGGGTGCGCCGAGCTGGGCACGGGAGCGCTCACCGCCGCGGCGCAGATCCTCGCCGACGAGCTGGGGCTGCCGGCCGACCACATCAGCATCGTGAGCGCCGACACCCAGGCCACGCCCTACGATCACGGCGCGCAGGGCAGTCGCACCGCCTTCAGCGTCGGCAACGCGACGCGAGTGGCCGCCGCCGCGCTGCGGCGGCAGATCGTGGAGGTGGCGGCAGGGGCGCTGGAGGCCCACCCCGGCGACCTGGTGCTCCGCGACGGGCACGTGGTCGTGAGGGGCGCGCCCGCCCGCCGGATCGCCCTGGCGGAGGTGGCCCGGCTGGGCCTGCAGCGGGGCGGCCTCGTGGCCGCCGGGGTCTTCGCCGCGCCCCCCACACCCTACGACGCCACGTGCGTGCGCGGCCACGTGTACCCGACCTTCCACTCGCCGAGCTTCCACGCGCACGCGGCGGAGGTCGAGGTCGATCCCGAGACCGGCGCGGTCCGCGTGCTGCGCTACGTCGCCGTGCAGGACGTGGGCTTCGCCATCAACCCGCGGTTGGTGGAGGGGCAGATCGAGGGCGGCGTCGTCCAGGGCCTGGGGCAGGCGTTGGGAGAAGAGCTGCCCTACCAGGACGGGCAGCCGCTGGTCCACAACCTGAGCGCCTACGCCCTGCCGCGTACGACGACCGTCCCCCCCATCGAGGCCCTCATCGTGGAGGTGCCAAGCGAGGTGGGCCCCTACGGGGCCAAGGGGGTGGGCGAGCCGCCGATCATCGCACCGCCGGCCGTGGTGGCCAACGCGCTGGACGCTGCGGTGGGCGTGCGCCTGACCAGCCTGCCGATCACCGCGCCCAAAGTCTACGCCGCCCTGCGGCACCGAGGAGGAGGCTGATGCCCGTCGTGGTCTTCCTGGCGCGTCTGCGGCCGGGTGTCGACCCCGCAGCCTACGAGCGATGGGTGCGCGAGGTCGACTACCCCACGGCCCGCAGCCTGCCCAGCATCGTTGCGTACACCAACTACCGGCTCGTGGCGCCGCTGCGCAAGGCCGACGTCCGCTACGACTACCTCGAGGTCATCCAGATCACCGACCTGGAGGCCTACCGCCGGGACCTGGCCCGGCCCGAGCTGCAGAGGCTGCGCGAGCAGCTGGCCACGTTCATCGAACCCTCGGACAACTTCGTGGCGGAGCCGATCGAATGACGACGCCGGCGCTGGGGCTCAGGACGGGTGTGCTGCTGCTGGGTCAGCACGCGCCGCACCGCCTGGTCGACCTCGCGACCCGGGCGGAGGCGCTGGGGTACGACGACCTCTGGTACGCCGACGAGCGCTTCTACCGGGAAGTCTACGGTGGGCTGACGCTGTGCGCCCTGCGCACGACGCGGCTACGCCTGGGCCCGTGCGTCACCGACCCCTACTCCCGCCATCCCGCCCTCACCGCCATGGCCATCGCCACCCTCGACGAGGTCAGCGGCGGGCGCGCCGTGCTGGGTATCGGCGCCGGGGTCTCGGGGTTCCGCGAGCTGGGCATCGTCCGCGACCGCCCGGCCCTGGCGATCCGCGAGGCGGTCCACGTGATCCGGGCGCTGCTGCGCGGGGAGACGGTCACGTTCCGGGGTGCGCTGGTCTCGGTCGAGGGCGCCAGGCTCGACTTCGCGCCGCTGCGGCCGGCTATCCCCATCTACGTGGCCAGCAACGCCCCGCGGGGCCTCGAGACGGCCGGCCGCGTCGCCGACGGCGCGATGATGCAGGGATGCGTCGCCGATGCGGCGCTGGCGTACTTCCGTGCGCACGTCGCGCGGGGCGCCCGCGCGGCGGGCCGTGATCCGGCGGCCGTCGAACTGGTCGCGCGCATCAACGTGTGCATCCACGACGACCACGCCGTCGCCCGCCACCTCATGCGCCGGTCGGTGGCCGTCAGCCTCATCGCTCAGCAGCCCGACTTCCCCGGCTTCGTCGCGGCGGGGCTCGAGGTGCCGCCGCAACTCCGCGAGGCGGTCCGCGGCCTCTCCTACGGCTACCTCAGCGAAGCCGCTGCCCAGGTCGCGGCCCTGGTGCCCGATGCCTTCGTCGACGCGCTGACCCTGGCCGGACCCGTGGAGGTCGTCGCCGCCGGCGTGGCGCGCATGGCAGCGCGCGGCATCAGGGCGTTCGTCCTGTACCCGATGGACCCCGACGGCCGCATCGAGCGCACCATCGAGCGGTTCGCCACCGAGGTCGTCCCGCGCGCCGCGCAGCTGCTGGCGTCACCGGCCCGTCCGGTGGACGACCTTCCGACCCCCTGAAGGAGGCATGGCGATGCCCACCC
Source organism: uncultured bacterium (assembly GCA_964526945.1). Taxonomy (GTDB): domain Bacteria; phylum Sysuimicrobiota; class Sysuimicrobiia; order Sysuimicrobiales; family Humicultoraceae; genus Fervidifonticultor. Next base: position 10,230 of record CAZGNA010000041.1, read on the forward strand.
GGTTCGTGCTGGTCCGGTTGCGTCCCGGCGTTCCCCACGAGGTCTACCAGCGGTTCATCCGTGAGGAGGACTACCCGGTGCTGCCCGAACTGCCGACGATCGTGCACTACCGCACTCACCGCATCCTGCCCGAGCGCGTGGACCGCCGGGCGCTGCCCTACGACTACATCGAGCAGATCGTAGTCACCGACCGCGAGGCCTACTGGAAGGAGCTGGACGCCTCGCCGGGCTTCCGGCGGTTCCGGGAGCGCAACCCGGCCTTCGTCGAGGACACGCTCGACTTCTGGGCCGAGGTGGTCACCCCGGCCCCCCTGGCGGCAAGCGGCGCCGCCCCGCCGGGGACGGTCTTCCGGTGGGACGAGGTGCCCGAGGAGGACGCACGGCCGGGCCTCCCGCTGCGTCGACGGCGGGGCCGCGCCATGACGGCGCTGCTCGTGCGCCTCTACCCCGGCGTGGTGGTGACGCCGCAACGGCATCCCGAGGAGCAGCTGGTGCACATGCTCGGCGGCCGCTTGCGCCTGCAGGTCGGTGATGACGTGCGGGTGCTGACACCGGGCGACGCAGCCCTGATCCCCCCGCAGGTGCCGCACACGGGCGCGGCGCTGGGCCCCGAGCCTGCGGTCTACCTGGAAGTGCTGGCACGAGGACCGGACGAGGCAGGAGGTGCAGGAGCATGACGGAGGACCGCCACGACGCCCTGACGCGTCGGGAGTTCCTGGCCCGCGCTGCTGCGGCTGCCACTGTCGGGCTGGCGGGCGGACCGATCGCGTCGGCCTTCACGCCGGTCGCAGGCGCGGCCGCCCCGCCCCGGGTGGCCACCCGCCCGTTGGTCTACGTCACGCGCACCGAAACCATCACCCTCGATCCCGCGCAAAACGACTTCAGCTACACCCAACGGGCGCAGCGGCCCGTCTACGAACCGTTGCTGCAGTACGTTCCGGACGGCAAGGGCGGGGCCCGCATCGAACCGCTGCTCGTCGAGGCGTGGCGCGTGTCGAACGATGGTCGCATCTACACCTTCCGGCTGCGGTCTGGCATACGGTTCAGCGACGGCACGCCGCTCGATGCAGACGCCGTGCGGTGGAACTTCGACCGCGTCAAGGCTGTCAACAAGGGGCCCGCGGCACGATTGACCGTCGTCGACCGCGTCGAGGCCGTGGACGCCCGCACCGTCCGGCTGGTGCTGAAGGCGCCCTTCGCGGCGCTCATCCCCACCTTGACCAAGGTGCCGTACATGGTCAGCCCGACGGCCCAGGACAAGGCCGAGGCGGGCGACCTGGCGCAGCGGTGGCTGCACGACAACGCCATCGGGACGGGACCGTACCTGCTGGAAGGATGGGCGCGGGGCCAACAGATCGCCTACGTGCGCAACCCCACCTACTGGCGCGGATGGCGTGGCCCGCACGCCGAGCGGATCGTGCTGCGCCTGGTTCGGGAATCAGCGACGCAGCGGCTTCTCCTCGAAGCCGGCGAAGCCGATCTCGCCGACGGGATCTCCATCGTGGACGTCGAGCCCCTGAAGACGCGGCCGGGGATCGTGGTGGAAGAGATCGAGGCGCCATCGCTGGTTCACATCATGATGCGCATGCGCGGACCGTTCGCCAACCCCAAGTTCCGGCAGGCGATGCGCGCCGCCTTCAGCTATACGAGTTTCGTCGGAGGTGCGCTGCTCAACAAAGGGCGAGTACCCAACGGTCCGATCCCGAAGGGAGCGTGGGCATACGATCCGTCCCTCCCGGCCTTCCGGCGCGAGCTCGCCACGGCCCGCCGACTCCTGGACGAGGTGGGGCCCAGCCAGCGGACGTTCACGCTACAGACGATCTCGCCGTTCTTCCCCTACTACCCGCAGCTCGCGCAGATCTTCCAGCAGAACCTCGCGGAGCTCGGTCTCCAGCTGACGGTCGACGACATGATCGACGCGGCCACGTTCATCGGGAACCTCCGGACGCTGGAGCGTGGTCCGGACATGTACGGCTGGGTGGTCAACCCGGCGTTTGACGACCCACACGAATTCCTCTTCCCCGTCTACCACTCTACGGCGGCCGGAACGCTGCAGAACTACACCTTCTACAAGAACGCGCGTCTGGATGCGTTGATCGATCAGGGCGCCACGATCATCGACCAGGAGCGGCGGCGCTCCATTTACGCACAAGCCCAGCGGATGCTCCGCGACGACGGCCCGGCGATCTTCTGCGCGCAGTTCTTCCTGGTCCTGGGACGGTCCACGAAGCTGCAGGGCTTCCAGGCCCATCCGTTGCTGGTCGCACAGCCCCTGGACTACTGGGGGTTGTGGGTGGAAGCATGATCAGACGTGCCCCCGACGCAGCGACGATCGCCGTCGTGCCTGCGCGGCCGCAGGACGCCACCCCACGGCGCGGAATCCAACCGCCACCGGCATGCGGGAGTGCGCCGCGAGACCCCTTGCGTACCACACGGGCGGCCGCCGGCGCCGGCTCCACGGACGGTGAGGCACAGTGCACAAGCGTACGAGGAGGTAAAAGCGCATGTCGGACGAGAAGCACCACCCCCTGACGCGACGGGAGTTCCTCGCCCGCTCCGCCGCGGCCGCGGCCGGTACCGGACTGGCCGGCGGCCTGGTGGCGGGCGCGCTCAAGCCCTTCGCGGTGGCCGCGGCCCCCGCCCGCGTCGCCACCCGCCCGCTGGTCTACGCGGTGCGCACCGAGACCCTCACGTTGGACCCCCACCAGAACGACTTCATCTACTCGCAGAACGCGCAGCGGCCCGTCTACGAGCCGCTGGTGGACTACGTCCCCGACGGCAGAGGTGGCGCCAAGATCGCGCCGGTCCTGGCCACCGAGTGGCGCGCGTCGCCCGACGCCCGGGTCTACACGTTTCGGCTGCGCCCCAACGTGCGCTTCTCCGACGGTACGCCGTTCGACGCGGAGGCGGCCAAGTGGAACTTTGAGCGCCTCAAGGCCGTGAACAAGGGGCCGGCGGCGCGCCTGCCGGCGATCGAGCGGGTGGACGTGGTGGACCGGCTGACCGTGCGGGTGACGCTCCGGAACCCGTTCGCGCCGTTCATCGAGGCCCTGGCGAAGGCCCCGTACATGATCAGCCCGGCCACCCAGGCCCGTGCCCAGGGCGGCGACCTGGCTCAGCGCTGGCTCAACGACAACGCCGTGGGCACCGGTCCCTACCTGCTGGAGAGCTGGGTGCGGGGCCAGCAGGTGACGTTCGTCCGCAACCCCACCTACTGGCGGGGCTGGCAGGGCCCCCACGCCGAGCGCATCGTGGTGCGCCTGGTGCGCGAGTCGGCCACCCAGCGCCTGATGCTGGAGACCGGAGAAGCCGATCTGGCCGACGGCATCGTCATCACCGATGCCGACGCCCTCAAGAAGCGGCCGGACGTGGTCATCGAGGAGCACGACACCCCCGCGCAGATCCACATCATGATGCGCATGCGCGGCCCGTTCACGAACCCGAAGTTCCGGGAGGCGATGCGCGCGGTCTTCGGCTACAGCAGCTTCGTGGGCGGGGTGCTGCTGAACAAGGGTCGCATCCCCAACGGGCCGATCGCCCGGGGCATCTGGGCGCACGACCCCTCCCTGCCGCAGTTCCGCCGCGAGCTCACCCGGGCCAAGCAGCTGATCCAGGAGGTGGGGCCCAGCCAGCGGGCGTTCGTGCTGCAGACGATCTCGCCGTTCTTCCCCTACTACCCGCAGCTCGCGCAGATCTTCCAGCAGAACCTCGCCGAGGTGGGCATCACGCTCACCATCGACGACAAGCCGGACGCGGCCGGCTTCATCGGCGCGCTGACCGCGCTGGAGCGCGGCCCCGACATGTACGGCTGGGCCATCAACCCGGCCTACGACGACCCCCACGACATCCTGTTCCGCACCTACCATTCCACGGCGACACCCCCCGGCGCCCAGAACTTCACCTTCTACAAGAACGCCGAGGTCGACGAGCTCATCGACCGCGGGGTTGCGGTGCCCGACCGGGAGCGCCGCCGGCCGCACTACCACCGGGTCCAGCGGGTGCTGCGCGAGGACGGGCCGGCGATCTTCTGCGCCCAGTTCTTCCAGATCTTCGGGCGGTCGAAGAAGCTCCACGGGTTCGACTGGCATCCGTTCCTGTTCAACCTGCCGCCCGACTTCTACAATCTCTGGGTGGAGGCGTAGCGCGCCGCCATGCCCCGCGGGCGCATCCAGACCGTCACGGACGCGGAGGACTTCATGCGCGGCCTCACGCTGCTCGGGACCGGCGGGGGCGGACGCCCCGACAAAGGGCGCGAGTACCTGGCCCCGCACGTGGCGGCGGCCACGGGCATCGGGTGGGTGGACGTGACTGAGGTGCCCGACGACGCGTGGGTGTGCACCACGTTCGGCATGGGCTCCATCGCGCCGACCCCCGTGCTCACGGCGGCGGAACGGGCGGCGCTGGGGTACGGTGAGGTGACCGTGGAGCGGCCCCTCGCCGAGGCCGTCCGGGACCTGTCGGCGGCCACCGGGCGCCCGGTGGCCGCCATCGTGCCCTTCGAACTCGGCGCCGGGAACACCGCCGGCCCGCTGGATGCGGCCGCGCGGCTGGGCGTGCTCGCGGTCGACGCCGACCTGGCCGGCCGTGCGGTCCCTGAGCTCACCCAGACCACGGCGGCCCTGGCCGGCGTCCCGCTGTGCCCGGTGGCGATCTGCGACTCGTGGGGCAACCGGCTGGTGCTGCGGGAAGCGCACAGCCTGCCGGTGGCGGAGCGCATCGGCAAACTCCTCAGCATGGCCACGCGGTTGCCCGATCCCCGGCTCACGTGCGCGCACGCCGGCTACCTGATGACCGGCGCCGACCTGCGCCGGGTCGCGATTCCCGGCACCCTCAGCCGCGCGCTCGCCGTCGGCCGGGCGATCCGCACCGCGCGCGCCGCAGGACAGGACCCCCTGGCCGCGGCGGCAGCGGCGCTGGGCGGGTGGGTGCTGTTCACCGGCGTCGTCACCGCGCACCCCTGGGAGAGCCGTGAGGGCTACATGGTCGGCGACACCCTGATCGCGGGCCGGGACGCCTTCCGGGGCCGGCACCTGCGCATCTGGTACAAGAACGAGAACCACGCGGCCTGGCTCGATGGGCGCCCGGTGGCCACCAGCCCGGACCTGATCATGGTGGCCGACGCCCAGACGGGCGAGCCCTACACCAACACCGATCTCCCCCTGGGCGCCACCGTCGGCGTGCTGGTCGCTCCCGCGCCGGCGGCCTTCCGCACGCCCCAGGGGCTGGCGGCGTTGGGGCCGGCACACTTCGGCCTCGACGTGCCCTACACGCCCATCGAGGCGACCATGGCCCAGCGCCCCTCCTAGGCCACGGACCCGTGCTCCGGTACCTGCTTCGGCGGCTGGTCAGCCTCGCGTTCGTGCTGTGGGGCATGTCGCTGCTGACCTTCACCATCTCCCACGTGATCCCCGCGGATCCGGCGGCGGCCGCCGCCGGCTTCAACGCCACCGCCGAGCAGATCGCGCAGTATCGGCGGGAGCTGGGGCTGGACCGCCCGCTGCACGAGCAGTACCTGCGCTACATGGCGGGCATCGTGCTGCGCTTCGACCTCGGCCGGTCCATCCTGAACCAGCGGCCGGTGCGGGAGGACATCGCGACGTTCCTGCCGGCCAGCATCGAGCTCGCCCTGGTCTCCCTGGCCCTGTGCGTGCCGCTGGGCATCGCGCTGGGCACGTTCACGGCGGTGCGCGCGGGGCGCCTGTCCGACGCCCTCACCCGGGCGTTCGCCATCTTCGGCGTCTCGATGCCCGTCTTCATCGTCGCCCTCCTCTTCCAGCTGGTCTTCTACAAGGAGCTGCGGTGGTTTCCCTCGGGCGGGCGCATCAGCGACGCCGTGCCCCGCCCCCCGGTGGTGACCGGGTTCCTGCTGGTGGACAGTGCCCTGGCCGGCAACTGGCCGGCCTTCGTCTCGGCCCTCCACCACCTGGCCCTACCGGCGGCCACGCTGGCGGTGGCCAACCTGGCGGTGATCACCCGCATGACCCGCAGCAGCCTGCTGGAGGTGCTGACCGCCGACTATGTCCGCACGGCCCGGGCCAAGGGACTGAGCGCGGGCCGGGTGCTGGTCCACCACGCGTTGAAGAACGCCATGATCCCCGTGGTGACCGTCATCGGCCTGCAGGTGGCGTCGCTCATCGCCTACGTGTTCCTGGTGGAGTACATCTTCTCGTGGCCGGGCATCGGCTCGTACGCGGTGCGCGCGATCCTGGGGTTGGACTTCCAGCCGATCATGGGGATCACGCTGCTGTTCTCGCTGGTCTACGTCGTCGTGAACTTCTTCGTGGATCTGAGCTACCTGCTGCTCGATCCGCGGATTCACTACTGATCCCCATGGGGCAGGCGCGGCGCCCGTGATCTCGCTGCCGTCGGCCTGGCCGGCCGTGGGCCCGCGGCCGGTGACACTGTGGCGCCGGCTGACCCGCAACGCGGGCGCCACGGCCGGGCTCGTGCTGCTGGGCACCATCGCGGCGGTCGCGGTGGTGAGCGCGGCCTACGTGCCTCACGACCCGTACGCTATCGCGGTCGAGCGGCGCTTCCAGCCTCCCAGCCTCGTCCATCCCTTCGGGACCGACGACCTGGGTCGGGACGTGGCCAGCCGCGTCATGGTCGGCGCCCGGATCTCGCTGGCCGTGGCGAGCGTGGTGCTGCTGGTGGCCTCAGGGGTGGGCGTGCCGCTGGGCGTGGTGGCCGGCTACCGCGGCGGCCTGGTCGACGAGGCCATCATGCGGGCCTGCGACATCTTCCTGGCGTTCCCGTCGTTTCTGCTGGCCATGGCCATCGTGGCCGCCCTGGGGTCGAGCATGGCCAACGCCGTCCTGGCCGTGGGCCTGGCGTGGTGGCCGCGCTACGCGCGGCTGATGCGCGGGCAGGTGCTGGCCCTGGCCCACCTGCCCTACGTCGAAGCCGCACGGGCGCTGGGGGCCGGCGAGGCGCGCGTGCTGGCCCGTCACCTGCTGCCCAACTGCCTGGCCCCGCTGCTGGTCCAGCTGGCCACCGACGCGGGCAACGCGATCCTGATCACCGCCAGCCTGAGCTTCGTGGGGCTGGGCGCGAAGCCGCCCATGCCCGAGTGGGGCTTCATGGTGGCGCAGGGGCGGCAGTTCCTCCTGACCGCCTGGTGGGTGCCCATCGCGCCGGGCCTCGCCATCGGCGCCACCGTGGCGGCTTTCACCTTCGTGGGTGACGCCCTGCGGGATCTCCTGGACCCGCGGCTGCGCGGCCGGCGCGCGTAGGGTCCCGGAGCCCGGCCCCCCGGCCTCACCGCACGGGGTCGTGTGCGGACGGGTCGGGCCACAGCGCGTGCTGGCGCAGGTCCGCGGGCACGAACGCACGGCGGTGCGCCGGACACGGCCCCCACCGGCGCAGCGCCGCCAGGTGCGCGGCCGTGGCGTAGCCCTTGTGGTGGGCGAACCCGTACTGCGGGTAGCGCAGATCCAGCGCCTCCATGAGCCGGTCGCGTGTGACCTTGGCCACGATCGACGCCGCCGCGATCGACGCGCACTGGGCGTCGCCCCGCACGATCGGCCGCTGCGCCACCGCCACCGGCGCGCGCAGGTGCCCGTCGATGAGGACCAGCGCGGGGGCCACCGGCAGCGCGGCCAGCGCGCGGGTCCAGGCCAGGGCCGTGGCGCCCAGGATGTTGTGCCGGTCGATCTCGTCCACCTCGGCCACCCCGATCCCCACGGCGGCCCCGCACGCCAGCAGCCGCTCGTAGACCGCCAGGCGGGCTGGGGGCGTCAGGCGCTTGGAGTCCCGCAGCTGCGGCACCGGCCGCTCCTCGGGGAACACGACCGCGGCGGCCACGACCGGGCCGGCCAGCGGACCACGGCCGGCCTCGTCCACCCCCGCCACCGGCGCGATGCCCGCGGCCCACGCCGCCCGCTCGTACGCGAACATCGCCGCCAGGCGCGCCC
>CAZGNA010000042.1:0-18083 GCA_964526945.1 uncultured bacterium
CCGTCGGGCGCCCGCGGCCCGTCGTCCCGCGACGGGCTGCCTGACCGGGGGCGTGGCCGGCGGCGCAGTCGGCCCGGGCCGTGGGGCGCCCGTTGTCGGACCGGATGCCTGAGCGTGCGCCGCCCCTTCGCCGGCCCGCGCCGGGGCCGCCTCGTGCAGGTTCAGGAACACGCGGATCAGGTCGCTCGCGCTCACGATGCCCACCACGCGGTTCCCCTCGACGATCGGGATCCGGCGCACCATCTGGTCGAGCATCATGCCCGCGATCTCGTCCAGCGGCGTATCCTCGGTGGCGGTGACGGGGTCTGGGCTCATCACGTCGCGCGCGGTTTCCCCCACGCGCCCCACCAGGTCGACCAGGCTGACCATCCCCACCAGCTGACCGTCCTTGTCGACGACCGGCGCCCCGTGGATGCGATAGCGCGTGAGCAGGTCGCCGACTTCCTCCACCAGCATGTCAGGTGTGACCACCACCAGGTCACGCGTCATGACATCGCCGGCGGTCAGCATCTTTGCACCCCCGCGTCCAGGCGTGTGGACAGACGGCCAGCGGCGCCCTACGCTGGTCGGACGCGCACGGCCTCGCGCGGGTGCATCCGGTCAAGTGCCCCGCGCCATGCCCTTCTCAGGGTACGCGTGCGGCGCCGGCGCGGCCATCGGGCGGCAGCCCGATTCCGCCGCTCGGGTGCGCGGCGGAGGATGCGGCGACCGCGGTGTGCAATCATGGAGCAGGCTGGCAGTTTCCTGCGTGGGGTGAGCGATGACGTCCGGTCCATCCGATGCCGCGCCGCTACGGCTGCAGCGCATTCTGGCGGCCACCGACTTCTCGCCCGGGGCCGAGCCGGCGCTGCGGTGGGCCATGGGCCTCGCCGCGCGTTTCGATGCCCGGGTGACGTTGCTGCATGTGCTCGACCTGAGCCTGGGGGCCCTGGCCGGCCTGCCGCCCGAAATGGCCGCCATGCCGGCCACCATCGAGCTGGCCGAGCGCGTGCGGGCCGAGGCCGAGGAGCAGATGCGCCGGCTCGCGGCGCGGTTCCCCGATGCCGTGCCGCTGCTACGGGAGGGCACGCCGCGGGCCGCGATCCTGGAGGTGGCGAAGGAGATCGGCGCGGACCTGATCGTCATGGGGACGCACGGCCGCACCGGGCTCGCCAAGGTCCTCTTCGGGAGCGTGGCCGAACACGTCGTGCGCCACAGCCCGGTGCCGGTGCTGACGGTGCGCCAGCCCGACGCCTAGCCGTGCGCCGGCGACGTCGCGCCGGCGGGGTGGCCCCGTCGTCCTGGGCACGCGGACCGCGGCGCGGCACCCTCACTCCCGTGCGTACGGTCGGCCCACCGTGCTGGGGAACCGCCTGCGGCCGATGACCACCGCCACCACCACGAGGGTGACCACGTAGGGGATCATGGCGACGAAGTAGAAGGGCACCCGCTCTTTGACCCCGGGCGTCACCGCCACCGCGGACGCAAAACCGTCCGCGAGCCCGAACAGCAGCGCCGCCCCCAGGGCCAGCAGCGGCTCCAGCCCCGCGAACACCACGCACGCCAGGGCGATGAAGCCGCGCCCGGCGGAGATCTCCTTCACCAGCGCCCCGAACCAGCCCAGGGGCAGGAACGCCCCGCCCAGCCCCGCCAGCGCCCCGCCCACGGTCGCGGTGAGGAGCCGCAGCCGATCCACCCGGAGCCCCGCCACGTCCACCGCCTCGGGTTTCTCCCCCGCGGCGCGCAGACGGAACCCCACCACCGTCCGGTGCAGCACCAGGTGCGCGAGCACTGCGGCCACCACCGCGCCGATCGTCACGGGGCTGACCTGGCCCAGGGGCGTGGTCAGGCGCGGCACCATGAGCTCGTGGGGGAACACGTGCACGCCCGGGAACGCCCACAGGCTGATGAGCAGGAAGGGCACGAACCCCAGCGCGAAGACGTTGAGCCCCATGCCCGCGATGATCTGGTCCGCCTTCCCGTACACGCTCACCGCGCCCAGGCCCAGGCCCAACAGGCTCCCGGTCGCGGCCCCACCTACCAGCCCCACGAGGCCGCTGCGCCCTGCCTCCGCGAACCATACGCCCACCGTTGCGGCGACCATGAAGATCGCCTCCAGCCCGATGTTCACCAGCCCCGCCTTCTCGTTCAGGCACTCGCCCACCGCTGCCAGGGCCAGGGGCGTCATGGCCAACAACCCTGTCTCGACCAGGGACACGGGTGGCAGGCCCACCTGGGTCAGCACCCGTGGCGCCAGGGCGGCGGTGATGACCGCTGCGGTCCACGTCAGGGCGGCCCTTCTCACCGCGACAGCCTCCTCCCGACCATCTTCCACAGCTCGGGTATGGCCATGGCGAACACGATGATGCCGTTGAGGGCCCGCACCAGTTCGCTCAGGACTCCCACCTCGTACTCCATCAGCCGGCCGCCGTGCGCCAGGGCACCGAACAGGACCGCCGCGAGCACCCCACCCACCGGGTGGTTGCGGCCCACCAGCGCCACCCCGATGCCGTCGAAGCCCAGGGTGGCCACGTTGCCCAGGGTAGCGTAGAGGGACCACGCGGGAGGTCGGCCGATCACCTGGCTCGCGCCCGCCAGCCCGGCCGCCAGGCCGCCGAGCACGAAACTCACGGTCACCACGCGCTCGGGGCGCACCCCCGCGTAGCGTGCGGCGTCCGGATTCTCGCCCGCCAGCCGCAGCTCGTACCCCGCCCGGGTGCCCCACAGGTACACGTACACCAGCAGCGCCACGCCCACGGCCACGAACACGACCGCGGTGAGCGTGCTGTCCTCGGTGAGGACGGGGTAGCGGGCGGTGGGCAAGGCCGGCACGGTGCGCTCCGCGCGCCCTGGTTCGGCCAGGACAGTGATGGCCAGGTACATCGACAGGTGCAGGGCGATCCAGTTGCACATGATGGTGGAGATCACTTCGTGGGCACCACGCCAGACCTTCAGCGCCGCGGGGATCAGGGCCCACAGCGCGCCCGCCACCATGCCCGCTGCGGTGGCGGCGCCCAGGTGGATGCCCGGTGGCAGGGGCACCATGCCCGCCACGAAGGCCGCGCCCACGGCTCCCAGGTACATCTGGCCCTCGGCACCGATGTTGAACAGCCCGGCCCGCATGCCCACCGCGAACGTCAGTGCCGTGAGCATGAGGGGCGTGGCGAACGCCAGGGTCTCCAGCAGGTCTTCCCGGGTTCCGAACGCGCCCGCGACCAGGGCGTGGTAGGCGGCCACGGGCGAATGGCCGAAGGCCCAGACCAGCAGCCCGCCGGCCACCAGGCCCAGGGCCACGGTGGCCAGCGACTCAGCGAGGGGACGCAGCGCGCGCGGCGTCCGCATCGGTGCCCGCGGGCACCACTCCACCCATCAACAGGCCCACCGTCTCCCGGCGGAAGGTCTCCGCAGGACCGGTGCCCACGAACTGTCCCCCGTACATCACCGCGATCCGGTCGCTCAGTTCGAGGACCTCGTCCAGGTCCGCGGAGACCAGCAGCACGGCCTTGCCCGCATCCCGCATCCGCACCAGCAGCTCGCGGATGTGCACCGCAGACGCCACGTCCAGGCCCCGGGTGGGATGCATGGCGACCACCACCGTGGGCTCCTTGCTGATCTCCCGGCCCACCACGAGGCGCTGCTGGTTGCCGCCGCTCAGGCTGCGCACAGGGGTCCAGAGGTCGGGAGCCACCACGCGGAAGCGCTGGACCAGTGCTTCCGCGTAGCGGACGATGACAGACCGGCGCAGCCGGCCCAGCGGGCCCAGGAACCGGGGCTCCCGCTGGCGGCCAAGGATGCTGTTCTCCACGATGTCGAAGCCCAGGGCCAGCCCAAACCGCGCCTTGTCCTCCGGCACGTGCGCCAGGCCGCGGCGGTACAGGCGCAGCGGCTCCAGGGAGGGCACCCGCTCCCCATCCAGCCAGACGTCGCCCGCCTCGGGTCGGCGCAGCCCCGTCAGCGCCTGCACCAGCTCGCTCTGCCCGTTGCCCTCCACGCCCGCCACGCCCAGGATCTCGCCCTCGCAGACCTCGAAGGACAGATCCCGCACCACCACGTGCCCCTGGTCGCTCCGGACGCGCAGCGCCCGCACGGCGAGCACCGGTCTGCCCGGCGGCCGCGGGGTGCGCCGCACCCGCAGGACGCCGGGGGAGCCCACCATGAGTTCGGCCAGTTTCTCGGGCGTGGCGGCACGGGTGGCGAGCTCGCCCACCACGCGGCCCTGGCGCAGCACCACGACGCTGTCGGTCACCTCCAGGACCTCCCGCAGCTTGTGGGTGATGAGCACGACCGCCGTTCCCCGGTCCCGCAGTCCGCGCAAGAACCGGAAGAACTCCTCCACCTCCACCGGGGTGAGGGCGGAGGTGGGCTCGTCCAGGACGAGGACGGAGGTGGCGCGGTAGAGGACCTTGCAGATCTCGACCCGCTGCTGCACCCCCAGGGGCAGGGACTCCACCGGCACGTCGAGGGGCACGGCCAACCCCACCTCCTCCAGCAGGCGCTGCACGCGCTGCCGGGCCGTCTCCTGCGGCAGCGCGCGCAGCACCCCGACACCCTCGTGCCCCAGGAGGATGTTCTGCAGGGCGGTGAACGGCGGGACCAGGGTGAACACCTGGTGCACCATCCCGATCCCGCACCGCAAGGCGTCGGCCGGTGTGCGGAACTGCACGGGCAGGCCGTCCACCAGAATCTCCCCGCGGGTGGGGCGCAACAGGCCCGAGAGGATCTTCATGAGGGTGGTCTTGCCCGCGCCGTTCTCGCCCAGGAGGGCAACGATCTCTCCCGCGTGGAGCCGGAAGTCGACGCCCGTGAGGGCCACGGTCCCGTCGGGGTAGACCTTGTGGATCCCGCGCATCTGCACGCGTGCAGGTCTAGTCACCGGGAGGCCCTCGTCGCGACATGATGGTCGGGGCGACGCCGCGCACCTGCGCTGTGGCAGGCCGGCGGCTCACGCGGCGGTCACCGCTGTGGCCGCGCTGCAGGTCGCCTGTCGGAGCGACGACGGTGGCAGACGTGCGCCCCGGATGGTCACCGCGGCAGCCGGGAGGCCGCTGCGGCCAGGGCGCCCGGTCCCAGGCCCAGGTCGTTGCGCCACCGCTGGATGTCGGACTTGGTGACCGCCAGGGGCACGGTCACCTGGCCGTCGCGGATCTTCTTCTCCAGCTCCGCGACCGCCTCCCACACCCACGCGGGCTGCGCCTCCCGCATGGTCTTGACCCTGGCCTTGATCTCCGCGGGCGCGGCCGGCAGCACCTTCTTGCGGGTCAGGCGCTCCGCCTGCACCCCCATCCGGATGAACTCGTCCAGGTCGTCCAGGGTGCTCACAGAGATCCCCTCGGTCAACTGGCCCGCCACGCGGGTGCCGATGCCCAGGGTCACCACGCCCTGCGTGCGGCGGACCAGGTCCCGGAACTGCCCGTCCCGCACCCACCGGGTGGCGTAGTACACGCCCCGGTCGACGCGCTTCATCATGCTGGCGATCACGAAGCCCGGGTTGATCCAGTCCTGGTTGGCGTCCACCCCGATCCAGAACGGCGGTCCCATGCGCAGCTGCTGCCGCTGCGCGATCTCCTGCACCGCCTGGTTGATGCCCAGCCCCAGCGGCCCCGCGATGTTGTACACCGCCACCGCGTTCCTGGCGTACATGGCCTTGGCCGCGGCATAGCCCTTGGGGATGTCGCTGAAGGTCCCGGTGTAGGTCCACAGGACGAAGTCCTTGCGGTAGGGGAAGGCGCGTTCCGGCCGGCGCTTGGCCAGCCACTCGGTCGCCCACCGCGCGCCCCACTTGTAGCCGATCTCGAACTTCCACAGGACGGGGATCTCGATGCCGAACACGCCGCCGATGTGAGGACTGGCGTACTGGGCGGCCAGCAGCGCGCCCAGGGCGCCGACGAGGGCGCTGCCCTTGTGTTCCTCGTAGACCACGTCCATGAGGTTGGGCAACGGGTACTGGGCGGCAAACTTCTCCTTCACGATGGACTGCGCGAAGGTGTCGATCCCCACGAAGTTCTTGGTGGGGAAGCGCCGCGCCACCTGAGCCAGGGCGTCGCTCAACAGGAACCCCACGCCCACGATCAGCTGCACGTCGGGATCCCGGGCCGCCCGGGTCAGGTTGGGGACGTAGTCGGCCTCCACCTTGCTCACCAGCTCGACCATCCGGACGCCGAAGTCCCGCGCCGCGTCGTCGCCGCCCTTGAAGGCCATGTCGTTGAAGCTGAGGTCGCCCCGACCGCCCACGTCGGAGACCACCGCGATCTTGAAGGTCCGCGGGGCAGCGGAGGAGGCAGACACACCGTGGGCCACCAGGCCCGCGGTCAGTGCCAGGGCCACCACCAACCCTATCGTGGATCGCATGGTCCCCTCCCACCGGTGTGGTGCCGGCCTGCAGACCAGCCCGGGGAGATGGCGTGCTCCTGCGCGATGCCCGCGCCCGGCCGCGCGGCGGGGTCTTGGGACGCAGACCGGCCCACGAAGGGCTACGGCGTCCTGCAGAAGCGCTCCTGCGGGCCAGCCGGGCCCCGGCCGCACGCGGCCGCGGCTACGGCCGGGCCCCGCGTTCGCCCGGAAGCCGGGGTGCCTCGGGCGGGATCCGCCGGTCGTCCAGCTCGTAGGTGAGCCGGTTCTCCACGCGCACCACGCCGTCGGCCAGCGCCGCCCACTTCCCGGCCAGCTCGCGCTCCGACCAGCGCTCCACGCGGCCCTCCAGCGTCACCACGCCCTGGTGGGCGGTGACCTGCACGCGCGAGACGTCGATCCACAGGTCGTGCAGCAGGGCCTCGCGGATGGCCAGGGCGAGCTCCTCGTCGGACCGCGCGAACGCCTTCAGCACGTCGTTGCGGCTCACGATGCCCACCACCCGGTCGTCGCGTACCACCGGCACCCGGTTGATGCCGTGCCGCGTCATCAGGTTGGCGATCTCGTGCAGCGTGGCGTCCTCGCCCACGGTGACGACAGGCGTGGTCATCAGGTCGCGCGCCACGACCGCGTCGGCCTTGCGTGCCCGGTCGGCGGCGGCGGCGATGCCGGGGAACGGGAGCAGGCGCTGGACCAGCTCCGGCGGCTCCTCGGGGCGCGGGGTGAGCTCCTTGTAGAGCAGGTCGCCTTCGGTGACGATGCCGAGCAGCTCGCCCGCGGCCGAGACGATGGGCACCCCGCTGATGCGGTGGGTCGTCATCAGCTCGACCAGCTGGCGCACGGTGGCCTCCGGTGGAGCGGTGATCACCGGGGTGGTCATGATGTCGCGGGCCCGCAGCTGCATCAGGCGGCGGGCAGGGCGGGATGGGTCTTCCGTCACGCTCATCGTGCCCTCCTGTGGTCAGTCGTGCAGTCCGGCGCGCCGCAGCAGGCGCGCGACCTGGCGCCGGCGTCGCCAGCGCCGCAGCCGTTCGATGGGGTTCCATCCGACCGGGGGCTCCTCCCGGTGCCGGGAGGCGAGTCGTCCGTGGAGGCGCACGCGGGCGCGCGGGGCGAGCCCCACGCGCCCGCTCGCCGCGTACCACCGCGCCACGCCACACCCGGCCAGCGCGAACGCGCCCATGGGGAACGGCAGCGAGAAGAACACCAGCACGGCGGCCACCAGCCCCAGCCACCGCGCCTGCACCGGGAGGACGAAGAAGGCCAGGAGGCGCTCGGCCGGGTTGACGGTGGTCCAGGCGACCACCGCCGCCGCCAGCAGCAGCCACGGCCCGGCCAGCACCACGGGACGTCCGATCGCGAGGCCACCCGCCCACAGCGCCAGCGCGGGCGCCGCGGTCACCAGCCCCAGGAAGCGCACGTAGTCACGCCGGCCCCACGCGCGCTCGAGGCTGCCACCGAACACCCACAGCATGTACCCGCCGAGCAGCACCCCGAGGGCCCCGCCGGTGCCCACCAGCGGGTACGTGAGGACCGTCCACGGCGCCGCCCGGGCCCGGGGCGCCACGAACGCCAGCGGAGGCAGGGCATCCAGGCCTCCGGCGAACCCCAGCAGGAACGTGCCCGCGTTGGCCGCAAGCAGCGTCCACGTGATCGGGCAGTCGCCGGGCAGCGCCGGCGGCCGCCGCGACACCGCGAATCCGCGTCGTGCCACGGGCGCTACCGCCGCCGGGCGCCCAGCGGCAGCGCCGGCTCCGGATGCGCCACCCGCACGCGGACGTCCACGATGGTGGCGCCGCGCTCGTGGACGATGACCGGGTTGCAGTCGAGTTCTGCCACGGCGGGCAGGTCCTGCGCCAGCGCGCCAAGCCGCAGCAGCACGTCCTCCAGGGCGACGACGTCTGCGGGCGGCTGGCCGCGGAACCCGGTGAGCAGCCGGTAGGACTTCAGCTCCTGGAGCATCTCGCGGACTTCCTCGCGGGCAAGCGGCGTCAGGCGGATCGCCACGTCGCCCATCAGCTCGACCAGCGTGCCACCGGCCCCGCACGCCACCACGGGACCGAACTGCGGCTCGCGCACCACGCCGGCGATCATCTCGACGCCCGGCGCGGCCATCCGCTGGACGATGAAGCCAGTGAGCGGCGTGCCCGCCGCCTGCAACCGAGCCGTCATCTCGGCGGCAGCGCGCGCCACTGCCTCGCTTCCTTCCAGGTGCAGACGCACCGCCCCCGCCTCGGTCCGGTGCACGACACCCGGCGCGATGGCCTTGAGGGCCACGGGCCCGCCGAACTCCTCGGCCGCCAGCGCGGCGGCCTCGGCGGTGGGCACGATGCGCTGCTCCACCATCCGCAGGCCGTAGCACTCCAGCAGCGCCTGCACGTCACCGGGCGGCAGCCACCCCTCGCCACGCGCCAGGGCGGCGTCCACCAGCGCGGCGGCGTCGTCGCGGCGCAGGTCGTCGAACCGTACCGGCGTCGGCAGCGGCCGGGCGCGCCACGCGCCGTAGCGGGCGACCCGCGCCAGGGCGATGGCGGCCGCCTCGGGGAACAGGTACGAGGGCACGCGCACGTCGGAGGCGCGCAGCACCTCGGGGACCCCCCGCGAGGACATGAACACCGACAGCACGGGCTTGGTCCCGTCCAGCTCCCGCACCGCGTCCACGATGGCGGCGGCCACCTCCTCGGCGCGGGTCACCAGCGGCGGGATGAAGATCACCACCAGCGCGTCGACGTGCGGATCCTGGCCCACCACGCGGATCGCCTGGCGGTAGTGCGCGGCGGTGGCCGAGGCGATCATGTCCACGGGGTTGCTGACCGCGGCCTCGGGCGGCAGGAAGGCGCGCAGCTGCCGCTGGGTCTCCTCGGCGAGGATCGGGACCTCCAGCCCTTCGGCCTCGCAGGTGTCCGCGCACAGGATGCCGGGCCCGCCCGAGTTGGTGATGATGCCGACGCGCCGGCCCGCAGGCACGGGCTGGTGGGCCAGCAGCGCGGCCACGTCGAACATCTCCTCCAGGGTGTCGGTGCGGATGACGCCCGCCTGCCGGAAGAGGGCGTCCACCGTGATGTCCGAGGCGGCCAGCAGCGCGCCGGTGTGCGACGAGGTGGCGCGGGCGCCCGCCCGGGTGCGGCCGCTCTTGACGGCCACGATGGGCTTGCGCCGTCCCACGCGCCGGGCCAGGCGCGAGAACTTCTGCGGGTTGCCGAACGACTCCAGGTAGAGCAGGATGACGTCGGTGCGCGGGTCCTGCTCCCAGTAGGCCAGCAGGTCGTTCCCGGAGATGTCGGCCTTGTTGCCCACCGACACGAACGTGGAGATCCCCAGCCCCAGCATGCGCGCGTAGTCCAGGATCGCCAGGCCCAGCGCGCCGCTCTGGGACATGAAGCCGATGCGCCCTTCCGGGGGCTCCACCGGCGCGAAGGTGGCGTTCAGCCGCACCGCGGGATCGGTGTTGATGATCCCCATGCAGTTGGGACCGATCAGGCGCATCCCGCTCGCCCGGCAGACGCGCAGGAGCCCGGCCTGCCGCGCACGCCCGGCGTCGCCGGTCTCGGCGAACCCCGCGGAGATCACCACCAGCGCGCGCACGCCCTTGCGGGCGCACGCCTGCGCCGCCTCGACGACGTGCTCGGCGGGGGTCACGATCACCGCCAGGTCCACCGGGCCGGGGATCGCCTCCACGGTGGGGTAGGCCACCACCGACTGCACGACACCGGCGCGGGGATTCACCGGGTAGACCGGGCCGGCGAACCCGTACGCCAGCAGGTTGTGGAACAGCTCGCCGCCGATGCTCCCCCGCTGGCGGGAGGCGCCCACCACCGCCACCGCCCGCGGGGAGAAGAACGTGCGCAGCGCGTTGGCCGCGGCCACCATCTCGCGCTCCTCGAACTTGGCGAGCGCCTCCGGGGTCAGCGCCGTGGGGAAGCGCTCGTGCACCTCGCCGGCGACGATCTGCACCTCGGTGGGGAACCCGGCGTCGCGGAAGACGTCGAGCATCCGGATGTTGGTGGGCAGCACCTCGGCCTCGAAGAGGCGGATGTGGTGCTCGGCGGCGTGCTCGGCCAGATGGCCGAGCATCAGCGTGCCCAGGCCCCGCCCCTGGTAGTCGTCGGCCACGGCGAACGCCACCTCGGCGCGGTCGCCGTCGAGGGCAGCGTACATGGCGTGTCCGATGATGCGCTCCGGGACGCCCACGGTCGCCACGATCCCGTAGCGCCGGACGTAGTCCACGTGGACCATCTTGTGGACCAGCGGTCCCAGCGCCTCGTCGCTGGTGCGGGTGAAGAAGCGCAGCGCGCGCGCCTGCTCGGAGAGGGCGCGGAAGAAGGTGAGCAGCGCGGCCTCGTCGTCGGGCCGCAACGGGCGCAGGTGCACGGTGGACCCGTCGCGGAGCACCACGTCCGCCTCGCGGTGCGCGGGATACCGCCCCTCGTCCACCTGGCGCGCCATCGTGCCCTCCGGGGATGGAATCGGGAACGTCGCGCTTCCATTGTGCCCGATGTCGGCGGCCGGTGTCATCGGGTGGGCGTTGCGGGACCCTCGGGTCGGCGCCCGATCCCCGGTGCGCGCCGCTCGCCGTACAATGGTTTCAGAAGGCCTTGTCAGCCGTCCTGCGGAGGACTGCGATGGCCGGCGACCTGTCCCTGCTCTCCGGCATAGAAGACCTCGACGACCTGCTGGAGCGCGACCGCGACGACGTGTTGTCGGTGGCGCTGGCCACCGATCCCACCGTGCCCGAGCACCAGGCCGTGCGCCCCGCCTACCTGATCTGGCTGGAGAACGCCCTGCGCGACCTGCTGCGCGACCTCCCGCCTCCCCGGCGGCGCGTGGCGCGTCCGCTCGCGCAGCGCGTGACGGCCTACGTCAGGACGTGGAAGCCCACCGCCCGCGGGCTCGCGCTCTTCGCCGCGCCAGACCTCTGGCGCGTCTACCCCGTGCAGGTGCCGCTGCCCAACCGCGTGCGGTTCGGACTGCCCGACGTCACGGCCCTGCTGGAGGCGCTCGACGCCTGCCCGCCCTATGCGATCCTCGCCGTGGACACCCGGCACGCCCGGTTGGCCGCGGGCTACCTGGGGAACGCCTCGCTGCTGGCGGAGGAGACGCTGGACCTGCACACGGAGCACTGGCGGCAAACCTCCGGCCGCCGCCCGCCGGATGGGAGAGGGGGCCGGGCGCGGCACGCAGCGGGATCCCTTCGAGGCGCGGCGGCGCGCGCACGTCCAGGCGTTCTGGGAGCACGTGGCCGCCGAGACCGCGCGCCTCCTCGCCGCGCGCGGTCTGGGGGCGCTGGTGGTCGGCGGGCCGGAGGAGGCCGCCGCGGCCGTGGTCCGGGCACTGCCCCCGCAGGCGCGCCGCGCCCTGGTCGGCACGGTGCCGTTGCCGCGCTACGAGGGCCTGGCCGAGATGCTGCAGCGCACGGCGCAGGCCGCTGTGGAGGCGGAGCGCCGGCGGGATCGCGAGCTGGTGGCCGCCGTGCTCGAGGCGCAGGGCACGCGGGCGGTGCTGGGCTGGCCGGCGGTCGACGAGGCCCTGCGACTGCGCCAGGCCCACCTGGTGGTCGTCGAGCCCTCCCGCCTCGCACACCACCCGGAGTTGCCCCGCCTGGCGCGCCAAGCCGGCGCACGCCTGGAGCTGGTCCACGTCGACGCGGCCGCGCCGCTAGCGGCAGCTGGGGGCATCGCGGCGGTGCTCAGGAGCCCGTCGACGGCCGCGGGGTGAGCGATCCGTCGGCCGTCCACCGGTCCAGGAGCTCGGCCAGGGCCCGCGCGGTCTCGGCGTCGAGGTCGTAGGTGACCCGTACGGCCGGCTTGTCGAGCCGGAGCAACCGCCGCAGGTCGACGGGGGTGCCGACCACCACGACATCGGCGGGCGTGCGCCGCAGGGTCTCCTCCAGGTCCCGGCGCTGCGCCTCGCCGTAGCCCATCGCCGGCACGACCCGCGCAAGATGCGGGTAGGCGGCGTAGGTCTCCCGCAGGCTGCCCACCGCGTGGGGGCGCGGGTCGACGATCTGCGCGCCCAGACGTTCGGCGGCGAGCAGCCCGGCGCCGTAGGCCATCTCCCCGTGGGTCACCGTCGGGCCGTCTTCCACCACCACGACCCGGCGACCGGCCACCAGCTCCGGGTGGTCGACGCTGATCGGGGAGCGGGCCTCGAGCACGAGCGCCCGGGGGTTGGCGGCCGCGACGTTGCGGCGCACGGTCGCCACGGCGTCGGGCGGTGCCGAATCCACCTTGTTGATGATGACGACGTCGGCCATGCGCAGGTTCGTCTCGCCCGGGTGGTAACGGAGTTCGTGCCCGGCGCGGTGCGGGTCGACCACCACCAGGTGCCGGTCCGGCCACAGGAACGGGAAGTCGTTGTTGCCGCCGTCCCACACCAGCACGTCGGCTTCCGCCTCGGCCCGGCGGAGCACCGCCGCGTAGTCCACGCCGGCGTAGACCACGATGCCGCGCGCCAGATGGGGTTCGTATTCCTCGCGCTCTTCCACGGTGACGCCGGCAGCATCCAGGTCGCCTGGCGTCGCGAAGCGCTGGACCGCCTGGGCGGCCAGGTCGCCGTAGGCCATGGGGTGCCGCAGCACCACCACCCGGCGGCCGCGGTCGCGCAGCAGCCGGGCCACGAGGCGTGCGGTCTGGCTCTTGCCGCTGCCGGTGCGCGTCGCGCCCACCGCGAGCACCGGGACGCGCGCCCGCAGCATCGTCTCCTTGGGCCCGAGCAGGCGGAACCCCGCGCCGGCCGCCAGCGCCCGCGAGGCCAGGTGCATGACGTGCTCGTGGGAGACGTCGCTGTAGGCGAACACGACCTGGTCCACCGCCGCGCGACGGACCACGTCCTCCAGATCCTCTTCGGGCACGATGGGGATGCCTTCCGGGTAGCCGGGGCCCGCCAGCGCCGCCGGGTAGACGCGGTGGGCGATGTTGGGGATCTGGGCCGCCGTGAAGGCTACGACGCGGTACCCGGGGTGGCCGCGGAAGCAGACGTTGAAGTTGTGGAACTCCCGCCCGCCGGCGCCCAGCAGGACGACACGGATCGGGGCCGATCCCGGATGGGCTGCGCGCGCGTCGTGCACGCCGATCACCTCCGCTGGCGGCACTCTTCCCGTCGCCGCCCGAAGCCTCCTGGGGGCCGCCTCCAGCCGCATGGGGCGCGCGAGCGGCGCGCCCACGTGGCGGGCGGCGCGCACCGGATGCTACCATGGGCGTACCGGTCGCTGCAGCGGTGCGATGCGCGCAGGAGGGGGAACACGATGCTCACGGCCGCCGACGTTATGACCACCCGGCCCGTGGTCGTCCCGGTCGCCGCCACCGTGGCCGAGGCGGTGCGCACGATGCACGAGCGGGGCATCTCCAGCGTGCTGGTGGCGCCCGCCGTCGGGGGCATCGACTACGGCATCGTGACCATGCGCGACGTGGTCACCAAGATCGTCACCGAGGGGTTCGACCCGCACAGCCTGACCGTCGGTGACATCATGACCTGGCGGTTGGTCACGGCCCGGCCGCACTGGCCGCTGCGGCGGGTGGCGGAGGTGATGGCGCAGGCCCGCGTCCGCCGCCTGCCCGTGGTCGACGGCGGGACGCTGGTCGGCGTCGTCAGCGACACCGATCTGTTCACCGCGCTGGTGCCGCGCCACGACTGGGAGCACGTGCGCCGGGTGCGCAAGGACCGCGCGCTGCAGCGGGCTCACCGGTCCGGGCCCGCCCGAACGGTCGGCGACATCATGTCGGCGCCGGTGCTCACCATCGACCGCGAGGCCACCGTGCAGGCGGCCGTCGGCAAGATGGTGGCGGCGGGCATCAGCAGCCTGCTGGTGGCCGACCTCCCCGGCGGCGGTATCGTGACCAAGCGGGACGTCGTGCTCAAGGTGGTGGCAGCGGGCGGCGATCCGGCGCGCACGCCGGTGGGCGCCCTGGCCTCCGCACCCCTCCGCACCATCGACGCCGAGGCGCCCATCGAGGAGTGCTCGCGGCGGATGGGCGTGCTGCGCGTGCGCCGCTTCCCCGTCACCCGGGCCGGGGAGATCGCGGGCATCGTCAGCGACTCCGACATCCTGACGGCGGTCGCCGGCCACCGATGGGTGGGCCGCCGGCCGGGCCCCACGACCGCCATCGCCGCCGACGTCATGCGGCCCCTGGCAGGCGGCCTGCCCGCGCCGGGCGCGGAGACGCTGTCGCCGGAGCTGTCCATCTGGGAGTGCGCGGCGCGCCTGGCCCGCGCCGGCGCCCGCGAACTGCCCGTCGTGCAGCAGGGACGCATCATCGGCGTCGTGGGCGATGCCGACATCGTGCGGGCCCTGCAGGAGCGCGGCGGGCCGGACTAGCCGCCTGGCTCGACGGCCGCCCGACGCGCATCCCATGGCGGTGCTGGGAGCGCGGCGGGTCAGACTAGCCCTCTCGCGGCGAGTCCCACCCGACGCGCCTCCCATGGGCGTGCCGGGGGCGCAACGGGGTGGTCTCGTCGCCCCGCACCCGCGATCGCGGGTCGGCCCCGGCGCGCCCCGCCGGCCCGGGCGCCCCGGACCCTACACGTCCTTGCGCACCTCGACGCGCTCGCGCAGCGCCGCCTGCGCGGCCGCCAGACGGGCCACCGGCACGCGGAACGGCGAGCAGCTCACGTAGTTCAGCCCCAGCTGGTGGCAGAACTCGACCGACGCCGGATCGCCCCCGTGCTCGCCGCAGATGCCGACCTCCAGGTCGGGGCGCACCGCACGGCCGCGCTCCACGGCGATCCGCATCGCCTCGCCCACACCAGCCCGGTCCAGCGTCTGGAACGGGTTCTCGGGCAGGATCCCGCGCTCGACGTAGCGCAGCAGGAACTTGCCCTCGGCGTCGTCCCGCGAGATGCCGAAGATCGTCTGGGTCAGGTCGTTGGTGCCAAACGAGAAGAACTCGGCGATCTGCGCGATCTCGCCGGCCACCAGGCAGGCCCGCGGGATCTCGATCATCGTCCCGAACTTGTAGGGCACGGTGACCTTGTGGCGTGCCGTGACCCCCCGGGCCGCGGCCTCCAGCTCGCGGTGGGTCTCCCGCAGCTCGTTGAGGTGACTGACCAGAGGGATCATGATCTTGGGCAGCGCCTTGATCCCGCGCTTGGTCACCCGGCAGGCCGCGTCGATGATGGCCCGTACCTGCATGGCGGTGATCGCCGGGTAGGTGAGCCCCAGGCGGATGCCCCGCAGGCCGAGCATCGGGTTGGCCTCGCGCAGGGCCCGGACCTGGCGCAGGGCCGCTTCCTTCTCGGCCAGCAGCGCGCGCAGCGCCGCGAGCGACAGCTGGCCCTTGCGCGGCCGGCCGCGGCGCCGCAGCACCTGCAGCACCTCCACGCGCGCGCGCAGCCCTGCCACTTCCTCCAGCAGCTCGTCGTGGGACGGCAGGAACTCGTGGAGCGGCGGGTCGATCAGCCGGATGATCACCGGCAGGCCGTCCATCGCCTCGAAGAGTCCCTCGAAGTCGCGCCGCTGCAGCCGCTCGAGCTTCCGCAGGGCGTCCTCGTAGGCGCGGACCGCCGGCGAGGTGCGCACGGCCCGCCGGGCCTCGGCCAGCGCCGCCTTGGCCTTGCGGTCGTCGGGCTGTTGCGCCAGGGCCTGCTCGGCGGCGCGCACCCGGTCGTAGGCAGCCTGGGCCTCGGCGGCGTTGAGGATCATCTGCCGCACGATGGGGAGCCGGTCGGTCTCGAAGAACATGTGCTCGGTGCGGGTCAGGCCGATGCCCTCGGCGCCGAACTGGCGCGCCCGCCGCGCGTCGCGGGGATAGTCGGCGTTGGCCCAGACCCCCAGGCGCCGGAACCCGTCGGCCCAGCCCAGCAGCTCCAGCAGCTCGCGCTGCTCCTCCAGGGTGGGCTCGGTGACAGGGAGCTGGCCCGCGAACACCTCGCCCGTGGTGCCGTCGATGGAGAGGTACTCGCCCTCTTTGACGACCTGTCCGTTCACCGAGAGCTGTCGGCGCTCGGGGTCGACGTAGATCGCCTCGCACCCGGCCACGCACGGCACGCCCAGCCCCCGGGCCACCACCGCGGCGTGGCTGGTGGCGCCCCCGCGGCTGGTGAGGATGCCCCGGGCGTGCAGCATCCCGTGGACGTCGTCGGGGTTGGTCTCGGGCCGCACCAGGATCACCGGCTTGCCCGCCCGCCCCCAGGCCTCGGCGGTGTCGGCGTCGAACGCCGCCAGCCCCACGGCGGCGCCGGGCGAGGCGTTCAGGCCGCGGGCCAGGAACCGGCCGTCCCGCGCTGCGGCGTCCTTCGCCTTCGGGTCGAAGCGCGGGTGCAGGAGCTGGTCGATCTGGCCCGGCTCGACGCGCAGCACGGCCTCCTCGCGGGTGATCAGGCCCTCGTGGGCCATGTCCACCGCGATCTTCACCGCGGCCTGGGCCGTCCGCTTGCCGGTTCGCGTCTGCAGCATCCACAGCCGGCCGCGCTCGATGGTGAACTCCACGTCCTGCACGTCGCGGTAGTGCCGTTCCAGCAGCTCGCACACCTGGACGAACTGCGCATAGGCCTCGGGCAGGTCATGTGCCAGCGCGCTGATGGGCTTGGGGGTCCGGATCCCGGCCACCACGTCCTCGCCCTGGGCGTTCAGCAGGTACTCGCCGTAGAGCTCCTTCTCGCCCGTGGCCGGATTGCGGGTGAAGGCCACGCCCGTCGCCGAGTCGGGCCCCATGTTCCCGAACACCATGGCCTGCACGTTGGCCGCCGTCCCCAGGTCGTGGGGGATGCCGTGGAAGTTCCGGTAGTCGATGGCGCGCTTGCCCCACCACGAGTCGAACACCGCCTGGATGGCCATGCGCAGCTGCTCGTGGGGATCCTGGGGGAAGTCGACACCCCGCGCCTTCCTGATCAGCGCCCGGAAGGCCGCCACCAGCTCCTGGAGGTCTGCGACCTCCAGCGCGGTGTCTTCGGTGACGCCCTTGCGCCGCTTCGCCTGCTGGATGAGGTGCTCGAACTGCTCGCCCGGGATGTCCAGCACGATCTTCCCGAACATCTGCACGAGCCGGCGGTACGCGTCCCAGCCGAAGCGCGGGTTGTCGGTGAGGCGGATCAGCCCCTCCAGGGTGCGGTCGTTGAGCCCCAGGTTCAACACGGTGTCCATCATGCCGGGCATGCTGAACTTGGCGCCCGAGCGCACCGACAGCAGCAGGGGGTTGGCCGGATCACCGAAGCGCTTGCCGGTCTTGGCCTCCACCGCCCGCAGCCGCTCGGCCACCTCGTCCATCAGGCCCTCGGGGAACCGACGGCCGGCCCGCATGTACTCCACGCACGCCCGGGTGGTGATGGTGAACCCCGGCGGGACGGGCAACCCGATGCGGCTCATCTCGGCCAACCCCGCCCCCTTGCCGCCCAGCAGGTCACGCATCGACGCATCGCCCTCTTCGAAGAGCAGCGTCCACCGGAACTGCGTGCGTGGTGCCTCTACGATCGTCATCGTCTTCCCTCCATGCGTGGTCTCACCGCAGTGGTCTCGCGTTCGTGGTCGCACGCCGTGGTCGCACGCCGTCGGCGCACGGTCCTGTCGTCGCCGGTACCCGAGAGGCGCGATCCGTCGGGATGCGCCCGCGGCGTCCGCGCGCCAGGCTGCGCCCGGGCCCAGACAACGGCACGCCTCGCCCCGTTGCTCCCACGGAAATGGGCGACCTGTCCTGACCGATCCCCACTAGAGTATACGCACACCGCACGAGCAGAAGCGTGCACCGGCAGGCCGCGACGCCGCCAGCGCACTCCCCACGATGGTAGCACGGCACGGAAATTCTTGCGAGAACGTTTCTCCGTCC
>CAZGNA010000043.1:0-17760 GCA_964526945.1 uncultured bacterium
CGATGACGATGGGCCCCGACCCGATGATGAGGACGCGTTCCTTAGCCATGGGCCCGGGGCGCCGGGGCGCGCGGATGGTCGCCGACGCTCATCGTCGTCCCGCCTCGTCAGCGGCCGGGGCGCTTTCCGCTGCCGGGCGCCCCGGGCCGCCGCTGGCCTCGCCGGTGGACGTCCGCGACGGCTGCCCCGTCGCAGCCGGTGCCGGCACGGGGTGGACGCGGCGACGCCGGACCGGCGTCCCGTAGGCCGCCACCAGGGCCAGGAACCGATCGAACACCGCCACGGAGTCCTGGGGCCCCGGACGGCCTTCAGGGTGGTACTGCACCGAGAAGACCGGCAGGTGGCGGTGACGCATGCCTTCCACGGTGCCGTCGTGCAGGTTGCGGTGGGTGACCTGCAGGCCCGTGCCGGCCAGTGTGGCCTCGTCGACCGCGTAGCCGTGGTTTTGCGTGGTGATGGCCACCCGCCCCGTCTCTTCGTCGCGCACCGGGTGGTTGGAACCGCGGTGCCCGAAGGGCAGCTTGAAGGTGCGCGCGCCCGCGGCCAGCGCCAGGATCTGATGGCCCAGGCAGATGCCCAGCACGGGCATCGCCTCCCACAGGGCGGCGACTTCTCGGGCGATGGCGCCCAGCCGCGCCGGGTCGCCCGGACCGTTGCTGACCACCAGGCCCTGGGCGCCGGCGGCCCGGATCTGGGCCGCCGTGGCGTCGTGGGGGAACACCGTGACGTCGCACCCGCGCGCCCGCAGGTGCCGGACGATGCCCTGCTTGGCCCCGCAGTCCAGGACCGCAATCCGCGGACCGTCGCCCGGATACCGCAGGACCTCCCGGGTCGAGACGCGCGCCACCAGGTCGAGGTCGCCGAGGTCGGGCAGGCCGCGCGCGCGGGCGAGCAGGTCGGTCGGCGACGCATCGCCGGTGGCGATCACCCCCCGCCGCACGCCGCCGGTGCGCAGGTGGCGTACCAGGCGCCGCGTGTCGACGCCGGCGATGCCCACGACGCCCCAGGCGCGCAGGTAGTCGTCCAGGGCCGCGCGGCCGGCGGCCGCGTCGCCCGGCGCCGCCCACCGGACCACGAAGCCGGCCACGTGGGGACGGGGCGACTCCAACGCCTCGTCCGTGAACCCGTAGTTGCCCACCAGCGGGTAGGCCATGACCACGATCTGCCCGCAGTAGGACGGGTCGCTCAGCACCTCCTGGTAGCCGGTCAGGCTGGTGGTGAAGACCACCTCGCCACCGGTCCACCCCGAAGCGCCGAGGGCCTCGCCGTCGAACACCTGTCCGTCGTCCAGGACCAGTCGCGCGCGGCGTGCGGGGTTCGTGTTCATGTGTATAAACATACCATCATGAGAATAAAAATGCAACATGATGGCGACCGCCCCGGCGACCCTTCCCGCCGGTCGCGCGCCCACCCGCCGCCGGGGCACCGACAGGAAGGCATCCGGGCGTCGCGAAACACTGACAGCCGGCCGGACCGATCCCGCTCGCATTCGACGATGGCGCATGGCGCCCAGGATCACCGTCACCGAGGTCTCCAAGGTCTACCGCACAGGACGCCGCGCGGTGCAGGCGCTCGATCGCGTCTCGCTGCAGGTGGCCGACGGCGAGTTCGTCTGCATCGTGGGACCCTCGGGGTGCGGGAAGTCGACGCTGCTGCGCATCCTGGCAGGGCTCGTGCCCCAGACGTCGGGCACGGTGGAGATCCGGGCCAGCGGCCGCGGCAAGCCGCTGCACAGCCTGGTCTTCCAGGAGTACGCCATCTTCCCCTGGAAGACGGTCCTGGAGAACGTGGCCTTCGGGCTGCAGATGCGTGGGGTGCCCAGGCGCGAGCGCGAGGCGCTCGCGCGCGACTGGATCACCCGGGTGGGCCTGGGGGAGTTCGCCGACGCCTACCCCCGCCAGCTCTCGGGCGGCATGCGTCAGCGCGTGGGCATCGCCCGGGCCTTCGCCAACGACCCCGAGGTGCTGCTCATGGACGAGCCGCTGGGCGCGCTGGACGCCCAGACGCGCCTGCTCCTGATGGACGAGCTGCTGGGGCTGTGGCAGGCGGACCGCAAGACCGTGGTCTACATCACCCACGACATCGAAGAGGCGGTGTTGCTGGGCGACCGCGTGATCCTCATGACCGCGCGCCCCGGGAGGTGGAAGGCCGAGTTCGCCGTGCCGTTCCCCCGTCCGCGGGGGCTCGACCTCATGGCGACACCGGCGTTCGGCGGGCTCGCGTACCGGATCTGGGAAGCCCTGCGGGACGAGGCCCTGGCGGCGATGCGGGCCGGCGCGGGCGTCCCATGACCCCGGACGTCCGTGACCGCCTGCTGGCGGCCGGTGCCCCGGTCGCGCTGGTCGCGCTGTGGGAGGCGGCGGTGGCCGCCCGGGTGCTGGACCCGCGGTTCTTCCCTCCGCCGTCGCTGGTGGTGGTGACGCTGGGCCGGCTCGTGGCCGACGGGACCCTCGTGCAGCACACCCTGGTGAGCGTCGTGCGGGTGCTGGGGGGCTTCGCCATCGGAGGCGGCGCCGGCCTGGCCAGCGGCCTGCTCCTGGGCGTGGCACGGCCGCTGCGCGTGGCGCTCGAGCCGGTGATCTCGGCGCTCTACGTGATCCCCAAGGTCGCCATCCTGCCGCTCGTGATGCTCATCTTCGGCCTGGGAGAAGCCGCCAAGGTCGCCATCGTGGCCATTGCGACGTTCTTCGTGGTCGTGATCAACACCACCGCGGCGGTGATCGGCATCGAGCCGATCTACCTGGAGGCCGGCCGGGCGTTCGGCGCCCGCGGGGCGAAGCTGTTCGCCCACGTCGTCCTGCCGGGCGCGCTCCCGGCGATCTTCACCGGCCTGCGCCTGGCCCTGGGCACCGCGCTCATCGTGGTCATCGCCGCGGAGTTCGTCGCGGCCAAGGAAGGCATCGGCTACTTCATCTGGTTCGCGTGGAACACGCTGCGGCCCGAGGCGATGTTCGCGGGCTTCATCGTGATCGGCGCCCTCGGGATGCTGTCCTACGCGGCCGCGCACCGGGCCGCCGCGCGCCTGATGCCCTGGCAGGAGGAAGCACCGGCGCGCGACGGTCGGCCGGAAGGCGTATGAGCCGCGAGGGCGTACGCGTCCGCAGAGGACGTAGCCTCCGGGAGGCGCCCTCCGCAGGGACGCAGCCGCCGGTGCCGTACTCTTCGGCGGGGCACGGCCTCCGGGAGGTGCCCTCCAGGGGGAGTCTCCAGCAAAGCGTGGGCCCTGATCGGAAGGAGCGCGCACGATGACACACGAGCAATCGCACGGGCGCACGGTGCGCCGGTTTGGTCGAACGGTGGCGACGGTGCTCGCGACGGCCGCACTGGTCGGCGGCGCGGTCCCCGGGCGTGCGGCCGCACCGCCGGAGAAGGTCGTGGTGGCCCACGTGCCGCTGATCAACTTCGCCACGCTCTACGTCGCCATCGAACGGGGCTTCATGGCGCAGCAGGGCCTGGAGGTCGAGTTGGTGCGCGTCGCCTCGGGCACCGAGGCCCTGGTCTTCCTGGCCCAGGACCGTCTCGACGTGGGGGCCATCGGGCTGGCGGCGTCCATCTTCAACGCCTTCAACCGCCGGCTGGACCTGCGCATCGTGGCCTCCACCTCGTCGTGGGGTCAGCGCCATGGCACCAAGATCCTGACCCGCGTCGACCTGTTCGATGCGGGCGACGTGCGCTCCGTGCGCGACCTGAAGGGGCGGCGCGTGGCCGTCGCCGGCGGGCCGGGCTCGGCCGGCCACTACCTGTTCCTGCTGGGTGCCCGACGCGGCGGCATCGGCCCCCGTGACTTCGAGCTGGTGAACCTGCCCAACCCCAACCACGGCGCCGCACTGGCCCAGGGGCGGGTGGACGCCTCGCTGACCGGCTCGCCCTTCGCCGCGGCGGCGCTGGCCCAGGGCCTGGCCCGGCCGCTGCTGGAGAACTTCGCGCCCGGCACGGCCACCACGGTCTTCGCCTACTCCGGCGGGTTCATGCGCGCGCGCCCCGAGACGGCCACGCGGTTCCTGATGGCCCTCGTGCAGGCAGCGCGGGCCATGCAGGGCGCGCGGTACTTCGACGACGAGAACGTCGCCGCGTACAAGAAGTACACCGGCGTCCGCGACGAGGTGCTGCGGGCCGAGCCGCCCCTCGTGTACTATCCCGACATGCGCATCGTCACCGGCACCATCGTCGACATGGAGCAGACGTTTCGCGAGGCCGGGCTCGCCGACTACACGGCCCCGCTGCCCCTGGACGCGATGGTGACGACCCGCTTCCAGCAGGAGGCCCTCAGGCGGCTGGGACGGTAGAGGCGGCGCCCGTGGGCGCGGCGACGCCCGTGGCCATGGCAACGCCCGCGTGCGTGAGGGGCGATGCCCGTACGGGCGACCGCGCGTGTATGGCCGGCGGCGCGCGGCCCTTGACAGTGCCCGGTCGCCGTCTGTACATTCGGCACTAACGGCGGGCCGTCGCCGCGACGCGACCGTGCATGGGGCCCGCGACGCGGAGGAAGTGCGCCTAGGGTTCCGCGGCCCGAACAGGGCCGGTCTGGTTCGAGCGGCGCAGGCGGCAGACCGAGCCGCTACACCGTCGGGACAGAAGCCCGAGGGGTAGGTTCCTCACAGCCCGGAGGGTCGCCTCCGGTTCCCCATGGGGAGGAGCCCATCCCTCGGGTTTCTGCATTCCCGGGGCCTGGCGTCCGGTGGGACCGGCCGCGGCACCCGGGACGGGCGACGCCACGGCCCGCGGCGGCGCGCCACGGGTGTGCAGCACCCGCCTGCGACCGTGGAGGCCGTGCGTGGCCTGCGCTGATCCTGGCGGGCGGCGGGCGTGCCGCACGGCCGCGTGCGGCACGCCACGATGTCGGTGAGGCAGCATGGACCAGACAGCGGTCATCCCATCCGTCCTCGACCGCGAGCGCGACGCATGCGGCGTCGGCTTCGTGGCAGACCGCCGCGGCCGCCACAGCCACCGGATCCTCCGTCTGGCGCTGGATGCGGTGGCCGCGATGGCGCACCGCGGCGCGATCTCGGCCGACGGGAAGACCGGCGACGGCGCCGGCGTGCTCACCCAGATTCCCTACGCGCTGCTGCGTCGCGACCTGCGCCTGAAGACCCCCAACGCCGATCTGGGCCTGGGCATGCTCTTCCTGCCCCAGGCGACCGACGCCGCCCGCGAGGCGTGGATGCTGGTCGCCCAGACCCTGGACGCCTGCGGGATCCCGGTGCTGGGCTGGCGGGTGGTGCCGGTCGATCCCGCGGCACTGGGCGACCACGCCCGTCGCACGATGCCCGAGATCGCCCAGGTCGTCGTGGGCCGGCCACGGGGGCACGACGACGACGCGTTCGAGCGGGCGCTGTACCGGGCCCGCCGGCGCATCGAGCGCCACGCGCAGGCGGCCGGCCTCCCCCTCTACATCCCCTCCCTGTCGCGGGCCACGGTGGTCTACAAGGGCCTGTTCGTGTCCCCCCAGCTGCCGCGCTTCTACCGCGACCTGGCCGACGACGCCTACGAGACGGCCATCGCCGTCTTCCACCAGCGCTACAGCACCAACACCTTCCCCTCGTGGTCGCTGGCCCAGCCGTTCCGGCTGCTGGCGCACAACGGCGAGATCAACACGCTGCAGGGGAACGTGGCGTGGATGACCGCACGCGAAGCCAACCTGCGCTCGCCGCTGTGGCCCGAGGGGCTGGACGACCTGCGCCCCATCATCCAGCCCGGCGGGTCCGACTCCGCCATGCTCGACAACGTGCTGGAACTGCTCGTGCGGGGCGGGCGCGACGTGCTCCACGCCATGCTCATGCTGGTGCCCGCCGCGTGGGAAGGGGTGCCCGACCTCCCCGAGGCCATCCGCGGGTTCTACGAGTACCACTCCTGCCTGGTGGAGGCCTGGGACGGCCCCGCCGCGCTGGCGTTCTCCGACGGACGCTACGTCGCCGCGGCGCTGGACCGCAACGGCCTGCGCCCGGCCCGCTACGTCGTCACCCGCGACGGCCTCGTGGTGGTGGCCTCCGAGGCCGGCGTGGTGGAGGTCGCCCCCGACCGCGTGGTCGAGAAAGGCCGGCTGGGGCCCGGGCAGATGCTGGCGGTCGACACCTACAAGGGCATCGTGCTGCACGACGACGAGATCAAGGGCCTGTACGCCGTGCGCAAACCCTACGCCGACTGGGTCGAGCGGCACCTGATCCGTCTGGACGACGTGCACGCCACCGGGGCCGTCCGCCCGCCGGCCGACCTCGCCACGCGCCAGCAGGTCTTCGGCTACACGGCCGAGGACGTGGGGTTCGTCCTGCGGACCATGGTCGAGGAGCGCAAGGACCCGGTCTTCTCCATGGGCGACGACACGCCGCTGGCCGCGCTCTCCCAGCGACCGCGCCCGCTGGCCCACTTCTTCCGCCAGCGCTTCGCGCAGGTCACGAACCCGCCCATCGACCCGCTGCGCGAGCGACTGGTGATGTCGCTGGCGGGCTACCTCGGGCCGCAGCAGAGCCTGCTGGAGGAAGACCCGCTGCATGCCCGCCTGATCCACCTGCCCTCGCCGGTGCTGACGCCCGACGTCATGGACGCGATCCGCGTCCGGTCACCGTGGCCGGTGGTCGAGCTCGACGCCCTCTTCCCGGTCGCCGATGGCCCCGGGGGGCTGGGCCCGGCCCTGGACGCCCTGGTCGCCCGCGCCTGTGCCGCCGTCGAGGGCGGCGCGGGCCTGGTGATCCTCACCGATCGGGGGGTCACGCCGGCGCGGGCGCCGATCCCCATGCTGCTCGCGGTCTCCGCCGTCCACCACGGCTTGATCCAGCGCGGGCTGCGCGCCCGCACGGGGCTGCTGTGCGAGTCGGGCGAGGCGCGCGACATCCACCAGTTCGCCACGTTGATCGGGTACGGCGCCAGCGGCGTGCATGCGTACCTGGCGATCCAGACCGTCGCCGCCGACGCCGCCGACGCCCGCGCGGCCCGCGAGCGCATCGAGCAGTGGCGCCAGGCCGTGGAGGACGGGCTGCTCAAGATCATCTCCAAGATGGGGATCAGCACGCTGGCGGCCTACCACGGCGCGCAGATCTTCGAGGCCGTGGGGCTGGACGCCGACGTGGTGGCGCGGTACTTCCCGGGCACGCCCGCCCACCTGGGCGGGGTCGGGCTCGAGGAGCTCGCCGCCGCGGTGCTGCAGCGGCACGCGCGGGCCTTCGCCGACGCGCCGGCCGCCCTCGAGGAGTCGGGCTTCCTGCGCTTCGTGCGCGACGGCGAGTACCACGCCTTCAACCCCTACGTGGTCAAGGCCGTCCGCCAGGCCGCCCAGGTGCCGGGGCGTACGGGCCGGAGCGCGGCCGAGCGCGGAGTCGCCGTCGGCGACGCGTTCGCGCGCCTGGAGGCCCTGGTCGACGACCGGCCGCCCACCGAGGTGCGCGACCTGCTCGAGTTCGTGCCGGGGACGCCCGTCCCGCTGGACGAGGTCGAGCCGGCCGCGCAGATCGTCCGCCGCTTCGTCATCTCGGCCATGTCGCACGGCGCCCTGTCGCGGGAGGCCCACGAAGCCCTGGCCATCGCGGCCAACCGCCTAGGCGCCCGGTCCAACAGCGGCGAGGGCGGCGAGGATCCCGCGCGCTACCGCCCCTACCCCACCGGCGACTGGGCCAACAGCGCCATCAAGCAGATCGCCTCGGCGCGCTTTGGGGTCACGCCGGCCTACGTGCTCTCGGCTCAGGAGCTGGAGATCAAGATGGCCCAGGGCAGCAAGCCCGGCGAGGGCGGCCAGCTGCCGGGACACAAGGTGAGCGAGGAGATCGCGCGCATCCGGCGCAGCCAGCCGGGCATCACCCTGATCTCGCCCCCGCCGCACCACGACATCTACAGCATCGAAGACCTGGCGCAGCTCATCTACGACCTCAAGGTCGTGCACCCGCAGGCGCGGGTGGCCGTGAAGCTCGTGGCCTCCGCCGGCGTGGGCACCATCGCCGCGGGCGTGGCCAAGGGGTACGCCGACACGATCCAGATCAGCGGACATGCGGGCGGGACCGGCGCCTCGCCGCTGGACTCCATCAAGCACGCGGGCGCGCCCTGGGAGGTCGGGCTGGTCGAGACGCAGCGCGTGCTGGTGGAGAACGGACTCCGCGGCCGGGTGCGGCTGCGCGTGGACGGCGGGCTCAAGGTGGCCCGCGACGTCGTCATCGCCGCCATGCTGGGCGCCGACGAGTTCGGCTTTGGCAGCGTCGCCGTGGTGGCCCTGGGGTGCGTGATGGCGCGGCAGTGCCACCTCAACACCTGCCCCGTGGGCATCGCCACCCAGCGGGACGACCTGCGCCGGAAGTTCCCGGGCAGGCCCGAGAACGTCGTGAACTTCTTCCTGGGCCTGGCCGAGCAGGTGCGCGCGCTGCTGGCGCAGCTGGGGGTGCGCCGGCTCGACGAGATCATCGGCGACGTCTCGCGGCTGCGTGTGCGCGCCGATGCGCGCGCCCGGCTGGACGTGGCGCCGCTGCTGGCGCAGGCGGCCGCCGTCGTCGGCGCCCAATCGGACGGCGCCGCGGCAACCGCCGGCGTCCACGCCGGCGAGCCCCCGGCGCCCCGGCCCCGCCGCAACGTCCAGCGGCGCAACGACCGGCCCGAGGTCCCCTTCGACGAGGTCCACCTGCTGCCGTTGCTGCCGCGCATCGAGGCCGGCGAAGCCGTCGACGCGTCGTTTGCGATCGACAACACGCACCGCACCGTCGGAGCGCGGCTGGCCGGCGCCATCGCGGCCCGGTGGGGCGACGAGGGCCTGCCGGAGGGCACGGTGCGTCTGGCGTTCGTGGGGACGGCGGGCCAGAGTTTCGGTGCCTTCCTGGTCCCCGGGATGCACCTGCGGCTGATCGGCGAGGCCAACGACTACGTCGGCAAGGGCATGGCCGGCGGCGAGATCGCCATCACCCCGCCCGCGCCGCTGCTGGCCGAGAGCCACCGCCACGTGATCGCCGGCAACACGCTGCTCTACGGCGCCACCGGCGGCCGCCTGTTCGCCGCCGGCCGTGTGGGCGAGCGCTTCGCGGTGCGCAACTCCGGGGCCACGGCGGTGGTCGAGGGCTGCGGCGACCACGGGTGCGAGTACATGACCGGCGGCGTGGTGGTGATCCTGGGCGAGGTCGGCCGTAACTTCGGCGCGGGCATGACCGGGGGCGAGGCCTTCGTCTACGACGACGCCGGTACCCTGCCCCTGCGCTACAACACGCAGCTGGTGACGATCACCCGCCCCGACGACGCCGATGCCGAGCGCCTGCACGCGCTGGTGACGGCCCACTACCGCGCCACCGGCAGCCGGCGGGCACGCATGCTGCTGGCGAACTGGGACGCCCACCGGACGCGGTTCTGGAAGGTGACGCCCAAGGGCACGCCGGCACGACCCGGCAGCCCCGCCGATGGTCGGGCTGCGTCGGTCGCGCGGGCAGCCCCCCGGCCCTAGCAGGACGCAGTCCGCGCGGGATGGGCCTCCCGAGCGCCGGGAGCGTCGAGCGCGCGTCCACGGCTAGTGTGACACGCCTGACCCCGCTGGTGCACCGGATCGCGGTTCCGCCGCGCATGGCGCTGCGGACCTGCTATCCTGGACCCATGGCGGCTGTCGAGCTGATCGCGCGTGCGGTCATCGTGGCCGGCGGCGGGATCCTCCTGGCCCGCAAGCCGGGCGCGTCCCACACTTTCCTCCCGGGTGGACACATCGAGGTGGGGGAGCCGGCCGCCGACGCCGTGCTGCGGGAGCTGCGCGAGGAGCTGGGCGTCAGCGGGCGGGTCGAGCGGTTCCTGGGCGCCGTCGAGCATGGGTGGCAGACACCTGCCGGCTACGCCCACGAACTGAACCTGCTGTTCCTGGTGGCGGCGCCCGCGCTCGATCCGGCGATCGCGCCCAGGTCGCGGGAAGCGCAGCTGCAGTTCCTCTGGCAGCCCGTCGACCGTCTGGACGCCGCGCGCCTGGAACCGTGGGTGCTGCCGGCGGTCCTCCCCCGCTGGCTGGTCGCAGGCGGCGCCGGGTGGGCCAGCACGCTGGCAGCGCCGCCAGCCGTGGACGAGTGACCGGCCGCCACCAGGATGATGCCGGCAAGACGCCCTGCGCAATAAACCGGCGCGCCCGCGCCGTCTCTGGTAGCACGCGCAGGCGACTCGGGGGGACGCATGGCCGAGCTCTCGTCCGTACCCCGCACCACCTTCGAAGACGTCGTCCGACCGCACCTGGACTACCTGTACGCCGTCGCGGTGCGGCTGTGCGGCAACCGGACCGCCGCCGAGGACCTCGTGCAGGACGCCCTGCTGCGCGCGTTCCGGGGCTTTGCGGGCCTGCGCAACCGTGACCGTCCGCGGGTGTGGCTCACGCGCATCCTCACCCGCGCGTACTAC
This sequence comes from uncultured bacterium, assembly GCA_964526945.1. Classification (GTDB taxonomy): domain Bacteria; phylum Sysuimicrobiota; class Sysuimicrobiia; order Sysuimicrobiales; family Humicultoraceae; genus Fervidifonticultor. The sequence continues at coordinate 10,330 of CAZGNA010000043.1, forward strand.
GACCGCGTCGAGGCCGACGCGCACGCGCCCGCCACGGAGTCGGGCGACGACCGTTTCGACCTCTTCGACACCATTGTCGAGGACGACCCCTTCCCCTACTCCGACCGCGTGCACCTCGACTTCCTCGAACTCTTTGACGACGCCCGCATCCTCGACGTTTTGCAGCAAGTCCCGCCGCTACACCGCGTGGCCCTCATCCTCGCCTACATCTACGGGTACAAGGCGCGCGAGATCGCCGAGATGACCGGCCGGCCGGTGGGCACCGTCCTGTCCTGGCTGCACCGCGGCCGCCGCCAGCTGGAACGGGAGCTCTGGGAGTACGCGCAGCACCATCGGCTCTTGAGTCCACCCCGGGAGGGGTCCGCGTGATCAGCTGTAAGGACGCCGTGGCACGCCTGTGGGAGTACCTCGACCGCAACCTCGGTCGCGTCGAGGAGCGCGAGCTGGAAGACCACCTCGGCCTGTGCCGCCACTGCTGCGGGGAGCTGGAGTTCGCGCAGCAGCTGCGCGCGCGCCTGCGGCAGGAGGGGCCGGCGGTGACGCTCCCGCCGGAGACCCGGCGCAAGCTCGAGGACTTCGTCAGGAGCCTGGGAGAGCAGCGATGAGCCACCACGTGCCCCACCCGGCCGTGCGCACCACCGACGACCTGCTGGACCAGGAGGGGATCCGCGACCTCGTCCGGCAGGCCTACCGCGCCGTCATCGGCACCACGACCACCGTGGCCGAGCGCCTCTACACCGCAGAGCAGCTGCGCCTGCTCCCGCCGGGCGCCATCGCGCAGGCGCTGGGTGTGGGGAACCCCGTGCGGGCGGCGGCGCTCGCCCCCGGCGAGGTCGTCATCGACCTGGGCTGCGGCGGTGGGATCGACACCATTCTCGCGGCGCACGCGGTGGCGCCGGACGGCAGGGCCATCGGGCTGGACATGCTGCCGGAGATGCTGGCGGCGGCGGCCCGCAACGCCGAGGCGGCCGGTGTGACCAACGTGGAGTGGCTGCGCGGCGAGATCGAAGCGATCCCCCTGCCCGATGCCAGCGTGGACGTCGTCATCAGCAACGGCGTGATCAACCTCTCGCCGCGCAAGTCGCGGGCCTTCGCCGAGGTGTTCCGCATCCTGCGGCCGGGCGGCCGGATGGCGGTGGCGGACATCGTGGTGGACGAGGACCTGCCCCCGCAGGTGCTGACCAGCGCCGCCCCGTGGGCAGGCTGACTCTCGGGCGCCCTGGCGGAGCGTGTCTTCGTCAGCAAGCTGCAGAAGATCGGGTTCGTCGAGATCGCGCGGGGGGAGGAGCGGCCCTTCGGCGTGGACGAGTGCGAGCAGTACCCGCTGTTCACCCCGGAACTGATCGCGCTCATGCGCCGCCTCATCCCCCCGGAGCGCCAGCCGCACGTGGCGCGCTCGGTGATCTTCTCGGCGCGCAAGCCGCGGGGGTGACCGGCGCTGCCGGGGCAGCCGCGAACGCGGCGCGTGCGGACGCAGGTGCGGTGGGTCGGCGACGCGGGCTGCACGTCGAGACCGACCCGTTCTTCCTGGAGCAGGCCGACCTGGTGGCGGCGGTCCTGGGCGACGACGCGCAGCCGGCGTAGCGTCGTGCCGACGCGCGCCGCTTGGGCGCCCGAGGTGCACAGGACGGGTACCGGATCGGGGCGCGGACCGCCATCGGCGGCTCGGCCATGCGGGAATCGCTCTGCGATCCTCACTCGATACGCCGCGAGCCCCACCAACGGGAGGACCTCCGGGGCCGCATTCATTAAGGAGGGAGCGCCATGGGATACGCACTGGAAGGCCAGTTGCTGGAAGCGTGCTCGTGCGCAGCGGTGTGTCCCTGTTGGGTGGGGCAGGACCCCGACGGCGGGGCCTGCCAGGGCCTTATCGCGTACCACTACGACCGCGGGCAGATCGACGGCGTCGACGTGGCCGGTTTGACGCTAGCCCTGGCGGTCCAGATTCCGGGGAACGTCCTAAAGGGCAACTGGAAGGCGGTGGTCTTCGTCGACAGCCGGGCGACCCGGCAGCAGAAGGAGGCCATCCTGGCGGCGCATACCGGCAAGCTGGGCGGCCCGCTCGCCGACCTGGCGCCGTTGGTCGGCGAGGTGTTGGGCGTCTACGACGCGCCCATCGACTTCAGCTTCCGTGACGGCAAGGGCCACATCAGGATCGGCGACGCCGTGGCCAGCGAGATGGAGCCCCTCACCGACCTCCAGGGGCACCCCACGAAGCTGGTGGACAGCGTGTTCTCCACCATTCCCGGCTCTGCCGCCACGGTGGGCAGGGCGACCTCCTTCCGGGCCGACGTGCCGCAGCACCGCATCCACTGGGAGTACCAGGGGCGCAACGCGGTGCTAGGACCGTTTCGATTCACTGCCTGACCGGTCCGAGGGCCGACGGTGATCGGTGCGTTCCGCAGCCCCGACGACGCTCGCTGGTACCGGCTGGCGCTCGTGGTGCTGATCGGCGCGGCATGGCTGGCGATGGCGTGGTGGGGTGCATCGCCGCACGCGATCTGGCTCCACCACCGGGAGGCCGGGGCGGTGGCTCCTGCCCCGGCCTCCCGGGCGGCCGTGTTCATCATCGGCTGGGTCGTCATGACCGTGGCCATGATGCTCCCCGGCAGCCTGCCGCTGCTCACCCTGTTTAGCCGCATGGTGGCGGCACGGCCGGGGCGTGCAGGGCTGCTGGCGCGCGTGGGCGCGGGCTATCTGACCATGTGGGCGGCGGTGGGCGTGGCAGCGCTGGCAGGAGACACCGTCGTGCACGCGGTGGCCGCGCGCGTCGTCGGGCTGGACGCCCTGCTGCCGTCTGCCGTCCTGCTGGCAGCGGGTGCGTACCAGTTCACGAGGCTGAAGGAGCGCTGCCTTGCCGCGTGCCGTTCGCCGCTGGCCTTCGTGACCGGACACTGGCGCGGCAGCGCCCCCGGCCGCGAGGCGTGGGCCCTGGGGCTGCACCACGGTCTCTTCTGCGTCGGCTGCTGCTGGACGCTGATGCTGGTGATGTTCGCGGTGGGGGTCGCGCACCTGGGGTGGATGCTCGGGCTGGGAGCCCTGATGACGGCGGAACGCACGATGCCCTGGGGCAGGCGCCTGGCGAAACCCGCCGGCGCAGCGCTCGTCGCGTGGGCGCTCGTGACCGCTGCTGCGGGCACGACGCCATTCTAAGGCAGCGCCCTGCTGCCGGTGCTCAGGAGGTCTCTTCCTGCACGTCGCGCCGCCGGAGGTAGGCCACCAGGGGCAGGGCGACCGCCGTCATCCACGCCTTGCCGATGATCTGCCCGCCGATGAACTGCAGCGAGCCGAAGGCCAGGAACAGGAAGACCGCCGAGTCGACCACCAGGCCCACGAGGTTGGACGCCACCGTCGCCACCACGAGGTTGCGCTCCTGCAGGGGCGTGTAGACCAGCAGGTCCATCGTCTCCGAGAGGAGGAACGCCGTCCCCGACGCCAGGGCCAGCTGCGCCGACAGCAGCGCCGAGAGCAGCGCGCCCGCGACGATGGCCGCCACCGCGACCCCGCGCCCCAGCCGCCGCTGCACCAGGTCGCGCAGCGTGAACGACAGCCCGATCGCGAGCACGCCCGAGGGCGCCACCACCCCCGGCCAGACCGGCACCAGGCACGGGCCGCCGGGCGGGCACGCCGTCCCCACGTGGCGGATCAGGTAGTTGGCGAGCCAGATCGACCCGACGAAGGCCCCGGCGAAGACCCAGCCCTCCTGTCGCCGGGTCATGGCCGCGGGGCGCCCACGGCTACTCGTCCTGGCCCAGGCCGCTCCACCCGCCGCGCTCCTGTCGCCTGGTCATGTCCGCGGCGCGCGCACGGCTACAGGCCTCTCCCGTCCTGCGGCCAGCGCACGGTCACCGTGGTGTGCATGCCGCCCCGGACGTTGTAGTCCAGCTCGAGCTCCATCCAGACCGGCTGGGTGGCGGCCACCAGGTCCTGCAGGATGCGGTTGGCCGCGTGCTCCTGGTAGATGCCGACGTTGCGGTACGAGTGCAGGTAGTACTTGAACGCCTTCAGCTCGAGCACCCGCTCGCGGGGCAGGTAGCGCACCCGCAACCGGCCGAAGTCGGGCAGCCCGGACCAGGGGCAGACGGCCGTGAACTCGTCGGTCGTGATCTCGACCACGGCGGGGCTGCCCGGGTACTCGTAGGCGAACGTCTCCAGGCGTGCGGCGTCGATGCGGTCGTAGCCGTCGACGTCCCAGCGCCGCTCGACGGGCATGGGTGCGTCGACTGAGGCACCTCCGGGCCGGTGCATGGCCGTCCTCCTTTGGGCGGTCTCGCCTGCATCATACGCAGCCGCCGGGGCCCCGACAACCGCGGCAGTGCGTGCATCTCTCCGGCTCCGTCGGCCTCGGGGTTGCCTCGTGCGTGACGCCCGCAGGGTCAGGATGGCGCCCCCATGGCTGTCCCTCCCGGGCTCCGGTGTGCCGCAGGCGTGGCCCCCCGGCCCTGGGGCGCGGCACAAGGCTCCGGACGCCTGTGCGACGAATGTCTTCACAGAGAGCAGTGTTGCGTCCGGGAGCGCTGCGCGCAGACCGGACGCAGCGGCGCGCGGCGCATGTGTTCGTGGGGACCCCGGTGTTCCCATCCGTGATTCCACTACCCTGCAGATCCACCGTGGAGCGTGATGCGATGGCCCTGGTGATCGGCAAGCCCCACAAGCGCACCGACGGCCGGGAGAAGATCACCGGCGCGATGCAGTACACCGAAGACCTCCGGCTGCCGGGCACGCTGCACGCCCGCCTGCTGACCAGCCCGCACCCGCGCGCACGCATCGTCGAGATCCCGCGCGAAGCGGCGCTGGCCGTGCCCGGCGTCGTCGCCGTGGTCACCGCCGACGACCTGGCGCGCATCGGCCAGGCCCGGCGCGAGCTGGCCAACGGCCGCACCGCCTACACCGGTCAGCCCGTCGCAGTGGTGGTCGCCGCCTCGGAAGCCGCCGCAGCCGACGGGGTGGAGGCGCTGCGGACGGCGGCACGCTTCGAGCCGCTGCCCGCGGTGCTGACCATCGACGAGGCGCTGGCGCCGGGCGCGCCGCTGGTGCAGGAGGCCGTGGAGTTCGAGGAAGGCGACGCGCAGGCCCACGCCACCGTCGAGGTGCAGGAACAGCATACCGAGACGCCGGGCAACGTGACCAACCGCGTGACCTTCACCCGGGGTGACGTCGCGGCCGGGCTCGCGCAGGCCGAGGTCGTGGTCACGCGCACCTACACCACCGCGCGCGTCCACCAGGGGTACCTCGAGCCCCATGCCACCGTCGCCACCGTCGACCCCGCAACGGGTGACGTGACGATCTACACCGCCACCCAGGGGCAGTTCTACGTGCGGCGCGAGACCGCGAAGGTCCTGGGGCTCCCCGAGGCGCAGGTCCGCGTGGTGCCCATGCACGTCGGCGGCGGCTTCGGTGGGAAGATCCTGCTGCACCAGCCGCTGGTCGCTGCGCTGGCGCTGCTGCTGCGCCGTCCGGTGCGCCTGGTGCTCACGCGCATGGAGGACTTCCTGACCAGCACCCCCGCCCCGGCCACGGTGATCGACCTGGAACTCGGCGCCCGGCGGGACGGCACCCTGGTGGCGCTGCGCGGCCGCGTGCTGATGGACGCCGGCGCCCGGCCCGGCGCGCCGCTCGCCACGGGCGGCATCCTGCTGGGCGGGTACTACCGGGTGCCGCACCTGGCCATCGAGTGCCTCGAGGTGCTCACCAACAAGCCGCCGGTAGGCGCCTACCGGGCGCCCGCGGCGCCGCAGGCGACGTTCGCGATCGAGTCGGCCATGGACGAACTCGCCCGGCGCCTGGGCATCGACCCGGTGGCGCTGCGCCTCAAGAACGCCTCGCGGCCCGGCGACCCGATGCCCAACGGCCGGCCGTGGGCGAAGATGGGCCTGCGCGAGGTGCTCGAGGTCCTGGAGGCCCATCCCCTCCGCCACCGGCCGAAGGCGCCCGGCGAAGGGGTCGGCGTCGCGGTGGGCGGATGGTTGGGCGGCATCGAGTCGGCCTCGGCGTGCGTGCGTGCCAACACCGACGGCACGTTCGAGGTCGTGGTCGGCGCGGTGGACATCACCGGCACGCTCACCACCATGGGCCTGATCGCCGCCGAGGTGCTGGGGCTGCCGCCCGAGCGGGTCCGCGTCCGCACCGCGGACACCAGCCAGGCGCCCTACGCCGGCATGTCCGGTGGCAGCAAGATCACCTACACGGTCGGCACCGCCGTCCGCCTGGCAGCCGAAGACGCCCGGCGCCAGATCCTCCAGATCGCGGCCAGCCACCTCGAGGCGCGGGTCGACGACCTCGAGCTGCGCGACGGCCAGGTGGTCGTCAAGGGGACGCCCACGGTCGCGGTCAGCCTGGCCGAGATCGCCGCGATGAGCATGCGCTTCGGCGCCCAGTACGCGCCGGTCTTCGGGGTGGGCAACACCGTCGTCACCCGGCAGTCGCCGGGCTTCGCCGGGCACCTGGTCCGCCTGCGGGTCGACCGCGAGACCGGCGAGGTACAGATCACCGACCACGTGATCGTCCAGGACGTGGGCCGGGCCCTCAACCCCCCGGCGGTCGAGGGCCAGATGATCGGGGGCGCGGCCCAGGGCATCGGCTGGGGGCTGCTGGAGCGCGTGGTCTACGACGGGGCCGGGACGCTCGTGACGGCCACGTTCGCCGACTACCCTCTCCCCCGGGCGACCACCGTGCCCCGGATGGAGACCGTGATCGTCGAGGTACCCTCCGACGAGGGACCGTTCGGGGCCAAGGGGGTCGGGGAGCCGCCGGTGGTGGCGGGCGCGGCGGCGATTGCGAATGCCATCGCGGACGCCATGGGACTGCGGGTCGCCTCGCTGCCGGTGGCGCCGGCGCAGCTCGCTCGTGGGCTTCCGACGGCCGGGGCGAACGGGTCCTGACCGGGCGAGGGGCGGGAGGCGCGACGCAACGGCAGGGGCCTCCAGCGTCGGGCGCGGGAGGACGCCGAGATGATGACAGCCGCGCACGACGTGCAGGAGACGCTGACGTCGGATGCGAGAAGACGACGGAGGCGCTCCGCTGGCAACGGCCATGAGCGCTGCCGAGGCCTGTAGCGTCAGGAGGAGGATTTCGACGCCAGGACTCGAAGGATACGGGCGATCTGCGGGGCGATCTGGCGGAAAACCGCGGCAACCGCCGAACGCGTCCCGACATTCCACTTACGGGAGGGCTGCGATGCGAAGATGGCTTTCGCTTGTCGTCGTGGCTGCGGTGGTGCTCGCGGCTGCGGCTCCTGCGTCGGCGCAGACCTGGGTGCAGATCCGCTACTGGCCGACCAACGCCAGGTGGGACCTGAACTGGAACCCGACGTGGACGTCCGCCATGTGGGGATTGTCGATCCGCCACACGCTGGCCGGCGGGGCGTGGGCCGCAAGCTTCAACCCAAATCGGGCGTGAAAACCCTCAGATTCGGAATCGCTCGATGCGTTC
>CAZGNA010000044.1:0-17729 GCA_964526945.1 uncultured bacterium
GGCTGCGTCCCAGCGGGCGCCGGCGGCTGGTCGCCGAACTCGCGGCGCGCGGTGTCGACCGGACCGTGATTCGCGACGCGCTGGCTGCGGCGCTGCCGGCGGCCGACGAGGAGGCGCTGGCCGCAGCCCAGGCCGCCGCGCGCGCCCGCCGGCTGCGCGGACTGCCCCCGGCGATCGCGCGGCGGCGTCTGGCCGCCTGGTTGCGGCGGCGGGGCTTCGAGGACGCCGTGGTGGCCCGGGCGGTGCGCGCCGTCCTGGGAGGGGCGTACGGCGAGGAGGACGGCGACGCGATTCCCTGACCCGCCCCGGCTGGCCGACCAGTTGACGCTCGAGTTCGCCGACGCGCCGGCCGTGGTGCCCGACGATGCGGTGGCGCGCGCCCTAGAGGGGTTGACCCCCCTGCAGCGGGCGGCGGTGACCCACGGCGAGGGGCCGTTGTTGATCGTGGCCGGGGCCGGGACCGGCAAGACCACCGTCATCACCCGACGGATCGCCTGGTTGATCGCCACCCGGCGCGCCAAGCCGTCGGAGATCCTGGCCCTCACCTTCACCGAGAAGGCCGCAGCCGAGATGGAAGCGCGCGTCGACCAGCTGGTCCCCTACGGGTACACCGACACCTGGATCGGCACCTTTCACGCGTTCGGCGACCGGGTGCTGCGCGAGCAGGCGCTGGAGGCAGGCCTGCCCCCCGACTTCCGGGTGCTGTCGCGGCCCGAGCAGTACATCTTCGTCCGCGACCGGCTCTTCGACCTGCCGCTCGAGCGCTACCGGCCGCTGGGCGACCCCACACGCTACATCCACGCGCTGCTGGGCGTGATCAGCCGCGCCAAAGACGAGGACATCACGCCCGAGGACTACGCGCGCTACGCACAGGCCCTGGCAGGCCGGGCCGAGACCACCGGCGATGCCGAGGTGCGGGAACTGGCGGCGAGCCACCTGGAGATCGCCCGTGTCTACGGGGCCTACCAGGGGCTGCTCCAGGAGGCCGGGTGCGTGGACTTTGGAGACCTGATCGTGGTCCCCCTGCAGCTCTTCCGCCGGCGGCCCGATCTCCTGGCCCGCTACCAGGCCCGCTTTCGCTACGTGCTGGTGGACGAGTTCCAGGACACCAACCACGCGCAGTTCGAGCTGGTCAAGCTGCTGGTCGGCGCCCACCGCAACCTCACCGTGGTGGGCGACGACGACCAGAGCATCTACAAGTTCCGCGGCGCGGCCATCAGCAACATCCTGGGCTTCGTGGACGCCTTCCCCGACGCCACCCAGGTAGTCCTCACCGAGAACTTCCGGTCGCCCCAGGCCGTCCTCGACGCGGCGTACCGCCTGATCCAGCACAACAACCCCGATCGGCTGGAGGTCCGCAACCACCTCGACAAGCGGCTGGTGTCGCTGGTCGGGCCGGGGCTGCCCGTCGAGCACCGACACTACGACTCGCTCAGCACGGAAGCCGACGCCGTGGCGGCGGCCATCGCCGCGCACGTGGCCGGCGGCGGCCGGTACCGTGACTGTGCCATCCTGGTCCGCAGCAACCAGGACGCCGATCCGTTCCTGCGCGCCCTCAACCTGCGGGGGATTCCGTGGTGGTTCTCGGGCACCCGTGGACTGTACGACCGGGAGGAAGTGCGGGTGGCGCTGGCGTTCCTGCGGGTCCTGGCCGACCCCGCCGACAACCTGAGCCTGTACTACCTGGGCACCTCGGACCTCTACCTCATCGATCCCACCGACATGGCGCGGGCGCTGACCGCCGCCCACCGGCGGAACCGTTCGCTGGAGCACACGTTCCGGCACCTGGCCGGCGCGCCAGACCTGGCGGCGGAACTGATGCCCGAGAGCCGTGCGGCCATCGCGCGCCTGGTGGAGGACCTGGACGAGATGCGGCGGCTGATGCGCCACCACACCACGGGGCGGGTGCTGTACGAGTACCTCGTCCAGCGGACCGGCTACATCCGGCGGCTGGCGACCTCCGGACAGCCCGCGGACGAAGCCAAGGTGGCCACGCTCGCCCGCCTGTTCGACATCGTCGCGCGGCACGGCGACGTTGCCCGCTACGACCGCGTCCCGGAGTTCGTGCGCCACATCGACGACCTGATCGCCGCCGGCGACGACCCGCCCCTGCCCGACCCCGATCCGGAGTTCGATGGGGTCCACGTGTTGACCGTGCACAAGGCCAAGGGCCTGGAGTTTCCCATCGTCTTTGTCGTGAACTGCGTGGCCGACAAGTTCCCCTCCCGGCACCGCAGCGACCCGCTGGAGCTGCCGGAGGACCTGGTCCGTGACCGGGAAGTGCTGCCCAGTGGCGACAGCCACCTCCAGGAGGAGCGCCGGCTGTTCTACGTGGCCATGACGCGGGCGAAAGCGCAGCTGGTCCTCACCAGCGCCCGGGACTACGGCGGCCTGCGCCCGCGCAAGGTCAGCAGGTTCGTCCTCGAAGCCCTGGATCGGCCCGCGGTGGATCCGCGCGCCGTCCAGCCGTCCCCGCTCGAGGCGATCCACCGGCACGCCCCGCCGGTGGAGGCCCAGCAGGTGCTGCCGGGCGTGCTGCCCGACGACGCGCCGCTCGTCCTCTCGTTCCGGCAGGTCGACGACTACGAGTTGTGTCCGCTGAAGTACAAGTACACCCACGTGCTGCGCGTCCCGCTCCTGCGCGATCACCGTGTGGTCTACGGCGCCGCGGTGCACGCCGGCGCCATGGAGTACAACCGCCGCCGCGCCCGGGGGCAGCCGGTGAGCCTGGACGACGTGCTGCGGGCCTTCGAACAGGCCTGGGTCACCGACGGGTTCATCAGCCGGGAGCACGAGGACCAGCGGCTGGAGGAGGGCCGGGCCGTGCTGGCCCGGTTCTTCGAGTACCAGCAGGCCAGCGGAACCGTGCCGACCATGGTGGAGAGCCGCTTCACCTTCTCCCTGGGCACGACCCGCGTGCGCGGCCGCTGGGACCGGGTCGACCTGCGCCGGACACCGGGCACGGGCGACGGAGAGGACGGGCAGCAGGTGGTCATCATCGACTTCAAGACCAGCGACGTCCGCCACCAGAAGGACGCGGACCGCCGGGCCCGGGAGAGCCTGCAGCTCGCCATCTACGCCCTGGCCTACCAGCGCCAGTACGGCCGGCTGCCCGACCGGCTCGAGCTCCACTTCCTGGGGCCGCAGCGGGTGCTGGTCGGCGCGGTGGCGCCCTCCGAGGCGATGCTGGCCGAGGCCGCAGAAGCCATCGAGCGGGCCGCGGCCGGCATCCGCCGGCAACAGTTCGTGGCCACCCCCGACTACTACCGGGCCTGCCGGTACTGCGCGTTCGCTTCCATCTGCCCCTACACCGCGACGGGCGACTAAGCGCGTCCCCGACCCCGCCCCGCCCGGCCTGGGGCCGCCGGATCCGGCCCCGGCCGTCTGGGGCACCGAATCCGGCCGGAGCCACGTCATCGGGTCGTCCTGCGACGGCAGGCGCCGGGCGGGGGCACACGGGACTCTCGGTGTGGCTGCACATGCCCCGGTGCGCGTTCAGGGACCGGGCGCGGGCCTCCTTGCCGAGGGCCTCCTGCGTTGTGGTCCTCGGCAAGACTGGTGGGCTCAAGGCACTGCGCGTCCTTGACGCTCTTTTTTCTCCCTCGGTACAATGTTTGGAAGATCTGACGAACGCATCCTGCACCGTCGGAGGGTGATGCGCGCGAGGTCACGTCCAACCGAGGGAGGTGTCCACCATCGACGCCCTAGCGAGCTACGCGGTCACGATCGTCGTCGGGCTGGTCGCACTCCTCCTCGGGTACCTCCTGCGCAGGACCATCGCCGAGGCGCGGATCAGGCCCGCGGAAGAGCATGCCCATCGGATTATCGAGGACGCCAAGAAAGAGGCTGAGGCGAAGCACCGGGAGATCATCGTTGAGGCCAAGGACGAGGCCTTCCGGATCAAGCGAGACGCCGAGCGGGAGATCCGAGAGCAGCGCGCGGAGCTGCAGCGCCTGGAACGGCGCTTGGGACAGCGCGAGGAGACCCTGGAGCGCAAGCTGGAGAGCGTGGAGCGCCGTGAGCGCCAGCAGGCGGAGGAAGCCCAGCGGCTGGCGGCACTGCGTGCGGAGGCGGAACGGCTCAAGGAGCAGCAGCTGGCGGAGCTGCAGCGGATCGCCGGGCTGACCGTCGAAGAGGCCCGCGCCCAACTGCTGGCCCAGGTCGAGCGGAACGCCCGCAACGAGGCCGCACAGATCGTGCGGCGCATCGAGAGCGAGGCCCGCGACGAGGGGGATCGCCGGGCACGGGACATCCTGGCGCTGGCGATCCAGCGGTGCGCGGCCGAGCACACCGCCGAGGTCACCGTCACCGTCGTGCCCCTCCCCAACGAGGAGATGAAGGGCCGCATTATCGGCCGGGAGGGGCGCAACATCCGCACCCTCGAGCACCTGACGGGTGTGGACCTGATCATCGACGACACGCCCGAGGCCGTGACGATCTCGTCGTTCGACCCGATCCGCCGGGAGGTCGCGCGGATCGCGCTGGAGCAGCTCATGGCTGACGGGCGGATCCACCCCGGCCGCATCGAGGAGGTGGTGGAGAAGGCCCGCCGCGATCTCGATGAGCAGGTCCGGGAGGCCGGCGAGCAGGCCGCCCTCGAAGCCGGGGTGCATGGCCTGCATCCCGAGGAGATCAAGGTGTTGGGCCGCCTGCGGTATCGGCACTCCTACGGGCAGAACCTGCTCAAGCACTCCGTCGAGGTGGCGTTGCTCGCCGGGTTGCTGGCCGAACACCTGGGCGCCGACGCCCGGCTGGCCCGGCGTGCCGGCCTGCTCCACGACATCGGGAAGGCCCTGACCCACGAGGTCGAGGGGACCCACGTGCAGGTCGGCATGGACCTGTGCCGGCGCTACCACGAGCCGCCGGAGGTCCTCAACGCCATCGCCTACCACCACGGGGAGGAGGAGCCCGCCTGCCTGGAGGCGGTGCTGGTCGCCGCCGCCGACGCCATCTCGGCCAGCCGCCCGGGTGCGCGCAAGGAGACGGTGGAGATGTACATCAAGCGCCTCCAGACCCTGGAGAGCCTGGCCACGTCGTTCCCCGGCGTGGAGAAGGCCTACGCGATCCAGGCCGGGCGGGAGATCCGGGTGATCGTGCGGCCCCAGGACGTGGACGACGTCGGCGCGGCCACCCTGGCCCGGGAGATCGCGCGGAAGATCGAGCAGGAGCTGGAGTACCCCGGGCAGATCAAGGTGACGGTGCTCCGGGAGACCCGCGTGGTGGAGTACGCGCGGTAGGCCGGTGCGGGTCCTGTTCGTCGGCGACGTCACCGGCAAGCCCGGCCGGCGCATCCTCGCCCGCCGGCTGCCGCAGCTGCGTCGCGACCACGCCATCGACGCGGTGCTCGCCAACGGCGAGAACGCTGCAGGCGGCATGGGGCTGACGGCCGACACCGCGGCGGAGCTGTTCGCGGCCGGCGTCGACGTGCTCACCGGCGGCAACCACATCTGGAAGAACCGGGAGGTCTACGCCCTGCTGGACAGCGACCCGCGAATCGTCCGCCCGGCCAACTACCCCGCCGGCGTGCCCGGGCGGGGCGCGGCGGTGGTGCGCGTCGCCGGCGCGTCCCTGGGGGTGCTCAACCTGGAGGGCCGGGTGTTCATGCAGGCGCTGGACGATCCGTTCCGTGTCGGCCGCGAGGAGGCGGCGCGGCTGCGCGCGGTCACGCCGGTGATCGTCGTCGACTTCCACGCCGAGGCCACGTCGGAGAAGGTGGCCATGGGGTGGTACCTCGACGGCCGTGTCAGCGCCGTCGTGGGCACCCACACGCACGTGCAGACCGCCGACGAGCGCGTGTTGCCCCAAGGCACCGCCTACATCACCGACGTGGGAATGACCGGGCCGCGCGACGGGATCATCGGCATGGCCCGGGAAGGGATCCTGGAGCGCTTCCTCACCCAGCTCCCGGTGCGGTTCGAGGTGGCGTCCGGGCCGGTGCAGCTGAACGCCGTGGTCGTGGAGATCGCCGAGGACGGCCGCGCCACGGCCATCCAGCGGATCCAGCTGGTGGAGGAGGGCTAGTGGCGGCCCGGCACGCGCCGTGCGGTCGGCGGGCCGTCTCCGCGCAGCCTCCGGGCGCCGCCGGGTGGCGCTAGTGCGCATCGACCTGCACACCCACACCACGGCCTCGGACGGGCTGCTCACCCCCGCCGCGCTCGTCGCCGAGGCACGAGCCCGGGGCGTCGGCCTGGTGGCCGTGACCGACCACGACACGACGGCCGGCGTGGACCCTGCGATGGCGGCCGGCAGGGCGCTGGGCGTGGAGGTGTGGCCGGGCGTGGAGCTGTCGTGCGACGTGCCCGTGGGGGAGGTGCACGTCCTCGGGTACTTCGTCCACCATGAGCTGGACTGGTTCCAGCAGCTGCTGGACCGGCTCCGGGTGGGGCGCACCGACCGGGCCCGACGGATGGTGGAGCGCCTGGCGGCACTGGGCGTGCCGATCGCCTTCGAGCGGGTCGCCGCGCTGGCAGGCGGGGGCGCTGTCGGGCGTCCCCACGTGGCGCGCGCGCTCGTCGAGGCCGGATGGGTGCGCGACATCGCCGAGGCGTTCGACCGGTACATCGGACGCCACGGACCGGCCTACGTGGAGCGCGTCAAGATCAGTCCCGCCGCGGCGGTGCGTGTCATCCGGGCCGCCGGCGGGCTGGCGGTGCTGGCCCACCCCGGGTGGGGAGCGCACGAGGCGATCGTGCCGGAGCTGGTGGCGGCCGGGTTGGACGGCATCGAGGTCTACTACCCGGACCACTCACCCGCCCAGGTCGAGCGCTACACGGCCCTGGCGCGGCAGTACGGGTTGCTGATGACCGGCGGCACCGACTTCCATGGCGGGGAGATCGCCACGCGCGTGGCCGTGGGCAGCCAGTATGTGCCCGAGGGACTGATCGGGCCGCTGCGCGAGGCCGCGGCACGCCGGGCGCCCATGGACCGGCCGCCCGACCTGGCGCTGGAGACGGCGTAGCCCGTGGCCCGCCTGCCGCGGAGAATCGTCGTGCAGATGGCCCGGCCAGACCCGGCAATGAGAACGGCGTAGACCCGTGGCGGTGGGGGCGCGGGCGCGGTGAGGGCGGGGGAGAGGAGCCAAGCGATGCGGTGCGCACGATGCGGTGCGGAGAACCCTCCGGGGAAGATCGTCTGCGCGCGCTGCGGCGCGCGCCTGCGGACGAGCGCTGGCCCGGCAGCCGTTGCCGACCGGCCCGAGGAGTTCATGCGGTGGTTGCGGGCTGACCTGGTCCGTCTTGCGGTGGTGACCGCCGTCGTGGCAGCCGGGGCGCTGGTCCTGGGAGGCGTGCTGCGGTAGAGGGCCGGGCGGTGGACGACGCTCACGCTGCGCTGCGCCAGCTGCCCTCGGTGGACCGGCTGGTCGCGATGCTCCGGGCCCAGGGGCGGCTGGCGGGAGTGCCGCGCCAGGCGGCGACGCTGTGCGCGCGTGAGGCGCTCGAGGCGGCGCGCGCACGCGTGCGCGCCGGCGACGAATCGGCGGCGGCCCTGGAGCGTCTCGGCGCAGAGGTGCTGGCGCGCCTGGAGCGCCGGTTTGGCGGGTCGCTGCGGCCAGCGGTCAACGCCACCGGGATCGTGCTGCACACCAACCTGGGCCGCGCGCCCCTGTCCGCGGCCGCGCGGGCGGCCGTGCTGCAGACGCTGCGCGGCTACACCACCCTCGAGATCGACCTGGACAGCGGGGGCCGGGGCGCGCGGCACGCCCACGTGGAAGACCTGCTGTGCGCCACGACCGGGGCGGAGGCCGGCTTCGCCGTCAACAACAACGCCGCCGCGGTGACGCTGGCCCTGGCGGCGCTCGCCGCCGGGAAGGAGGCCGTGGTCAGCCGCGGCGAGCTCGTGGAGATCGGCGGGAGTTTCCGCATGCCAGCGGTCATGGCCCAGAGCGGCGCCCGGCTCGTGGAAGTGGGGACCACGAACCGTACCTACCTGGCCGACTACGCCGCGGCGCTGGGCCCTGCCACCGGCGTGCTGCTCAAGGTGCACCGCAGCAACTTCACCATGCGCGGCTTCGTACACGAGGCCGGCCTCGACGAGCTGGTCGCGCTGGGACGGGACCACGGGCTGCCGGTGGTCTACGACCTGGGCAGCGGGTGTCTCGTCGACCTCGGCGCGGTGGGCCTGCCGCGGGAGCCGATGGTGCAGGCAGCCGTCGCTGCGGGCGCGGACGTCGTGCTGTTCTCCGGCGACAAGTTGCTGGGCGGACCCCAGGCTGGCATCCTGGTCGGGCGGCGGGAGGCGATCGACCGGTGCCGACGCCATCCGCTGGCGCGCGCTGTCCGGCTCGACAAGCTGAGCCTGGCGGCGCTGGCGGCGACGTTGCGCGCCTACCTGGATCCAGCGCAAGCATGGCGCGAGATCCCCGTGCTGGCGATGCTGGCCACGCCCCTGGCGCGCCGGCGGCGCCGGGCGACCCTGCTGGCGCGGGCCCTTGCGCGCGTCTGCGGCGACGCGGCCCGGGTGACGGTGGTGCCCACCCACGGTGAGGTGGGTGGCGGGGCGTTGCCCGACGTGCCGATTCCGTCGTACGCCGTGGCGCTGCAGCCACTGCGTGGCGCCGTCGACCACTGGGCGCGCCGCCTGCGCCAGGCCCCGCGTCCGGTCGTCGGGGTCGTGCGCGACGACGCCCTGGTGCTCGACGTCCTGGCGCTGCTGCCGGGCGAGGAACGGATCGTACGGGACGCCGTGGCCCGACTGGTGGCCACCGACGAGGCCGGGGGCCCGTAGGACGATGCGGGCGGTCACCATTGGTACTGCCGGGCACATCGACCACGGCAAGAGCGCGCTGGTGCGGGCGCTCACGGGCATCGACCCGGACCGGCTCGCCGAAGAGCAGCGCCGGGGCATGACGCTGGACCTGGGCTTCGCGCACCTGGACCTGCCGGGCGGCGTGCGGGCGGGCATCGTGGACGTGCCCGGACACGAGGCGCTGGTGCACAACATGCTGGCCGGCGCGGGCGGGCTGGACCTCGTCATGCTGGTCGTGGCGGCCGACGAGGGCGTGATGCCGCAGACCCGCGAGCACCTGGACATCGTGCGGTTCCTGCCCGTGGCCGGCGGTGTCGTCGTGCTGACGAAGATCGACCTCGTGCCCGACCCCGAATGGCTGGAGATCGTCGCCGAGGAGGTGCGGGCCCTGGTGGCCGGGTCGCCGCTGGAGGGTGCGCCCGTGGTGGCCACCTCGGCGAAGACCGGCGCGGGGCTGGCGGACCTGGTGGCGGTCCTCGATCGCGCGGTGGCGGCGCTGCCGCCCCGCGACGCCAGCGGTCCCGTGCGCCTTCCCCTCGATCGGGCGTTCACGATCCAGGGCTTCGGTACCGTGGTCACCGGCACGCTGTGGAGCGGCACGCTGCATCCGGGCGACGTGCTGGAGCTGTTGCCCGCCGGCCGCCAGGTGCGGGTGCGCGGGCTGCACGTGCACGGCGAGAGCGTGCGGGCAGCGAGCGCCGGCAGCCGCGTGGCGGTCAACGTGAGCGGGATCGAGAAGCACGAGGTGGAACGGGGTGACGTGCTGGCCACCCCCGGCGCCTTTCGCCCGACGACCCACCTGGACGTCCGCCTGCGGCTGCTGCCGGGTGTTCCCGCGCTGCGCCACGCCGCGCCCGTGCACGTCCACCTCGGGTCCGGGGTGACGATCGGCCGGGTGGTCCTGGCAGCCGGCACCACGCTGGCCCCCGGGGCAGAGGCGCTGGCGAGCCTGCGGCTGGACCGTCCGGTGGTGGCGGTGCACGGGGACCGGTTCGTCGTCCGGCGCTACTCGCCCACCCAGACGCTCGGCGGTGGCATCGTCTTGCGCGCCGTAGCTCCGCGGCGCGAGCGGCGCGCCGCGACCCTGGCCATCCTGCAGGCGATCGAACGCACGGGACCGGCGGCGCTGGTTGCGGCGGCGGTGGCCGACGCCGGGGCGACCGGCATGGCGCCCGACGACCTCGCCGCTGCAGCGGGCCTGACCCCGGCAGCCGCGAGCGCCGGCCTCCAGCAGGCCCAGGCCCAGGGCACGGTCGTGACGCTCGCGGGCCGTCTGTTCGCGACGCAGGTCGTGGCGGGCATGCGCCAGACGATCGAGAGCATCCTCGACGACTACCACCGCGTGGCTCCCTGGCGCCGGGGCCTTCCGCGCGAGGACCTCAAGGCCCGTGCCACGGGCCCGGGAGGTGACGTCCTGTTCGACGCCGTGCTGGCGGAACTCGTCACTGCCGGTCAGGTGGTCATCGACCGGGGGTTCGTGGCGCGCGCGGGATTCGTGCCGACGCTGGACGACGTGCGGCAGCACCTGCGCCAGACGTTGCTGGCCACCCTCCAGGGCGCGGCATGGGCGCCGCCGCCCGTCGACGACCTCAGGCGCCTGGGGCCGACAGACGCCGTGGACGACGTGTTGCAGCTCCTCGTCGACGAGGGCCACGTGGTGGCCGTCGCGCCCGACCTGCGCGTGGCGACTTCCGCCCTCGACGCGGTGCGACAGACGCTCGTGCAGATGGCGGTTGAAGGCAGGGAGATCACCGTGGCCACGCTGCGCGACCGGCTGGGAACCAGCCGGCGCTATGCGCTGGCGCTGCTGGAGTACTTCGACACGATCCGCGTCACCCGCAGGGTCGGCGACCGCCGGGTCCTGGGGCCGGACGCCGACACGGCGCGGGAGGCGGTCGGGTAGCTGCGACCGCCGCCACCCGCGGTATCGGTGTGGCACAGGGGGCCGCGTGGCGTCCTACGGCCCGACCTTCACCTCGGCGGCGCGGTGCGCGGCCGTCCACGCCACCACCACGCCCTCGCACACCCCACCGGTCACGGCCAGCGGTACGTCCACCGACGCGCCCGCAGCCAGCCGTTGGACCCGTACGGTCGCGGTCCAGGTCTCCTCGACGAACCGCGCCTGCACGCCCAGCCGGCAGGTGACCTTGAGGTCCACCGTGACCACGGCGCTCTCCACCGCCAGCGACGCGCCGTTGGTCACCGTGGCGACGAAGTCGCCCCGCCCGGGGTCCGGCTTCGTGGCGCGCACGGTGACCTGCAGCAGGCGCGCCACCAGCGGCGCGAAGATCTCGGTGGTGCGGATCTCCCCGACGGCGCGTGCCAGCACCGCCCCGCCCGCGGTGGCGCGGATCACGACCTCGTAGCGCCGGACGACTGCCGACAGCGGGACGCGGACGTCGAACGTGGCGGTGCTGTTCGTCCGCACCAGCGCAGGCTGCAGAGGGGCGGTCCCCTGTCCTGCCGGCCGGCCTCCGGGATCGAACACCCGGACCTCCGCATAGGCCGTCTGCGCCGCCGCGCGGTTCTCCACGGTCCCGCTGACCACCAGGTCGGTGTTCTCCACACGCACCGTGGTGGATCGCACCCCCCAGGTGCCCGGAGCCGTGGTCGGGATGGGACTGGGCGCCGGCGACGCAGCAGGCGACGGCGCGGCGGCCGCGGGCAGTCCTGTGCCCGTCATCGCGACCATGCCCACGGCCGTCAGCACGAGCATGCCAAGCCAGTGACGAGAAGCCATGGCAACCTCCCGCAGTCGATTCGTGGGACCCCGGCCGCCGCCACGTGACGCTCC
The DNA here is from genome assembly GCA_964526945.1 of uncultured bacterium. Classification (GTDB taxonomy): domain Bacteria; phylum Sysuimicrobiota; class Sysuimicrobiia; order Sysuimicrobiales; family Humicultoraceae; genus Fervidifonticultor. The sequence goes on from CAZGNA010000044.1 coordinate 11,540, forward strand.
GAGAGTCCCTATTCCCCGATGCGCAGTTCCCCCACCCGCGGCACGGCCGCCCACGTACCGAACTCGACGCAGATCCCCGGCGAGAGAGGGAGGGGGGCACGCCCCTGCCCGCCGGGACGGATCTGCACCACCACCGCACTGCCCGTGCGGACTTCCTGGACGACGCGCGGCGTGGGCGTCGCCAGGCGACACGTCACCGTGACCTCGACGGCCACGGCGACGCTGGCCACCACCGCCGCACTGCCGTTGGTGACGACCACGAGGAAATCGTCGCGCGTGGGCGGCGTCGCCTGCACGGCGACGGCCAGTTGGAGCTGGCGTGCCACGATGGCGGCGAACTGCTGCAGCGCGGCGATCTCGCCACTGGCCTCGGCGAGCACGGCGGTGATCGACCCCACGGGACGAATCGTCACGTGGTACCGTCGCGCGACGGTGGCAATCGGCACCCGGGCCTCGAAGGTCGCACTCCCGCCTGCCGGCACCGGCACCGGGACGAGCGGCGCATCGCCCTGCGCCACCACGGCGCCATCGGGTCCCAACGCCCGCACCTCCGCGTAGGCCGCCTGTGCGCGGCCGCGGTTGACCACCGTCCCGACCACGACCAGGGTGAAGTGGTCCACGATGGCCGACAGCCGGGTCACGGCCCACGCAGCAGGCGACGGCACCGGGGAGGCGGGGGGGCCGGGCGCCGGTGTGGCCGCCGGGGCGGCGGGGGACCGGCTTAGCGGTGCTGCGGGCAACACCTCGACGGCGACCACGCGATCACCGTGCAGCACGAAGCGAATGCCGGCGAACGGGTAGGTCAGCAGCTCACCCCCGGCCACCGGTGCGATCACGCTGGCAGGCTCGGTGGCGTAGGCGGCGCGCACGGCTGCGAGCGTGGCGCCCACCCCGAGTCCCCGCGCGGTGCGACACTGGGGCGACCGCGTCGCGATGCGCTCGACGCGTCCTGCGACGGCGACCAGCTCGGCCCAGGGGGCGCGCAGCCCGTAGGCCGTCTCGCGGCCGAGCGGGCGTTCGTCCAGCGCGCCGCCGGCTATGGCCAGCGCCTCGGCCACGGGCTGGCCGATCCGGATGCCGCCGATCGCCACGCCCTCGACGATCGCGCACGGTGGGACGCTGGCGCCCGCCGCGGCCCCACCGGGCGCGGTACCACACACCACGAGCAGCGCAAGGAGCAGCGCGAGCGCGGCCGCCTTGCGCACGCGGCGAGCGCTTCGTACAATGCACCTGCACCCTCGGGAGCGCGTGGAGGGCAGCGTCCGCTGGTGCGGGCCCCGGTCTTCAAAACCGGTCGCTGGGTCCGGGCGATCCAGGCTGGGTTCGATTCCCAGGGCCCTCCGCCACCACCGGCGTATCGTCATGGTGCCCTATGCCGTGCACCCCGCACGGCCGATCAGATGCGTAGATCGACGATGGCGGAGACGCCCACGCCTGGCACCCGCCGGAAGGCCTCCCAGGGCTTGAGGTTGTCCACCGGGACGTAGGCCTTGATGCGAAACGCCGTCTGGAAGTCGGCTTCGAGCAGGGCCACGGCCTCGACTCGCGCGACAGCCGATGCGGGCCCCGACACCTGGGCGGCGCCCACGTAGGCGCCTCCGGGATTCCCCACGCCGATGGCGATGCTCAGGATCGGCACGACCTTCGTCTGCTCGCGCACCGCCACCCCGCGGTTTTGCAGCAGGTCGTTGATGAAGTTGTTGATCTGCGGGGCGAACGTGCGCACGGCGTAGGCTACGCCGAGGGTCTTGATGATGCCGAAGATGTCCTGGCCGTAGGCGGCCGGTGTGGCGCCTACGAGCGCCAGCACCACCGCCAGGGCCACCAGACGTCGTCCGCGCATCGCAGTCGTCCTCCCTTCGCTGCACGCGCATCGGTCTTGGCCTCCCGCCCATGGTACGTGCGCGGGCGGACGGCTGTTCCGCACAGCCCTAGCCGCAGACCGCGCCCACCGACGCCGACGCCACCAGGCGCGCGTACTTGGCCAGGGCGCCGCGGGCGTAGCGCGGCGCCGGCGGCATCCACGCCGCCCGGCGCCGGACGAGTTCCTCGGAGGGAACCTCCAGGTCCAGGCGCCTGGCCGGGATGTCGATCGCGATGATGTCGCCGTTCCGGACCAACGCCAGCGGACCGCCAACGGCGGCCTCGGGCGCGACGTGCCCCACCATCAGGCCGCGGGTGGCCCCGGAGAACCGCCCGTCGGTCACCAGCGCCACGTGCGGACCCAGGCCTTTGCCCACGAGCACCGCGGTCACGGCCAGCATCTCCCGCATGCCCGGACCGCCCTTGGGCCCTTCGTAGCGGATGACGACCACGTCTCCGGGCTGGACCTGCCCGCGCACCACGGCGCTGAAGGCGTCCTCCTCACGGTCGAAGACCCGGGCCGGGCCGCGATGGGCCCGCTGGGGCACGCCAGCGGTCTTGATCACGGCGCCCTCGGGCGCGAGCGTGCCCTTGAGGATCGCCAGGCCACCCTCCGGTTCCAGCGGCCGGTCGATCGGCACCACGACCGGCTCGGCGACCGACGGCGTGCCGTCGAGGTTCTCGCGGACGGTACGGCCGGTGACGGTCAGACAGTCGCCGTGCAGCAACCCCGCATCCAGCAGGGCGCGCATCACCACGGGCACCCCGCCCGCCCGGTCGAGGTCCGCCATGACGTACCGTCCTCCTGGCCGGAGGTCCGCGATGTGCGGCGTGGTCCGGCTGAGGCGGTCGAAGTCGTCCAGGGCGAGCGGCACGCCGGCCTCTTGGGCGATGGCCAGCAGGTGCAGGACCGCGTTGGTGCTGCCCCCCATGGCCACCACCACGCGAATGGCGTTCTCGAACGCCCGGCGGGTGAGGATGTCCCGCGGCCGGATCCCCTCCTGCACCAGCCGCATCACGGCCGCCCCCGTACGGCGGCAGGCCTCCGGCCGCCGCGGGTCCACCGCGGGGATCGACGCCAGCCCCGGCAGCATCATCCCCAGGGCCTCGGCGGCCGCCGCCATGGTATTGGCCGTGTACAATCCGCCGCAGGACCCCGCGCCCGGACACGCGGCGTGCTCGAGCGCGTCCAGCGCCTCGGGACGCATCCGCCCCTCGGTCACCATGCCGACGGCCTCGTAGACGTCCTGCACGGTCACGGGGCGCCCTTCGAACTCTCCGGGGAGGATCGTGCCCCCGTACAGGAAGATCCCTGGGATGTTGATCCGCGCCAGGGCCATGAGCGAGCCAGGCAGGCTCTTGTCGCACCCGGCGATCGCCACCAGGGCGTCGAAGCACTCCGCGTGGGCCATCAGTTCGATCGAGTCCGCGATCACCTCGCGGCTGACCAGCGACGCCTTCATGCCCTCGTGCCCCATGGCGATGGCGTCGCTGACCGCGATCGTCCCGAACTCCTGAGGTGCCCCGCCGGCGGCGCGCAGGCCGGCCTTGACCGCCTGCGCCTGGACGTTCAGGTTCAGGTTGCAGGGCGTCACCTCGTTCCACGTGCTGGCGACCCCCACGAACGGGCGGCGGAGGTCCTCGTCGGTCAGGCCGGTCGCCCGCAGCATGGCCCGGTGCGGCGCGCGCTCCAGCCCCTCGGTAACGGTCCGGCTGCGATGCTTCAGGTCGGTGGGAACCGTGGTCTTCACGCTCCTGGCTCCTTTCGGCGTCGGGTTCTCTTCCACGGATTCGCGCCGTCACGAACCGGTGCCTGCTGGGCAGGAGCGATGGCCCGTCACCGCGGTCGGCGCCACCGGCCCCCACCGGGCCGAGGCCGGACATGGTAGCATGGGAGCGTGATGCGCGAGGGCTCGCTCACACCCATGATGCGGCAGTACCACGAGCTGAAGGCGCGGTACCCCGGCGCCCTGCTCATGTTCCGGCTGGGCGATTTCTACGAGCTGTTCTTCGACGACGCCCGGATCGCGGCCAGGGAACTGGACATCGTGCTGACCTCGCGCGAGGTCGGCAAGGGACGCCGGGTCCCGATGTGTGGCGTGCCCTACCACGCCCTCACCAGCTACGTCGCACGGCTGGTGGAGCGGGGGTACCGCGTGGCGATCTGTGACCAGGTGGAGGATCCGCGGAAGGCCCGAGGGCTCGTGCGCCGCGCGGTCACACGGGTGGTGACGCCGGGCACCGTCATGGATGCCGCGCTGCTGCCCGGCGGCGAGCACCGCTACCTGGCGGCGGTCGTGGGCAGCGGCGACCGGTGGGGGCTGGCGGCCGCCGATCTCACGACCGGCGACCTGGCGGCCACGCAGCTCGAGGGCGCCGAGGCGTTCCGGCGCCTTGTGGACGAGGTCGCGCGCTTCGAGCCCCGCGAGGTGCTGGTGCCGCAGGCGGACGCCGACGCGCTGACCGGTGCCCTGGGGCCCGTGCGCCTGACGCCGGTGGACGCGTGGTGGTTCGACCCGTCGGCCGCGCGCCGGACGCTGCTGGAGCAGTTCCAGGTGGCCACGCTGGACGGCTTCGGCGCCGAGGGCCTGCCCCTGGCCGTGGGCGCCGCCGGGGCGCTGGTGCAGTACCTGCACCAGACGCAGCTGTCGGGGCTGGCGCACCTGCGGGCGCTGCGGGTCTACAGCGTCGATGCCTGCCTGCAGCTGGACGAGACGACGCGGCGCAACCTGGAGCTCGTGCGGAATGCGCAAGACGGCAGCCGGCGCGGGACGCTGCTGGAGGCGCTGGACGAGACGGTCACGCCCATGGGCAGCCGGCTGCTGCGCGAGTGGCTGCTGCGGCCGCTGGTCGACGTGGAGGCCATTCGCGCACGCCAGCGCGCCGTCGAGACCGCCCTGGCCCACCGGAGCCTGCGGGCGGCGGCGCGCGAGCTCCTGCAGGCCCTCCCAGACCTCCCCCGGCTGGTCGGGCGCATCGGCCACGGCAGCGCCACCCCGCGCGACCTGGCCACACTGCGCGGTGCCCTGGAGCGCCTGCCCGCGCTGCGCGCTGCGCTGGCGGACATCCCCGGGGAGCGATTCGCAGACCTGGCCGACCGCATCGACCCGCAGCCGGCGCTGGCGGCGTTGCTGGGGCGGGCGCTGGTCGACGACCCACCGGTCTCGGCCCGCGACGGCGGGATCATCCGGCCCGGCTACGACGCAGAGCTGGATCGGCTGCGGGCGGGCGCCGCGGAGGGACGCGCGTGGATCGCCGGCCTGGAGGCGGCGGAACGGGCCCGGACCGGCATCAAGTCGTTGAAGGTGGGCTTCAACAAGGTCTTCGGCTACTACATCGAGGTCTCCAACGCCAACCGCCACCTGGTGCCGGCGGACTACCAGCGCAAGCAGACCCTCACCGGGGCCGAGCGCTACGTCACGCCCGAGCTGAAGGCCCGCGAGGCGCAGATCCTGGGCGCAGAGGAGCGCACCCACGAACTCGAGCACGACCTGTTCGTGGCCCTGCGGGACAGCGCCGCGGCCCACGCGCCCGCGTTGCTGGCCACGGCCGCGGCGCTGGCGGAGGCCGACGTGCTGCTCGGGCTGGCGGAGGTCGCCGAGCGCTACGGCTACGTGCGGCCGGAGGTGGTGGCCGAGCCGGTGCTGGCGATTCGCGCCGGCCGGCACCCGGTGGTGGAGCGGATGCTGCACGGAGAGCGGTTCGTGCCCAACGACCTCGTCCTCGACGTCGAGGACCGTGCGATCCTCATCGTGACGGGCCCCAACATGGCCGGAAAGAGCACGCTGCTGCGGCAGGCGGCCCTCATCACGATCATGGCGCAGATGGGCGCGTTCGTCCCCGCGGCGTCGGCCCGCATCGGCGTCGCCGACCGGATCTTCACCCGGGTCGGCGCCACCGACGACCTGGCCGCAGGGCGCAGCACGTTCCTGGTGGAGATGCAGGAGGTGACGCGCATCCTGCTGGGCGCCACGCGGCAGAGCCTGGTCGTCCTGGACGAGGTGGGGCGCGGCACCAGCACCTACGACGGGATGAGTCTCGCCTGGGCGGTGGTGGACTACCTGCACGACCGCATCGGCGCCCGGACCCTGTTCGCCACCCACTTCCACGAGCTCACGGAGCTGGCCGACCTGCTGCCGCGCGTACACAACGTGGCCATGCGCGTGCGGGAGGAGGCCGGGCGCATCGTCTTCCTGCACGAGGTCGCCGAGGGACGCGCCGACCGGTCGTACGGGATCCACGTGGCGCAGCTGGCGGGGATGCCCGCGGAGGTGCTGGACGAGGCCCGCCGCATCCTCCAGCAGCTGGAAGCGGCGGGGGCGCGCCC
>CAZGNA010000045.1:0-17522 GCA_964526945.1 uncultured bacterium
CGGCGGGGGCGCGCCCGGGCGACCCGGGCGCGCCCCCGGTGCCGGCGCGCGCCCGACGGGCCCGCCAGCTCCCCCTGGCCCTCGAGCTTCCCTCGCCGCTGGAGGAGGAGTTGCTGGCCCTCCCCATCGAGGCGATGACGCCGCTGGAGGCCCTGCAGACCCTGGCCGCTCTGCGTGAGCGCGTGCGACGCCGCCGCGAGGCCGCGCCCGACGTCGCCCAGCGGCTTCAGTGAGGCTGCCGTAGGACGCGTGAGCCGCATCCGCATCCTGGACCCTGCGGTCGCAGACCGCATCGCCGCCGGCGAGGTCGTGGAGCGACCGGCCTCGGTGGTGAAGGAGCTGCTGGAGAACGCCCTGGACGCCCACGCCCGGAGCATCGTCGTCGAGGTCGAGGACGCCGGGCTGCAGCTGATCCGGGTCACCGACGACGGCGAGGGCATCGCCGCAGAGGACGTCACGGTGGCGTTCGAGCGGTTCGCCACCAGCAAGATCGCCACCCTGGACGATCTCCACCGGATGCGGTCTTACGGGTTCCGCGGCGAAGCGCTGCCCAGCATCGCAGCCGTCGCCCAGGTGGTGCTGACCACACGCCAGCCGGGAGCGCCTGCCGCCGTCCGGGTGGTCGTGGTCGGTGGCCGCGTGCAGTCGGTGGACGGGTATGGCGCACCACCGGGGACCACCGTGGAGGTCCGCCGGCTCTTCCACACGACGCCGGCACGGTTGAAGTTCCTGAAGTCGCCGGCTCGCGAGCAGGCGCTGATCGCCGACACCGTCCTCAAGGCGACGCTGGCAGCACCCGAGGTGACCTTCCGCCTGGCGTTCGACGGGCGCGAGCCGACCGTCTGGCCCGCCGCGTCCCTCGCCGAGCGCGTGGCCGCGGCGCTGGGCGCCCGCAGCCCCGGCGAGCTGATCGAGGTCCACGCTGCCGTCCCCGGCGGGGCCGTGCGGGGATGGGTGCACCACCCACAGCGCAGCCGGCCCACGCGCAGCGCCCAGTACGTGTTCGTCAACGGCCGTCCGGTGCAGCACGCAGGGCTGCGCCGTGCCGTCGAGCAGGGATGCGCCCAGCTGGTGCCGACGGGCCGCTATCCGGCGTTCGCGCTGTTCCTCGACATGACGCCCGCGCTGGTCGACGTCAACGTCCACCCGCGCAAGCTCGAGGTGCGTCTGCGCGACGAGGGACGGGTGGTCGGCGCCGTGGCCGGTGCGGTGCGCAGCGCGTTGCTGGCCTCCCCGCTGGTCCGACAGGCAACCGCCGTGGCACCGCAGGCCGGCAGCGGTGCTGCGGTGACGTCCTGGCAGGCGCTGCCGACACAGCCCACCCCGGGGTCTACGGCCTCGCTCGACCTGGCCGTCCGGGAAGGCGCCGACGCGTACCTGGGGGTTGGGGCCCCGCGCCTGCCGCCGCTGCGGCCGCTGGGACAGGTGCTGCTGACGTACATCGTGGCGGAAGGCCCTGAGGGGCTGTACCTGATCGATCAGCACGCGGCCCACGAGCGGGTGCTGTTCGAGCGGTTGCGCGGCGCCCGGGCGCGCGGTGACATCCCGCGCCAGGTGCTGGCCGTACCGCTGCCGGTGGAGGTGTCGCCCGCGGACCTGCACCTGATCACCGGCGCCCGCGACGTGCTGGCGGCGCTGGGGTACGAGGTGGAGCCGTTCGGCCCGCACACGGCCCTCCTGCGCGCCGTGCCGGCGCTGGCCGCCGCGGCAGGGTACGAGGACCTGCTGCGCCGGGTGCTCGCCGCACTGGCCGACGACGGGGAGGGGGAGGAGCCCCTGGACCGTCTGACCATCGCCACGGCGTGTCACGCCGCCATCCGCGCGGGCGACCGGTTGACGCACGACACGATGGGAGCGCTGCTGGCCGACCTCGCCACGACCGACGATCCCTTCACGTGCTTCCACGGTCGCCCGACGATCGTGGCCATTCCGCGCGCCCAGCTCGAACGGTGGTTCCTCCGGACCTGAGCGCGCACCGTCCCGCAGACGAGCCGCACGTCGAGGCGCCGGCGCCGCTGGCCGTGCTGTGTGGCCCGACCGCCGTGGGCAAGACCAGCCTGGCCGTGGCCCTGGCCCAGCACCTGGGCGCGGAGATCGTCTGCGCCGACTCGCGCACCGTCTACCGGGGCATGGACATCGGCACCGCCAAGCCCACGGCCGCGCAGCGGGCCGCGGTGCCCCACCACCTGCTGGACGTCGCCGACCCCGAGGAGACGTTCACCGTGGCGCAGTTCCAACGTCTGGCGAGGGCGGCGATCGCCGCGATCCGCGACCGTGGCCGGTTGCCGCTGCTCGTCGGCGGCACCGGGCTCTACATCCGCGCCGTGGTCGACGACTTCCACATCCCCGCGGTCGCGCCCGATTCCGCCCTACGGGCACGCCTGGAGGCGGACGCACGCGCCCACGGCCCGGCGGCCCTCCATGCACGGCTGCAGGCGGTGGACCCGGTGGCCGCGTCCTGCATCCATCCGCACAACGTGCGGCGCGTGATCCGCGCGCTAGAGGTCTGCCTGGCCACCGGCCGCCCGATCTCGGCGCAGCAACGCCGGGGCCCGTCGACGGCGGCGGTGCTCGTGGGCCTGTGGCGCGCACGCGTCGACCTGTACCGACGCATCGATGCCCGGGTGGACGAGCAGCTGGCGGCGGGACTGCTCGACGAGACCCGCCGGCTGCTGCAGCGCGGCGTCCCGCACGAGGCGCCGGCGATGCAGGGGCTGGGCTACAAGGAGCTCGCGGGCTACCTGCTGGGCCGGTACGACTACGCCGAGGCGGTCCGGCGGCTCAAGCGCAACACCCGGCGGTACGCCAAACGGCAGCTCACCTGGTTCCGCAGGGACGCGCGCATCCGGTGGGTGGATGCCACGGGCCTCGAGCCTGCTGCGCTGCTCCCACAGGTCCATGCTATCATGGTGGCGGCACTCGCGCAGTGGGGGAGGGGAGAATGGGACCACAGCAGGTGAAGACGACGCCATCGCAGCGGCTGCAGCGCATTGGAGCCTACCTGTTCGCCGACCTGGATCGGCGGCAGGAGGAGCTGCGGGCGCGCGGGGTCGACGTGATCAACTTGGGGGTGGGCGATCCCGATCTGCCGACGCCCCCGCACATCGTCGAGGCGCTGACCCGCGCCGCGCAGGACCCGCGGACCCATCGGTATCCGCCCTACCTGGGCACCCGGGAGTTCCGCGAGGCGGTGGCCGAGTGGTTCGCGAACCGCTTCGGCGTCACGCTGGATCCCCACGGGCAGGTTCTGGCCCTGATCGGTTCCAAGGAAGGACTGGCGCACCTCCCGTGGGCGCTGCTCAACCCCGGTGAGGTGGCGTTGGTCCCCGACCCCGGCTACCCGGTCTACCGGTCGGCCACGATCATGGCCGAGGGCGAGCCGTACCCCCTGCCGCTGCGACCCGAGCGTGGGTTTCTCCCGGCGCTGGACGAGATCCCCCCAGACGTGCTGCGGCGTGCGCGCCTGCTGTTCCTGAACTACCCCAACAATCCCACGGGCGCGGTGGCCACCCTGGAATTCTTCGCCGAGGTGGTGGCGTTTGCGCGGCGGTGGGGCCTGGTGGTGGTGCACGACAACGCCTACTCGGAGATCACCTACGACGGGTACGTGGCGCCGAGCGTCCTGCAGGTCGACGGAGCCGCAGAGTGCGCCATCGAACTCCACTCGTTGTCCAAGACGTACAACATGACGGGGTGGCGCGTGGGCTTCGCCGTGGGCAACCCCGCGGCCGTCGACGCCCTGGGCACGGTGAAGACCAACGTCGACTCCGGTGTGTTCACCGCCGTCCAGGCCGCAGCGGTCGCGGCGCTGCGGGGCCCTCAGGACAGTGTGGCGCACACGCTGGCGATCTACCGGGCGCGCCGTGACCGCGTGGTGGCGGCGCTGCGCCGGGTCGGCTGGTCGCCGCCGACGCCCAAGGGCACGCTCTACATCTGGATGCCCACGCCCGACGGCCAGCCGGCGGCCGCGTTCTGTGCCGACGTCCTCGAGCGCACCGGCGTGGTCATCACGCCCGGGGCGGGGTACGGGGCGTGCGGCGAAGGCTACGTCCGCCTGTCGCTCACCACACCCGACGCGCGACTCGACGAAGCCCTCGAGCGGATCACCCGCGCCTATGCCTGAGGCGCGCCCACACCGCCCCCGCGCGCTCGCGCGAGGTGGAGGGGAGGCCCCCTGAGCCCGACGATCCTCGGCCTGCCGCGGCAGATCCAACCCACGCACCGCCAGATGCTCGAGGCCCTGTCCCGTCGACGGGTGCCGCAGGGGCGGATCGCGAGCCCCGAGTTGGTCTCTATCCTCGCGCACCTGGCGCAGGCGCTGCGCCGTGAGGTCGGTGTGTTCCTGGACCGCCACGGCGCCGTGGGTGCCGTCGTGATCAGCCGCCGCTGGCAGCCCCTGGTGGACGAGGCGGCGCGCCGCTCCACCCGGGACGCGGGCCTGCGCTACGTGGAGGTGCACCCCCAGCCCGACGGCCGCCCGGATGAAGGTGACCAACGCGTGCTGACCGACCTGGCGCTGGACCTGGTGGTGACCGCCGGCGTCGAGCGCGGGGCGCCGACCGAGGTCTGGCTCCTGACCCCGACGGCGGCTGACGGTGACGCGGCCTGCGTCACCGAAGGGCCCTACAGCCCAGACGCGCTGGCCCACCTGGACCTGGCGCCGCGCGTTCGGGCCGCCGTCGCCGCGCGGCGTCGCCGGGGGCCGGTACCGACGGACAGCGCGTTGCAGGAACGGGCGGTGCTCGTGGCGCTGGACCGGCGCGGCGATGCCGGGCGCAGCCTCGAGGAGCTCGCCCGGCTGGCCGAGACGGCCGGCGCCCAGCCCGTCGCCACGATCATCCAGCGCCGGGCCACGCCGGATCCGGCGACGTACCTCGGGCGGGGCAAGCTCGACGAGATCGTGCGGGCGGGCGAGCGGTACGCGGCTACCGTCGTGCTCGTCGACGAGGAACTCACCCCGGCCCAGCAGCGCACGTTGGAGCGCGAGCTCGGCATGAAGGTCCTGGACCGGACGGCGCTGGTGCTCGACATCTTCGCCCAGCGGGCGCGGACGCGCGAGGGCCGTCTCCAGGTGGAGCTGGCGCAACTCGAGTACACGCTGCCGCGCCTGGCCGGTCGGGGCGTCTGGCTGTCGCGGCTGGGCGGCGGCATCGGGACCCGGGGACCCGGCGAGACCAAGCTGGAGATGGACCGCCGGCGCATCCGCCAGCGCATCACCCACCTGCGCCGCGAGATCGACCTGATCCGCCACCGCCGGGCGCAGCAGCGCGCACCCCGCCAGCGGGCGGGCGTGCCCCAGGTGGCGCTGGTGGGGTACACGAATGCGGGCAAGTCCACGCTGTTGAACGCGCTGACGGGCGCCCAGGCGTTCGTCGAGGACCGCCTGTTCGCCACGTTGGACCCGACAGCCCGGCGGCTGGTGCTGCCCACCGGGCGCCAGGTGGTGCTGGTCGACACGGTGGGGTTCATCCAGCGGCTCCCCACGCAGCTCGTCGCCGCCTTCCGCGCCACCCTGGAAGAGGTCACCGCCGCCGACCTCCTCGTGCACGTCGTGGACGCCAGCCGGCCGGACTGGCCGGCACAGGTGGAGGTGGTGCACGACGTGCTGACGGAGATCGGTGCCGGCGACCACCCGAGGGTGCTCGTCTTCAACAAGGCGGATCTGCTCGACGAGGCCGCCGTCCGCGCGCTGGCCCAGGCGCAGCCCGAGGCGATCGTGATCTCAGCCGCGCGGCGCCAGGGGCTCGATCACCTGCTGGACGCGCTGGCGCGCCACCTGCCCGAACCCTGGCTGCGCGTGCGGCTACGCGTCCCCTACCGCGACGCCCGTCTGCTGGCGCAGATCCACCGCGAGGGCCGGGTGGTGGCGGAACACTACGACGGTGAGGGTGTGGTGGTGGTCGCGGACCTTCCGGGACCGGTCGCGGTGCAGCTGCGCGCGCTCAGCGCAGGCGGCGGAGCACGGCGATCGCCTTCCCCTCGATGACGACGTCCGTGACGTAGGTGGGCGCCATCGCAGGGTTCGCCGGCTGCAGGCGGATGCGATCCTTCTCCCGGTAGAAGTACTTGACGGTCGCCTCGTCGCCCAGGCGCGCCACGACGATGTCGCCGTTGTTGGCCGTGGCCTGCCGGCGCACGATCACGAGATCGCCGTCGAGGATCCCGGCCTCGATCATGCTGTCGCCCGAGACCCGCAGCGCGAAGGTCTCGTCGCCGTTCACGAGATCGGCCGGCAGCGGCAGGTGGTCCTCGATGTTCTCCTCGGCCAGCAGCGGCACCCCGGCGGCCACGCGCCCCACCACCGGGACCGGCACGACCTTGCGGCCGGGCCGCCCACCCGCCTCGAGGATCTCGAGGGCGCGCGGCTTGCTTGGATCCCGACGGAGGTACCCTTTGCGCTCTAATGCCGCCAGGTGGCTGTGGACCGTGGAGCTGCTGGTGAGGCCCATGGCCTGCCCGATCTCCCGTACCGAGGGCGGATACCCGTGCGTCTCGGTGTAGCGCTTCACGAACGTCAGAATGTCCGCCTGGCGTCGCGTGAGCCGTGCCGTCATCGTCCGCCTCCGACCATCGCCCTGTGCCGGTGCCCATCATAGCAGGTGCCGGTGGAAAACGCAAACACGTGTTCGGGACCGCATACGCATGGTCGCGCTCCCGACCGCGGGGAGCCCGATCACTGGCGGGGTTCTGCAAGAGCCGGCCCGACGGCCCGGGAAGTCTTCGACTTACTTCGCATAAGGTCCGTTATGTTAAATAGACCCCCCAGTGCTGTTGCCATGGCGCACGCCCGAGGCGAGCGCGCGGGCGACCATGGCCGGGCGATGGAGATTCAGTGCGAGCGGGTGACGCATGGGCTGGTCGGAATGGCGCTCTGTGCGCCGCGCAGGATGCGACTCGCGTCACCCGAAACACGGGGCCGCAAGTGTACCGCGCGGCACCGGCAACGGGACAGAGGTCTCCCACGGAACAGGGATCGCCCTACGGGACTGGGCCCCCTACCGGACAGGGCCCCCCTACCGGACAGGGGGACGGGACAGGGGCCTCCCTGCAAGTGGGGAACAACAAGTGGGGAACAAGGGGATGCGACGACCGGCTCCACGCGCGTCGCTCCCGCCACCGGGCACGTCAGGCCCGGTCGGGACACGTGAGGCAGCTGCCGCCGGGGAGGGCACTGTCGTGGGTTCACCACAGGGTCGCTGGGAAGAGACGGTCACCGTGCTGGGCGAAGCCTTCGTGCTGCTCGTCGAGGGCCCCGTCCACGACGGCCGTTACGAGATCCGCATCTGGGCCGGCCACCGTCGCGGTCGACGCGACGAGCAGTACCTCCGTGCGCCCATTCGGGGCCGCACCCTCGACGATGCGCGTGACCGGGCGCTGGACGCCCTCTACACGCACGTGGGCCTCGACCGGTTCCGTCGCCTGGTCGAGGATGAGGCGGCACGCGTCGCCCCTGGCGCGCAGGTCGAGGTCGGTGAGACCGCGCGCGACGTGGTCGTGACCCTCGTCGGCGCCTTTGCGCTGCGCGCTCCGCTCGTGATCGCGCGAGACCGGGTTCTGGATCGGGAGGCAGACCAGGCAGCGTTGCGGGCGCTGGTCTTTGCGCACCTGGCGCAGCACGCGTACCGCACCTAGAGGCCCCCGCACGGCCAAGGGGCGGGTGCGGATCGGTGCGCCGGGGCGGGCGTGCCCGTCAGCCTGCCGTCTCCGAGGCGAGCACTTCGGCGTCGGCAGCTCGCACCATGCGCTCCTTCTTCCCGGTCCGTTCCTCGATGACGATGGTGAACACCCCGTACTGCGGTTCGAGCCGGTTCACGATCCCTTCGAGCCCCCCAGCCCGTACCCGCGCCCCGGGTGTGATCGGCCGCCCGTGCCTGTCCGTCAGCTGCATATCCCCTCCTGGTCCGACCGCGTGGATACGCTCGTGCGGTCGGGTGCTGCGCCACCGGGGGCGCCCGGGCCGGGCAGCGGCCCGCGCATGGCCGTCGTGCTCAGGCCGCGTCGGGACCGGCACACCCGTTGCATCCCCGCGCGCTGCCTACGCGGCGACACCGTCCTGCCGCTCGACGATCATGGCGATGCCCTGCCCGACGCCGATGCACATGGTGGCCAGTCCATACCGCCCGCCACGCCGCCGCAGCTCGTGCACCAGCGTGACCACGAGCCGCGCACCGCTGCAGCCCAGGGGATGGCCCAGGGCGATGGCGCCGCCGTTGGGGTTGAGCTTCTCCAGCGGAATCCCCAGGTCGCGCGCGCATGCCAGCACCTGCACGGCGAACGCCTCGTTGAGCTCGACCACGTCCAGGTCCTCCACGCGCAGGCCGGCACGCGCCAGGGCCTTGCGCGTGGCCGGCACCGGGCCGATGCCCATGATGGCCGGGTCCACCCCTGCCACCGCGCTGGCCACAACGCGGGCGATCGGCCGCAGGCCCAGGGCCGCGGCCCGCCGGGCTTCCATGAGCAACAGCGCAGCCGCGCCGTCGTTGATGCCCGAAGCGTTGCCGGCGGTGACGGTGCCGTCCTTGCGAAAGGCCGGCGGCAGGGCGGCCAGCGCCTCCAGTGTGGTCTGCGGCCGGGGATGCTCGTCGGTGTCGACCACCACCGGATCGCCCCGGCGCTGCGGGATCACCGCGGGCACGATCTCGTCGGCGAACCGTCCGGCGGCGATCGCCGCTGCCGCCCGCCGCTGGCTCTCCAGCGCAAACGCGTCCTGCTCTTCACGGGTGATCCCGTACTGCGCGGCCACGTGCTCTGCGGTCTCCCCCATGCTGTAGGGCGGGTACATCTCGGCCAGCCGCGGGTTGATGAAGCGCCAGCCGAGGGTGGTGTCGTAAAGCCGTACGTCCCCGCGCGGGAAGCCCTCCGCCGGTTTCGCCATCACCAGCGGTGCCCGCGTCATGGACTCCACGCCGCCGGCGATGACGACCTCCCCCTCCCCCGCCCAGATCGCATGGGCGGCGGCCACCACCGCCTGCAGGCCCGACCCGCACAACCGGTTGACGGTCTGACCGGCAACGCTGACCGGCAGCCCGGCGAGCAGGACCGCCATGCGCGCCACGTTGCGGTTGTCCTCCCCCGCCTGGTTCGCGCAGCCCAGGATCACGTCCTCGATCGACGACGGATCCAGGTTCGACCGGCGCACCAGGGCCTGGATGACCGTCGCGGCCAGGTCGTCCGGCCGGACGTCCCGCAGCACCCCCCCGTAGCGGCCGATCGGCGTGCGCACGGCATCCACGATGACCGCGTCTCTGGCACCCTCACGCATGCGTCTCGCCTCCGGGCGGCGCCGGGGTCGGTCCCGCGGGCACGCGCCGGCAGCCGGCTGCCACCAGCCGGCGCAGCCAGGGCGTGGCGCGATAGCGCGGGTCACCCTGGTCGGCGAAGAGGGCGTCGACGATCGCCAGCACCACGTCGAGACCGACGGTCTCCGCGCGCTCCACCGGGCCCTGGGGATAGTTCATGCCAAGCCGCATGGCCGTGTCAACGTCGGCGGGGGCCGCGATCCCCTCGGCCACGGCGCACAGTGCCTCGTGGCAGAGCAGCGCTTGAATCCTCGGGAAGATGCCGGCCACCCCGTCGCCGACCACCGCGACACGCTTGCCAAGCGCGGTCCAGAACGCCACCGCGCGCTCAAGGGCCTGGTGCGCGGTCCGCAGGCCGGCCTGGACCTCCACCAGCGGGCGGTCCGCCAGGGGTGGCAGCGTGGCGACGCCCACGACCCGCTCCGGTCGCCTGCAGCGCCGCGCGGCTTCCGTCACCGCACCGGTCAGGGTCAGCGTGAGGATCACGGCGTCGGGCGCAAGCCGGCGCTCGATGGCCGCCAGGCGCGCAGACTTCTCCTCGGGCCGAGCCAGCGATGCGTCGACGACCGTCGTCGCCCGCCACCGGCCGGTGGTCGACGGGCGCGCCGTCACGGCGAGGCCCGCAGCGCGCACGGCGGCGGTCACCTCGGCCGCAAGCGTGTTCTCGCCCACGACCACCACCGGCCCGCCGGGGCCCGCCGGCCGGCCTGCCGCGTTTGCGGTTCCGCGCAGCTCAAGCGCCGGCGGGGTTCCCGCCGTCTGGCGGCCTGCAGCCACGTCCGACGCGGTCGTCGCACGGGCACTGTAGTCGTAGAACCCGCGTCCGACCTTCCGCCCCAGCAGGCCGGCATCGACCATGCGCTGCTGGATCGGGTGCGGGCGGTAGCGCGGATCGTGGAAGAACGCGTCGTAGATCGAGCGCGACACCGCCAGGTTGACGTCCAGCCCGATGAGATCCAGCAGTTCGAACGGCCCCATGCGGAACCCGCCGGCCTCGCGCATGACGCGGTCAACCACGGCCACCGGCGCGAGACCGTCGGCGAGCACACGGAACGCCTCGGTGTAGAACGGCCGCGCGACGCGGTTGACGAGGAACCCGGGCGCGTCCCGCACGCGCACGGGCTGCTTGCCCAGCGCACGCACCAGGTCCACCGCGGCGCGCACCGTCGCCTCCGCGGTGCGCTCGCCCTGGACGACCTCCACCAGCGCCATGGCCGGCACCGGGTTGAAGAAGTGCAGCCCCACGACCCGTTCGGGGTGCTGCGTGGCCGCCGCGATGCGGGTGATGGGCAGCGACGACGTGTTGGAGGCGAGGACGACCGAGGGCGGGTGGAGCGCGTCCAACCGGCGGAACACCTCGCGCTTGGTCGCCAGGTCCTCGGGCACCGCCTCGATGACCACGGCCGCGCCCTGCAGGTCCGCCAGCTCGGTCACCCACCGCAGGCGGCCCAGGGTGGCGTCAGCGTCCGCCGGCGTCAGCCGGCCGTCGGCGACCCGGCGCCCCAGCGCCTCGGCGATGCGCGCGCGGCAGCGGTGCAGCACATCGTCCGCCACGTCGGCGACGACGACAGGGAACCCCGCCATTGCGGCGACCTGCGCGATGCCGCCGCCCATGGTGCCGGCGCCCACCACGCCGATCAGGGGACGGCTGTCCATCGCGGGTCGCTCCCCTGCCCCGCGCGTGCCTAGCGGCCCTCGAACCGGGGCGGGCGCTTCTCGAGAAAGGCCGCCACTCCCTCGCGGTGGTCGGCGGTGCGACCGGCGATCTCCTGCAGGTGCGCCTCGTACTCCAGCGCCGCCTCCAGCGACGCCGTCAGCGCGTACGTGAAGGCGCGCTTGGTCAGCCCGAACGCCCGCGTGGGCCCCTGGGCGAGCCGGGTCGCCAGGGCCAGCGTGTGCGCCATCAGCTCGTCGTGGGGCACCACGCGGTTGACCAGGCCGAGCCGCAGCGCTTCGTGGGCGTCCACCGGGTCGGCGGTGAACGCCAGCTCGAGGGCCTTCCCCAGCCCCACCAGCCGTGGCAGCGTGAACGTGCCCCCGGAGTCGGGCACGAGGCCGACGCGGCTGAAGACCTCGATGAACGAGGCGCGGTCCGAGGCGATCCGCAGGTCGGCCGCCAGCGCCAGATTGCAGCCGGCGCCGGCCGCCACCCCGTTGACCGCGGCGATCACCGGCTTCTCCATGGTGCGCATGCGCAGGACGATAGGGTTGTAGCGGCGGCGCAGGGAGTCGCCGTACGACACCGCCTGCACGCCCGTCCGCTCCCGGAGGTCCTGGCCGGAGCAGAAGCCCCGGCCGGCACCGGTCAGCACCACGCATCGCACGTCGGGCGTGCGCTCGGCGAACCGCAGCCCGTCGTGCAGGTCGGCCAGCAGCTGCTCGTTGAGCGCGTTGAGCACGTCGGGCCGGTTGAGGGTGAGGGTCAGCACGCCCCCGTCCAGGGCCGTGAGCACCGTGGCCAGCGTCGGTATCGGGCTCATCGCGTACCTCCGATCAGCGACTCCGGTCAGCGACCGCGGAACGACGGCGGGCGCTTCTCCAAGAACGCCCGGACGCCCTCGGTCTTGTCGTCGGTGGCGAACAGGAGGTAGAACAGCCGCCGCTCGTGCTCCAGCCCGACCTCGAGGGTGGTGTCGAACGCCTTGAGCACCGCTTCCTTCGCCAGCCGCACGGCCACCGGCGGCTTCGAGGCGATCAGGTGTGCCAGCCGTCGGGCCTCGTCCAGCACCACCTCGTCGGGCACCACCCGGGTCACCAGCCCCATGGCGTAGGCTTCGGCGGCCGGCACGTGCCGGCCGGTCAGCACGATCTCCATGGCCCGGGCCTTGCCCACGGCGCGCGTGAGGCGCTGGGTGCCACCCGCGCCCGGGATGAGACCGATGTTGATCTCCGGCTGCCCGAACCGGGCGCTCTCGCCGGCCACGATCATGTCGCACAGCATGGCCAGCTCGCAGCCTCCGCCCAGCGCGTAGCCGCGCACCGCGGCGATGAGGGGCTTGCTGAGGTGGCGAATGCGCTCCCACTGCTGAAAGCGGTAGCCGGTGAGCATCGTCACCGGGGTGGCGTCGACGAACTCGGTGACGTCGGCGCCCGCTGCAAATGCCCGGTCGCCGCCGGTCAGCACCATGCAGCGGACGTCGTCGTCGCGGTCGGCGGCCTCCAGCGCATCGACCAGCTCGTCCATCGTCGCGCGGTTCAGCGCATTCAGGACCTGCGGGCGGTGCAGCGTCACGATGACCACAGGCCCGTCGCGCTCGACCAGCAAGTGTACGTAGGGCATCGGCTCTCCTCCTCGGGCGCATCGCGGGGTGGCCGCCCCCCCTCCAACAGGGACGACGTCCGCCCCCGGCCACGCTACGATGGTCTATCCGTCTCGGCCGGGGCCGGCGGCAACGCTGCGCCGCACCGGCCGCAGAACCGGAACTCGGCCGGGAGCCCCTCCGCGCCGCAGGCCGGGCACGCGGCGGTCGGCGGGCCCCAGACGAACTCGGTGGAGGCGCCCTCCGCCAGCCGCCTGCGAATCCCCGCGTAGTCCACCGGCCGCTTTGCGAGGAACGCGCGGATCCCCTCGTAGGTCTCCGCGGCCCCCGCGTGCAGGGTGAGCCATTCCCGCGCGTGCCCGATCGTCAGGTGCCACGAGAGGTCGCGCCAGAAGTTGAGCTGCTGTTTGGTGTACCGCGTCACCTCCGGCAGCTTGTGCACGAGCGCGGTCACGAGCTCGTCCACCGCAGCGTCAAGCTGCGGGCGGGGCACCACCCGGTTGACCAGCCCCCACTCCAGGGCCTGCGGTGCCGGGATCTCCTCACACAGGAAGAGGATCTCCCGGGCGCGGCGGTCGCCCACCACGAGGGGCAGCCACTGCGTGGCGCCCGCGGCCGGCACGCTCCCGCGGGCGGGACCCACGTGGCGGATGGCGATGTCGCTGGCGGCCACCGCGAGGTCGCACGCCAGGTTGAACTCGTTGCCACCCCCGACCACCATGCCGTTCAGCCGGGCGATGGTGGGCTTGCCGATGTTCCGCAACCGCTCCTGAGCCTCGATGAACGCCCCCATCCACTTCCAGTAGTCCCGGGGACGGGCCAGGAACTGCTCCTGTTCCCGCAGGTCGGCGCCCGTGCAGAACGCGCGGTCCCCCGCCCCCGTGAGCACCACCACGGCCACCGCGTCGTCCCAGGCGGCGTCTTCGAACGCGCGGCTCAGCTCGCGCAGCGTGGGGAAGTCGAGGGCATTCAGCACCTCCGGCCGGTTGATGGTCACCGTGGCCCGGGGGCCCTCTTTGACGTACCGGATGCGCTCAAACCCCAGGCTCGCAGGGTCCTGCGGTCGTGGCCCGTGCATATCGGCTGGCCTCCCGCGTCAGGGATCGTGCGAGGTCGTACCCGTGCTCCACGGGGCGCCGGGGTGGTCGGCGGCGGTCCCGAACGTCCCGGACTAGTGCAGGACAGCCGCGTCGTACCCCCGCGCGCGCACGCGCGCCGCCAGGTCCTCGGCCCGCGCGCGGTCGCGGAACGCGCCGACCCGCACCTTGTAGAGTCCGCCCTCGTGCACCACGTACGGCGCGAAGCCTTCGGCCCGCAGCGCATCGGCCAGCTGTCCGGCGCGCTCGCGGCTCGCGAACGCGCCCACCTGCACGATGTACAGGGTCTGTGCCGGGCCAGGCTGCGGCGAGGCCGCACGGCGTGGCGTCGGGGGCACAACCCCGGTGTCCGGACCAGGGCGCACCGACCGCGGTGGCGATGGCGTCGGCGGCGCGGTCGGCGGCGCCACGGGGACGGCTGGGGCCGGCGTGGACGTGGCGGCCGGTGGGCGCGGTGTCGCACCCGGCAGAGGGGTCGCGGGCGGTGCCTCTGGCACTGCCGGGGTCGGTGGTGCCAGCCGGCGCGGTGCAGGCGACGGCGGTGCCGTGGGCGGCGGCGCGAGCTGTCCCACCGACGGCCCCGGTGTCCCCTTGAAGTAGCGCTCCCCGACCAGGTACCCGATCACGAGGGACGCCACGAACAACCCGACCAGCAGCACGCCAGCGACCACGCTGTTGTATCGCACACCAGGCCATCTTCGGTGAGGCGCCTGGAACTCCTTCGACGCGCGGCTCGCCTCCGACGAGAGCCTGACGTGACCGCACGCCATCACCGCCACGGGTGACCGTGCCGCCGCGGTCACCCCCCCGCCCCGTCCCCGTACTAGCGGAGGTCGGCGAGATAGCCCGCGAGGACCTGCTGGCGCACGCGCAGCTCCGCGTCGCGCCGTCGTTCCTCCTCCACCATCTCGGCCGGCGCCTTTGCGAGGAACGCAGGATCCGCAAGGCGCGCGGCGGTGCGTGCCGCGGCCGCCTCGACCCGTTGGAGTTCCTGTTCGAGCCGGCGCCGGGCCCTGGCGCGATCGGTCGGGGGCACGGCGAGCGACACGTCGAGGCCGGCCACGACGGTGCCGACGCTCCCGGGATCCCGCTGCCCGTCGGCGGCGATGCGCAGATCCGCGCGCGCCAGTCGGGTGACGTACTCCCGGTACTGCTCCACCACCTGGCGGCGGTCCACAGGCCCACTCACGCGGACCACCGGCCAGGACGCAGGCGCCAGTCCCAGATCGGCCCGCAGCGAGCGGATGGCGCGGGTGACGGCCATGAGCACCTCCACCGCGGCCTCCGCTGCGGGATCGTCCTCGCCGGGGTCCGGCGTCGGCCACGGCGCGATCACGATGCTCTCGCCCTCGTGCGGCAGCAGCTGCCAGATCTCCTCGGTGATGTGCGGCATGATCGGATGCAGCAGCCGCAGGGTCCCCTCCAGCACGCGCCACAGCGTGTGCTGCACGGCCAGGCGCCGGCCTGCGGCCAGCCCGTCCCGGTACAGGTCGACCTTGGAGAACTCCAGGTACCAGTCGCAGTACTCCGCCCAGATGAAGTCGTACAACGCGCGGGCCGCCTTGTCGAAGTCGTAGGCCTCCAGGTGCGTCGTCACCTGCCGCACGAGCCCGGCGTAGCGGCTGCGGATCCAGCGGTCGATGGCGCTCAGCTGCTCGCGAGCCGGCGCCTGCGCGGGCGTGAAACCCTCCAGGTGCATGCGCACGAAGCGGGCGGCGTTCCAGATCTTGTTGTTGAAGTTCCGGACGTCCTCCAGCATCTTCTCGCCGAACCGGAGGTCCTGCTGCCCCTGGGAGCAGCGCAGCGTCAGCGCGTAGCGCAGCGCGTCGGCGCCGTAGCCCTGCTCGACGTAGTCCAGGGGGTCGAGCCCGGTGCCCAGCGACTTGCTCATGCGCTTCCCCTCGATGTTGAGCACCGTGGGGTTGATGTACACGTCGGTGAACGGGACCTCGCCCATGAACTCCAGGCCGAACATGATCATGCGTGCGACCCAGAGGAAGATGATGTCCCGACCGGTCACCAGCACGCTGGTCGGGTAGAAGTAGCGCAGGTCCGGCGTGTCCTGGGGCCACCCCAGGGTGGCGAAGGGCCAGGCCGCCGAGGAGAACCACGTGTCGAGGATCTGCTCCTCCTGCCGCAGGTCGGTGCCGCCGCACTCGGGGCAGTGGGCGGGCGCGTCCCGCTGGGCGATCAGGTGGCCGCCGGCGCAGTGCCAGACGGGGATGCGGTGGCCCCACCACAAGCGCCGGCTGATGTTCCAGTCCCGGATGTCGCTCATCCAGTCCAGGTAGACCTTCGTCCACCGCTCCGGGTGGAAGCGCACCCGGCCCTGCCGCACGGCGTCGATCGCCGGCGCCGCCAGTTCTTGCATGCGGCAGAACCACTGGTCGGTGATGTACGGCTCCAGGATCGTCTTGCACCGGTCGCACCGCCCCACGTTGGTGCGGTAGGGTTCCACCCGCTCGACCAGCCCTGCCGCCGCCAGGTCCCGCGCGACGGCCTCGCGGGCCTCGAACCGGTCCATGCCGGCGTAGCGCCCGGCGTCGGCCGTCATGCGTCCGCGCTGGTCCAGGATCACCAGCACGGGGAGCCCGTGGTCGGCGCCGATGGCGTGATCCAGCGGGTCGTGGCCCGGGGTGATCTTCAGGGCACCGGTGCCAAAACTGGGGTCGACCCGTCGGTCGGCGATGACGGGCACCCGACGGTCGACGATGGGCACCACGACCTGGCGGCCCACCAGGGCCCGCCAGCGCTCGTCGTCGGGGTGGACGGCGACCGCCACGTCTGCCAGGATCGTCTCGGGCCGCTGGGTGGCGATCACCACGTCGGGCCCGCCGTCGGCGCCGCGGTAGCGCACGTACCACAGGTGGCTGTCCAGGGGCTGGTAGTCCACCTCCAGATCGGACACGCTGGTCTGGTCGTGGGGGCACCAGTTGATCATGCGCTGCCCGTAGTAGATGTAGCCCTTGCGGTACAGACGCAGGAAGCACTCGATGACCGCGTCGTAGTAGCCCGGATCCAGGGTGAACGTGACGCGCTCCCAGTCGCAGCCCATGCCCAGGCGACGGATCTGGTTGTAGATCAGGCCCCCGTACTTCTCCTTCCACGCCCAGGCGTACTCCAGGAACTTCTCCCGTCCGAGGTCGAAGCGCGTCTTGCCCTCCTTGGCCAGCTCGCGCTCCATCACGACGTGGGTGGCGATGCTGGCGTGATCGGTGCCGGGCAGCCACATGGCGTTGTAGCCCTGCATCCGCCGCCACCGGGTCAGGACGTCCTGGATCGTGTGGTTGATGGCATGCCCCATGTGCAGCGTGCCCGTGATGTTGGGCAGCGGCATCATGATCACGAACGGCGTGCGCCGGGGGTCCACCGGCGCGTGGAAGTAGCCGCGGGCGAGCCACTCCTGGTAGCGGCGGGGTTCGACGGTGAGCGGGTCGTACGGTGCCACCGTCTCCCCGGCCGACCGCGACGCCGGTGCCGTCGTCTGCCTGCGCGCCTGCCTTCCTCCTGGCATCCTCGTCCCTCCAGAACGTCACGCGCCGCTTCGCCCCAAGGGCGAAGCGGCGCTCCGCGGTACCACCCTGGTTCCCTCAGCCCACACTCACACCGGGCCGGGGACCTTGCCTCGCGATCTCGGGCGAACCCGGCAGGCCCTCCGCCGACGCATCAGACCTGCGGCTCAGGGGCGACGTTCGGCTGGCCCGCTACCGGACGGCTCCCCACCCGCGGCCGTCCTCGCTGGGGGCGCTGCCAGCCTACTCCTCCCCGTCCTCGCCTGTTGGCCTCGATTATAGGCCGCAGCCGACGCCGGTCAAGCCGGCCGCTCCGAGGGTAGTGTACGGTAGTCTGTGTACTTTCGTTGGGGA
>CAZGNA010000046.1:0-16846 GCA_964526945.1 uncultured bacterium
GTGGCCATCGACCCGTGGCTGTCGGCGACCGCGGACCTGTTCGCGGACGTGGTGCTCCCTGCCGCCACCCTGGAGAAATACGAAGGCCCGTATTCTGCCAGCGACCAGTACGTGGACGCGGTGGCCCTGCGCGTCCCCGTGATGCGGCCGCTGTTCGAGAGCCGCGGGGAGATCGAGATCTACCTGGACCTGTGCGAGAAGCTCGGGGTCCTGTACGGCACAGGGGGCTACCTGGACCAGCTGAACGGGGCGCTGAAGCTGAAGGATCCCTACAAGTTGCCCCTGGACCGCAAGCCCGCGGTGCGGGAGATCTTCGACCGATGGGCCCAGTCGGAGGGGGTCGCCGAAGGAGTCGCCTACTTCGAGAAGCGCGGGGTGAAGGCGAAAGGGCGGGTGGGCCCTGACAAGCTGTACGGGTACGCCATGGACCCGCCCTTCGGCGGGGTCCGCCACCGGTTCTACGGGGAGTCGCTGCTTCGCTACCGGAACGTCATGCGAGCGAAGGGGGCCGGGGAAGTGTACTGGCGGGACTACACCCCGCTGCCCACGTGGCGGAAGCCCACCATGGAGAACTCCCCCGCCGAATACGACCTGTACCTCGTGAGCTACAAGCTCATCGAGCACAAGCAGTCGCGCTCCGGCCAGCTCCCCCTCCTGGCGGAGCTGGCCCGCCAGGCATGGATGGAGATCAACCCCGCCACGGCCCGGGCCAAAGGCATCCGGGACGGGGACGACGTCTGGGTGGAGTCCCACAACGCCCTCACGGGCGAGACGCGTCGCGTGAAGGCGGTGGCCCGGTACCGGGAAGGAATCCGGCCCGACACGGTGGGCATGCCCCACCACTTCGGGCAAGCGGCCCGCCACCCGTGGACGGAGGGGAATGGGTCGCACCCAAGCGAGCTGTACTTCACCGGAGAGGGATACGTGGCCAACACCGCGGACCAGTCCTTCCACGTGAAGGTGCGGGTGTACCGGGTGTAGCGGCGGAGGTGTCGGATGGCCAAGTACGCCATGGTGATCGACCTGGACCGATGCATGGGCTGCCGGGCGTGCATGGAGGCGTGCAAGGTGGAGAACAACACGCCCACGGCCCACTTCTGGATGTACGTGTTCCGGTTCGAGGAGGGGGAGTACCCCAACACCCAGGTGTGGTTCCTGCCGCGCCCGTGCATGCACTGCGACAACGCGCCGTGCGTCAAGGTGTGCCCCGTGGGCGCTCGCTACAAGCGGGAGGACGGGCTGGTGGCCACGGATTGGGACCGGTGCATCGGCTGCCGGTACTGTGAGGTGGCCTGCCCCTACGGCGTCAACTACTTCAACTGGAAGGCCCCGCGGAAGAACTACTACCTGGACTGGCAGGACGGGGACGTGCAGAAGACGAACGGGGCTGTCCCGCCCTACCGCAACCCGGACCTGGACAGGCCGTACGGGGCGGAGCGACGGCGGACCGCGGGCGGGGGCCGGCTCAAAGGCGTGATCGAGAAGTGCACCTTCTGTGTGCACCGGGTGGAGCGGGGACTGAAGCCCGCCTGCGTGGCCAACTGCCCCGCCTTCGCCCTGCTGTTCGGCGACCTGGAGGATCCCACCAGCGAGGTGTCCCAGGTGCTGAAGCGCAAGCCTTCCTACCGGCTGCTGGAGGAGTTGGGAACCCAGCCGCGGGTGTGGTACGTAGGCGGGCACCCGCCGCACCCGGAGTCCAGGCCCGTTGAAGAGATCAAGGCGAGGGTGTAGCCATGGCGGCACGGACGGAGACACTCCCCTTCGGGGTCGGGCGGTTCACGGCGCGCTGGTGGCTGCTGGTGGCCGTCCTGGTGGCGCTGGTGGGCTGGGGCCTCGTCGCTTACTCCCGGCAACTGGCGGAGGGCCTCGTGGTGACCGGGCTGAGAGACATCGGCACCATGGCGGGTTCCGCGTGGGGCTTGTACATCGCGTTCGACGTCTACTTCGTGGGCGTGAGCTTCGCGGGGATCAGCACCGCAGCCCTCATCCGGTTGCTGCGCCTGGAGCACCTGAAGCCGGTCTCCCGGATGGCGGAGCTGCTCACCGTGGTCTCCCTGATCCTCGCGGCCTTCAGCGTGCTCCCGGACCTGGGCCAGCCCCTGCGGGGGATCGTGAACCTGTTCCGGTACGCCCGGCCGCAGTCGCCTTTCTTCGGGACCTTCACCCTGGTGGTCTCCGGCTACCTGTTCGCGAGCATGGTGTACTTCTACCTGGACGGCCGGCGGGACGCGGCGATGCTGGCCCAGGTCCCGAGCCCCCTGCAGGGCTTTTACCGGGCATGGGCGGCTGGCTACCGGGACACCCCGGAGGAACGGCGCAGGCACCACCGGGCGAGCCTGTGGCTGGCCATCGCCATCCTGCCCCTGCTGGTCACCGCCCACTCCACCCTGGGGTTCGTGTTCGGGATCCAGGCGGGCCGCCCGGGGTGGTTCAGCGCGCTGCAGGCTCCGGGGTTCGTGGTAATGGCTGGGGTGTCGGGCGTGGGCCTGCTCCTCGTGATCGCCGCGCTCCTCCGCGCCACGCTAAACGAGACGGACCGGCTCCACGAAAGGGTGTTCCGATCTCTGGGCGGCATGTTGCTGGTCCTGGTCCTCACGTACCTGTACTTCATGGTGGCGGAGCTGCTGACCATGATCTACGCTGCGCCCGAGGTGGAGGCGCGGGTGACGTGGGCGCTGTTGGCAGGGGAGTACGGGGCCCTGTACTGGTCCTCGGTGGTGGCGCTGGTGCTGGCCGCCGTGGTGCTGGGGGTCGCCTGGCTGCGGGAGCTGTTCGGACTGCCCCTCCCGGGCTTCCGATCGGGCTTGGCCTGGGCCCTGGGAGTCGCGGCCGCAGTGCTGGGGGTGCTGTGGGCTTTGGGAACACTGGCCGGTGCGGGGTGGGCGTTCGTGGTGGTGGCGGTGCTGTTCGTGCTGTCCTTGGTACCCTTGGGCGGGCGCAGCTGGGTGGCAAGCGGCGTGGTGAGCGGGCTGCTGGTGAACTGGGCAGCGGTGGGCAAACGTCTGCTCATCGTGGTGCCGTCCCAGACCCACGGGACCCTGCTACCATACCCCACCGGGAGCTACGCGCCCACATGGGTGGAGTACAGCATCCTTTTAGGGCTGTTCGCCCTGGGCACGCTGTTGTACGCGCTGTTCGTGAAGGTGTTCCCTATCATGGAAGTGGAAGCCGAGGAGGGGTAGGGGGTGCGTACGCGGCTCGTGGTGCTCATGATCGCGGCGGGGTTCGCCTTGCAGTTCGTGAGCTACTTCCTGCTGGCGGCCCCTCTGGGCGTCCCCACCAGCCCGGTCCACAGCGACCCGCGGCTCCCCTTCGCACCCGCCCTGTTCATCCTGGGCGTGATGCTCGTGTTCTTGGCGGCGGTGGTGTACGAGCTGTTGCCCGACCGCGCGGAGGCATGACCGAACTCGCCCTGGTGCGGGAAGCGGGGTACCGGTTCCTGGCGACAGTGTTCCTCTACCCGGACCGCGCCCGGCGAGCGCGGGTGCGCAGGATTGCGCGAGCCCTACTAGACGCACCGGAGTTCCGGGCGCTGGCCTTCACCCGGGCGTGGGAGCCGTTACTGGAGCGGTGCGCTGGGGGGCTGGGAGAGGAGCTGGAGGCGGTGTACGTGCGTCTCTTTGGACTGACCGGCAAAGGGCCGGCCTGTTCCCTCTGCGAGTCCGCCTACCGCGAAGGCCCTGCCGCCGAGTGCTGCGGGCGGTTGAGCCAGGCGTACAGGGAGGCCGGACTCGTCCCTTCCGGCCCGGAGCCACCCGACCACCTTTCCGTTCAGCTCGAGTATCTGAGTGCGCTCGTGCACCGGGAGGCAGAAGCCTGGCACCAGGCCCCGCAGGAAGCCGCGAGGCTGCTGCACGCCGAACGCGCCTTCCTCCTGGACCATCCCTGGCGGTGGGTTCCGGAACTCGGGCGGTGTCTCCAGAGCCACGACGCCGGCGGGCTGCACGCGTCGGCGGCCGAGGCGCTGGAGGCGTTTCTGGAGCATGAGGTCGACCTCGCGCCCCTGCTGGTGGCGAGGGCGTCAGTGGCCGTGCGTGGATGAGTCCAGCGGCCGGGCAGGTCTTGGTGGTGCTGTGCGAGCACGGGGCGTCCCTGGCCTCGTGGGCGCGCGAGCTTCCGCAGGCCACCGTAAAGGTGGTTCCGGGCGCATGCAGCGATCCCGGCGCAGTCACTTCGGTGCTCACCGCCGCCGGCGAAGACCGCGGCGTGGTGGCCGCGTGCAGGGTTGCGGAACTTCCGGAAGAGCTCAGGGTCGGGCTGCAGGCTGCGGGCAAGGATGCTGCGGGGTTCTTCGGGATCGACCCTTGGGCAGGGGGCGCGGACGCCACGCGTGCACGGCTGCTTGTGTGGGGGGCGGTGGCACGCGTACGAAACTTCCCCGGAGCGCGCCCGGCGAATCTCGCTCCCTACTACCCGGAACGGTTCCACCGCAGAGCGCTGTTGCGTTTTCCGCATGTGAGCTACCGTGTGGTACCCCGGGTGGAGCGGGACCGTTGTGTCGCCCAGCACGGCTGCCGGCTGTGCGCGGAGGCCTGCCCGGAGGGGGCCATCAGCATCCAGGAGAGCCGGGTGGTCCTGGACCGCTCCCGGTGTGTCACCTGTGGCGCGTGCGTGGCGGTGTGTCCTCAGGACGCGGTAGTCCGGCCAGGCTACACGGGGACGGAGGTGGCGACTCACGTCCGCGCCCTGCTGGACGGGGTCGTGGAGAGTTTTCAGCCCCGAGGAATCGTGTACGTGTGCGCCGGCACGCGATGGGAGGCGTCGTGGCACCCAGCGTGGTTCCCGGTCCCCGTGACCTGCGTGGAGACGCTGCCCGTCCACTGGATCCTGGCACCCCTCCTCGTGGGCGCCGGTGCTGTCGCTGTGGCCCCTTGCGCGTGCGGCCGCAACCGGAAGGCCTCCACGGCGCTGGACCGGCTGCGGTTCTGCCGCGAGTACCTGCGTGCTCTCGGCCTGCCGCAGGACTGGGTGGCACGTCATCCATCGGCCGCGCCGCGCGGTCAGCCTGACACCGCAGGCTCACGAGACAGCGTCTCCGTTGGCCCTGTGGGGCAGGATGCGACTTCTCTCTTCCGCTCCAGCCCGGAAGCGGCTTCGCAAGTCCTGCTGGCCTTGGCCGCAGTGGCGGAAGTTCCACAGGCGATGGTGGAGCATCCCGCGGCGCCCCTGGGTCTTGTGCACGTGAAGGGGTCCGCGTGCACCGGATGCGGGATGTGCGCCCGGGTCTGCCCCACCTCCGCTCTCACCTTCACGGACGGACACGAGGCGGTGCTGACGTGGGATCCGGCCCGGTGCGTAGGGTGCGGCGGGTGCGTCTCTACCTGCCCGGAGGTGGAGCGGGACGCCGTGCGGGTGCGGAAGGGAGTGGACGTGACGGAACTGCGAGCGGGCCCGAGGGTGGTGTACCGGGAGCCGGTGGCCCGGTGCGTGGCGTGCGGAGCACCTATCGCGCCGCACGGGATGCTCCATCGCGTGATGGGACTCCTGGGGGACGCGGACCCGACGCTGACGAGGGCTCTCACCCGATACTGCCCGGACTGCCGATCCGTGCGCCGTCTGGTGCAGTAGGCAGCGGGGGCGGGATCCCAACGGGAGGCAATGGCCATGAAGACGAAGCGTGGTGGGCGCCCGCACCGGCTGCGCGGTCAGCGGCGCTGGTGGCCATGGGTGGGGGGACTCGTGGGGCTGATGGTGGCCGTGGCCCTGGGGCTGGTCCTGCGTGGCGGCGGGCCGTGGCCGGGCGGTACCGCGGACGAAAGTTCGACGACTGGCACAGCGGCGCCCACCTTGGTGCTCTACCAGACGCCCACCTGAGGGTGCTGCGCCAGGTACGCAGCGTACCTGGCGGCGTCGGGGGTCCCGACGCGGGTGATCACGACCGACGCGCTGGCTGACGTCAAGCACCGCCACCGCGTCCCCCACGAGCTCGCGAGCTGTCACACCGCGGTGGCGGGGCGGTACTTCATCGAAGGCCACGTACCCGTGGCAGCCATCGCGCGGCTGCTGCGCGAGCAGCCGGCGATCCGGGGCATTGCGCTGCCGGGCATGCCGTCGGGGTCGCCGGGCATGGACGGCGTCCAGACCGGGCCGCTGATCGTCTACGCGGTATCGGACGCCGGGATCCGCGAGTTCGCGCGGTTCTGACGCAGGCCCGTTGGCGCTGTGGGGAGACGGAACCCCCCAGAAGTCTCGGTCCCCCTCCCTGCGCCCCTCGTCCCCGTGACGGTGATCGTCCGCCGCAACCGGTTCGCCGTCGACGTCCGACGGGGCCGGCGGCGCCTGCGGCTGCACCTCCCCAACCCCGGCCGCATGGAGGAACTGCTCGTGCCCGGCGCGCGCGGCCTGGCCGTGCTGGCGCCCACGCGCGGACGGCGGACCGCGGGCACGCTCCTGCTCGTCCGCCACCGCGGCCGATGGGTGGGCATGGACGCCCGCCTGCCCAACCGTCTCTTCGAGGAAGCGCTGCGGCAGGGGGCGCTGGCCCCCTTTCGCGGTTATCTGCGGTGGCGGCGCGAGGTGGCGCTTCGCGGCTCCCGCATCGACTTCGTGCTGGAGGGCCCCGCCGGCCGCTGCCTGGTCGAAACCAAGTCGTGCAACCGGGTGGACCACGGCGTCGCGCTCTTCCCCGACGCGCCCACGGCGCGGGGCGCCGCGCACCTGCGGCTGCTGGCCCGCGCCGCCAGCGGGGGCCGGCGGGCCGCAGTGGTGTGGTTCGTGCAGCGCGACGACGCCCGCACCCTGCGGCCGTTCGCCGAGGTGGACCCGCAGTTCGCGCAGGCTGTGGCGCAGGCTGCGCGGGCCGGGGTCGAGCTGTACGCCTACAGGTGCCGGGTGACGCCCCAGGCGGTGACGGTCGGCCGCGCGATTCCCGTCATCGGCTCCTCGACGCCGGCGCACGGCGCCGGGCGGGCCCGGCGCTCCCGCCAGGGCTGATGACGCGAGGCCAGCACGGCTATTCGACGCAGGCGAACAGGACGGCGCAAGGTGGCGCGGACGCGGCCTTGACCAGGCGCCAAGGCTCCCGGTGCGCTCGTCCCCCATCCCCTCGCACGATTGGCGAGGGAAAAATCGGGCGGGCGCCCGATTGCGCACCTCGGGCGCACGTCGTACGACAGCAGCAAAGGGACCGGCGGAATTGGACCGCTTCCTCCACATTCGGGCGGCGCGCGCCAGCGGCCGCACTCCCAGGGGGACCTCATGGGAACCGACGATGCGACCCTGTCGGCCGGGGCGGCCACCACGGAGGGAGCGGGGTCGGCGCCCGATCGCGACGATCGCTGCGCTGCACGCGCCCAGGCC
Organism: uncultured bacterium; assembly: GCA_964526945.1. Classification (GTDB taxonomy): domain Bacteria; phylum Sysuimicrobiota; class Sysuimicrobiia; order Sysuimicrobiales; family Humicultoraceae; genus Fervidifonticultor. The sequence goes on from CAZGNA010000046.1 coordinate 7,300, forward strand.
GCCGATGACGACGTCGCGCCCCCGCCCGCGCGCCTGCGTCGCCGGGAGTTCTTGCAGCAGGCCGGCACGCTGGCCGGCGGCGCGGTCCTGGCGCAGGTCCTGCCGCTCCAGCTTCTCCAGACGCTGTCCACCGTCACCAACCCGCTGGAGGCCTACCCGGATCGCGCCTGGGAGCGCGTCTACCGCGACCAGTACCGCTACGACAGCAGCTTCACGTTCGTCTGCTCGCCCAACGACACCCACCACTGCCGGCTGCGGGCCTTCGTGCGCAACGGCGTCATCGTCCGCATCGAGCAGAACTACGACGTCGACCGCTACCGCGACCTGTACGGCAACCGCGCCACGCCGGCCTGGAACCCCCGGGGGTGCCTCAAGGGTTACACCTTCCACCGGCGGGTCTACGGCCCGTACCGGCTCCGCTACCCGATGATCCGTCGAGGCTGGAAGCAGTGGGCCGACGACGGGTACCCCGAGCTCACCGACGAGCTCCGCCGTCGCTACCGCTTCGACAGCCGGGGACAGGACACGTTCGTCCGCGTCTCCTGGGACGACGCGTACGCGTACGTGGCGTCGGCGTTCATCGCCATCGCGCGCCGGTACAGCGGCGAGGAAGGCGCCAAGCGCCTGCTGGCCCAGGGCTACCCGCCCGAGATGGTCGAGGCGATGCACGGCGCCGGCGTGCGCACCTTCAAGTTCCGGGGCGGCATGGGGCTGCTGGGCGTGATCGGCAAGTACGGCCTGTGGCGGGCCGCCAACATGATGGCGCTGCTGGACGCCCACGTCCGCGGCGTCGGCCCCGACGAGGCCCTGGGCGCGCGCAAGTGGAGCAACTACACCTGGCACGGCGACCAGGCGCCGGGGATGCCCTTCGTGCACGGCCTGCAGGCCTCCGACGTGGACTTCAACGAGCTGCGGCACGCCCGGCTGCACATCCAGGTCGGCAAGAACCTGGTCGAGAACAAGATGCCCGAGAGCCACTTCTTCATCGAACTGATGGAACGGGGGGCCACGATCGTCGTCATCACCCCCGAGTACAGCCCGCCCGCCACCAAGGCCGACTACTGGATGCCGATCCGCCCCCAGACCGACGCCGCGCTGTTCCTGGGCATCACGAAGCTCCTGATGGACCGCGGCTGGTACGACGACGCGTTCGTGCGGCAGTTCACCGACTTCCCGTTGATCGTCCGGACCGACACGCTGACGCGCCTGCGGGCCCACGAGGTCTTCCCCGACCACCGGCCGGGGCTGGCGCCCGACGGGCCCAGCGTCCGGCGGCAGAACCTGCGGCCCGACCAGTACGCGCGGCTGGGCGACTTCGTCGTGTTCGACAAGGCCACCGGCCGGCTGCGCGCCATTACCCGTGACGACGTCGGGCAGCGCATGGTCGACAAGGGCATCGCGCCCGCGTTGCGCTGGCGCGGCAAGGTGCGGCTGGTCGACGGCACCGAGGTCGAGTGCCTCACGCTGTGGGAAGCCTACCGCGACCACCTGCGCGACTACGATCTGGACACCGTCGCCGAGATCACCCACGTGCCCGCGCGGATGATCCAACGCCTGGCCCGCGACATCGCCACCCGCAAGCCGGTGGCCATCCACATCGGCGAGGGCATCAACCACTGGTTCCACGCCACGCTGGCCAACCGGGCCTTCTACCTGCCGCTGATGCTCACGGGCAACATCGGCATCCCGGGCGCCGGCTGTCACACCTGGGCCGGGAACTACAAGGCCGGCATCTTCCAGGGGTCGCCGTGGACCGGCCCGGGCATCACGGGCTGGCTGTTCGAAGACCCGTTCCAGCCGGCGCTGGACCCCAATGCCCACGGGAAGACCATCAAGGTCCGCAAGTACCTCAAGGACGAGGAACCGGCCTACTGGGACCACGGTGATGTGCCCCTGGTCGTCACCACCCCCAAGGCCGGCCGGAAGGTCTTCACCGGCCAGACCCACATGCCCACGCCCACCAAGGTCATCTGGTACAACAACGTCAACCTCATCAACAACGCCAAGTGGGCCTACGGCGTCATCAAGAACGTCAACCCCCGGGTCGAGCTCATCATCAACCAGGACGTGGAGATGACGGCCTCGGCCGAGTACGCCGATGTCATCCTCCCGGCCAACACCTGGGTGGAGTTCCAGTCGTGGGAGCTCACGGCATCGTGCAGCAACCCCTTCCTCCAGATCTGGAAAGGCGGCATCCGCCCCCTGTTCGACACCAAGGACGACGCCCTGATCATCGCCGAAGTGGCGGCCAAGCTGGCGATCAAGACCGGCGACCGGCGCTTCCGGGACTACTTCCGCTTCATCCTCGACGGCCGCCCCGAGGTCTACATCCAGCGCATTCTGGACAGCAGCACCTCCACCATCGGCTACCGCTTCACGGACATCGTGGCCGGCAAGTACGGCGAGCCCGGCGCGGCCCTCATGCTCTTCCGCACCTACCCCCGGGTGCCGTTCTACGAGCAGGTGCACGACAGCGAGCCGTTCTACACCGACACCGGTCGGCTCAACGCCTACTGCGACATCCCCGAGGCCATCGAGTACGGCGAGAACTTCGTCGTCCACCGCGAGGGACCCGAGGCGACGCCCTACCTGCCCAACGTCATCGTGTCCAGCAACCCGCTGGTGCGGCCCGAGGACTACGGCATCCCGCCAGACGCCCTCCACTGGGACCTGCGGACGGTGCGCAACGTGAAGCTGCCCTGGACGAGGGTCAAGGCGACGACCAACCCCCTGCGCCAGCGGGGCTACCGGTTCTACTGTCTGACCCCCAAGACCCGGCACCGCGTGCACTCGTCGTGGAGCAGCACCGACTGGAACCTGATCTGGGACTCCAACTTCGGCGACCCGTACCGGCTCGACCGGCGCACGCCGGGCGTGGGCGAGCACCAGCTGCACATGAACCCGCAGGCCGCCCGCGACCTGGGCATCAACGACGGCGACTACGTCTACGTCGACGCCTTCGCCGCCGACCGGCCCTACCTCGGGTGGAGGCCCGCCGACCCCTTCTATCGCGTGGCACGGTGCATGGTGCGCGTCAAGTACAACCCCGCCTACCCCTACGACGTCGTGATGATGAAGCACGCGCCCTTCATCGCCACCGAGAAGTCGGTGCAGGCCCACGAGACCCGCCGCGACGGCCTGGCGCAGTCGGCCGACACGGGCTACCAGGCCAACCTCCGCTACGGCAGCCAGCAGTCGGTGACCCGCGACTGGCTGATGCCCATGCACCAGACCGACACCCTGTTCCACAAGGCCAAGGGGGCGGTGGCGTTCGTCTTCGGGGGCGAGGCCGACAACCACGCGGTCAACACGGTGCCCAAGGAGACCCTGGTGAAGATCACCAAGGCCGAGGACGGCGGCCTGGGCGGCCGCGGTCTGTGGGAGCCGGCGCGCACGGGGCACACGCCGGGGCGCGAGCGCCCGTTCATGCGCCGCTACCTGGCCGGCCGGCTGGTCACCGTCTCGAGGGGCTGAGCGACCGTGCCCGACAAACCCTTCGAGCCCGACGACCCGCTGGCACTGGTCGGCGTGGCGGTCGACGCCGACGCCGCGGCGGCGGAGGCCATGGCCCGGTGCCTGGTGGAGGAGTACCTGCGCGAGGGGTGGACGCCCGACCGCCTGCTGGCGCTGTGCCGCAACCCCTTCTACCAGGCGCTCCACGCCATCTACCGGGAGCGCGGGGAAGACGGCGTGCGGACGTTGATCGCCGAGGCGGCGGCCACCTGGGGCGTCTGGCGCACCACCGTGGGCCCGGCGCGCCCCCACCGGCCCGACACACCCGATGCGGCGGGAGGTCTCGACGATGCCTGAGGTCTACAACTGGCAGCTGGGCCGCAAGATGACCTACCGGTTTCCGGAGCGGCACAGCCGCTGGCAGTTCGCGGCGGTCTTCAACACCAACCGCTGCATCGCGTGCCAGACGTGCACCATGGCGTGCAAGAGCACCTGGACCCACGCCCGCGGCCAGGAGTACATGTGGTGGAACAACGTGGAGACCAAGCCCTACGGCGGCTACCCGCACTTCTGGGACGTCAAGACCCTGGAGCTGCTGGAGCAGGCCAACCCCGGCGGGCAGACCTGGACGCTGGCCGGGCGGGACGGCAGGCGGGCGCCCTACGGGGTCTACGGCGGGAAGACGATCTTCGAGGCGGCACCGCGGGGCCAGGACTACGTGGGCTACCTGCCGGCCGACGACGAGTGGCGGGCGCCCAACCTGTACGAGGACACCTCCACCGCCTACCCCACGGGACCGGGCCGCTACCACCCCACCGGCGAGACGCTGCCCCAGCACCGCACCTGGTTCTTCTACCTGCAGCGGATCTGCAACCACTGCACCTACCCGGCGTGTCTGGCAGCCTGCCCCCGCAACGCCATCTACAAGCGCCCCGAGGACGGCATCGTCCTCATCGACCAGCAGCGGTGCCGCGGGTATCGCAAGTGCGTCGAGGCGTGCCCGTACAAGAAACCGATGTTCAACGCGTTCACCCGGGTGGCCGAGAAGTGCATCGCGTGCTACCCGCGCATCGAAGGCCGTGACCCCCTCCACCCCGGGGTGCCCATCGAGGCCCGGTGCATGGCGGCGTGCGTGGGCAAGATCCGCCTCCAGGGGCTGGTGCGCGTGGACGCCGACGGCACGTGGGTTGAAGACCGCTACCATCCGCTGTACTTCCTCGTGCACGTGGCCCGGGTGGCGCTGCCCCTGTACCCGCAGTTCGGGACGCAGCCCAACGTCTACTACATCCCCCCGCGCTGGGTGCCGCGCCCCTACCTGCGGCAGATGTTCGGCCCCGGCGTCGACGAGGCCATCGCCGCCTACACGGCGCCGTCCCGGGAGCTGCTGGCGGTGCTGCAGCTGTTCCGCACCACGCAGCGCATGATCTTCCGCTACCGCATCACGCCCGGCCGCAAAGTGTTCGAGACGACCATCGCCGGGAAACCGTGGGCGATGTACAACGACACCATCGTGGGCCTGGACCGCGCCGGCCGGGAAGTCGTGCGCGTGACGGTGGAAGAGCCGGTCTTCGTCCGGCCCCGGCAGCACCTGAACACCATCTGACGCCATGGGCGCCCGGTCCCCCCAGATCGCAGCAGACGCCGTGGCCGGACCGCTGTGGCGCAGCGCCGTCTACCGGTTCTTCTCGCAGGCGCTGCGTCCGCCCGACCAGTGGTCGCAGGACCTCCGGGCCCCGGACCTGCCGGCACCGCCGGACGCGCCGGCGGACGGTGTGGCAGCGGTCGCCGCGGCGGTCGACGCGCTGGTCGCCACGTTGCGCCCGGTGCTGGCCGACGCGTACCAGGCGGCCTTCGGGCATCAGCTCGGCACCCGGGCGGCGCTGGACGAAGCGCGCTACGTGCCCGGCGGCGTCTTCGCCCAGGCGCAGTGCACCGCCGACGTCGCCGGCTTCTACCGGGCGTTCGGGCTCGAGGTGGCCGACCGCGCCCGGGAACGCCCTGACCACCTCAGCGTCGAGCTGGAGTTCATGCACGTGCTGGCGTACCGGGAAGCCTACGCGCGGGTCCACCACGGGCCCGAGCAGGTGGCGCTGCTGGTGGACGCGCAGCGCCACTTCCTGCAGGACCACCTGGTCCAGTGGGTGCCGGTGCTGGCCCGGGTCGTGCAGGCCCAGACGCCGGGCCCCTACGCCCGGGTGCTGGCCGCGCTGGCGACGTGGGTGACCGCCGACGCGACGCGGCTGGGCGCCGCGCTGGCGCCGGACCCTGCGCTCGTGCCCCCCAACGATGCGCCGGTCCCCGACGACGACCGTACGGCGTGCGGGGCCGCGCGCTGTCCGCTGGAGGTGCCGTCGTGACCTTGCAGACGCCGGCGGTCCGCTACCAGGCGGACCTGGTGGAGGCGGTGGTGCAGCGCGAGCTGGCGCGCCGCCTGCAGGCCGGCGAGGACCACTGGTTCGCACGGTATCGCAGCGCCGCCGACCGCCTCTACGTCCTCCACCCGGAGCCCCAGCCCCGCGCGGCGGCGTTCCAGCGGCTGCACGCCGAGTTCTTCGAGGCGCTGGGGTGCGGGCGCCCCGTCCTCGATGCGGTGGCCCGTGCCCGTCTGCCCTGCGCGGCCGTACTGGTCGCCCGGGCGCGGACGCCGGACGAGGAGCAGGCCGACGTCTCCGCCGACCGCAGCACCCTTGGCCTGCGCATCATGGCCGAGCGGTTCGGCACCCCGGACCTGGAGCGGCTGCTGGACCACGAGCTGGGGCACGTCGCCGACATCCGGGACCCCGCCTTCGCCTACGGCCAGCTGGCAGACGACAGCCCTGCCGCCCGGGGCGCTGCAGGCATCCGGTTCGGGGTGCTGTGGGCCTGCGCGGTCGACGGGCGCACGGCCCGCAGCGGACGCCAGCCGCTGCGCACGCAGGAGGAGTACGAGCAGGCGTTCCGGAGCCTGTTCCCGACGATCGCACCGGACGGCGCGCGCGCGGTCGTCGCCCGGCTGTGGGAGGGCCCGCGGCCCCCGTACGGGGCGCTGGTGCGCTTCGCGTGCGATCCCCGGGCGCTGGCGACGTGGTGTGGCGTCCCGGTGGCCACAACCGCGGCGCCGCTGCCGGGCGCGCCCTGCCCGCTGTGCAGGTTCCCCACCTACGCCTGGGCGGAGGTACCGCCGCAGATCGCCGCGCAGATCGCGGAGGAGTTTCCTGCCTGGACGCCGGCAGCCGGCGCCTGCGAGCGGTGCGTCGAACGCTACCTCGTGATGGCGGAACTGGGAGGCGCATGATGAAGCCCTGCAGGCTCGTGGTCGTGGGACGCCGCGTCAGGGACAGCGCAGGCACGCCCGTCGGCGGCCCTGGGGGCCGGCCCGTGGGGGCCGGGACCAGACGCCGGGTGCCTGGCACCAGGCTGGTGACCGCCGCAGCCCGGCTCGCCGGCGTCGGCGCGGTCGGGACGGTGGTCCTCGCAGCGGCGCTCCTGTCCGCGATCGGACAGACGCAGCGGCCGCCGATCACGGTGCGCTTCACCACGGCCCGGGTCCCGGTCGACCCGGCTGCCGCCGCTACGGTCTTCGCGCAGGCCGAGGAGCGGGCGATCCCGCTGGTGGCCCAGACCGTGGTCAAACCCTTCGGCGGCGGCGCCGTGCAGGAACTGCGCGTGCGGGCCCTGCACGACGGCCGGATGGTCTACTGGATGCTGTCCTGGGCCGACGCCACGCCCGACCGGATGCCGCCGCGCACGACCGCCTTCACCGACGCGGTAGCCCTGCAGTTCCCCGTGCGCTACGAGCCCGGCCGCCTGCCCAGCCCCATCATGGGCGAGGCGACGCGCCCCGTGAACATCTGGCAGTGGAAAGCCGCCTGGCAGGACGACCTCACGCGCGGCCGCGACGTGCGCACCGCCTTCCCCCACATGTTCGTGGACTACTACTACGACGTGCACCTGGCGACGACCGCGCGGGCGCGCGCGGGCTTCAACGCCGGCGTGGCCGCCGGCAACCCGATCTCGCAGCTGCGGCGGACCTCAGCGGCCGAGGACCTGGTGGCCTGGGGCTACGGCACCCTAGCGCACCAGCCACGGCAGGACGTGGTCGGGTTCGGCCGCTGGCGGGCCGGCCGGTGGACGGTGGTCCTGGCTCGTGCGCTGACGACGCCCGACGAGATGGACGCCCAGTTCCAGCCCGGCGGCCCCACGCTCGTCAACTTTGCCGTGTGGGACGGGGGCCATGGCGAGCGCAACGGGCAGAAGAACGTGACCCTCTTCTGGTGGGAAGTCCGCCTGGACCCTACCCGGTGACGCCAAGCCGGGGCCCACGGGCGCGGGTTGGCCGGGATCGGGCGGCCGCCCGATTGCACCCGGAGGCACCCTTCCCTACACACTAGGGACACGGATGACGACGCGGGCAGCACACCGCGGGCGGCACCGCGCAGCGTGCGTGGTCGTTGCAGCGGGCTTTAGCCCGCCCAGACGATACCGATGACGACGCGGGATCTGACTGCGGCAGACCACCGTACCGACGCCTTCGTCTTTGCGCGGGCACCGGTGATGCTCTACTGGGAGATCACGCAGGCCTGCGACCTGGCCTGCCGCCACTGCCGGGCCGATGCGATGCCCGACCGACACCCCCAGGAACTGGACACCGCGGCGGCGCGGGCCTTCCTGGCCCAGATCCGCGACTTCGGCGAGCCCTTCCCCCACCTGGTGATCACCGGTGGTGACCCGCTGAAGCGGCCCGACCTGGACGACCTGATCGCGCACGCCCGCGGACTGGGCCTGCCGGTGTCGCTGGCGCCCAGTGCCACGCCCCTGCTCACGCCGCAGCGCCTGCGCCGGCTGCGCGAAGCCGGGATCATGGGCTTGAGCCTCAGCCTGGATGGCGCGACCGCCGCGCGGCACGACGCCGTGCGGGGCGTGGCGGGCACGTTCGACCACACGCTGGCCCTGGCCCGCGCGGCGACGGCCCTGGGCCTGCCCCTGCAGGTGAACACACTGGTCAGCGCCGAGACCCTGGCAGAGCTGCCCGCGCTGTTCGACCTGGTCCGCAGCCTGCGCGTCCACCGCTGGAGCCTGTTCCTGCTGATCGCCGTGGGGCGCGGACGGCTGCTGCGGGGCATCACGCCCGCGCAGGCCGAGACGCTCTGCCACTGGGTGGTCACCCGGGCCCAGGAGGCCCCGTTCGCCATCGCCGCCACCGAGGCGCCGTTCTACCGCCGGGTGGCGGTGCAGCGCCTGCGCCGGGCCGGCGTCAGCGACAGGACGATCGCCACCACACCGGTGGGTCGGTCGTTCGGCATCCGCGATGGGAATGGGATCGCGTTCGTGTCCTGGCGTGGCGAGGTGGCGCCGTCGGGCTTCCTGCCGGTGCGCGCCGGCTCGGTGCGCCACGACTCCATCGTGCACCTCTACCGGCACACGCCGCTCTTCGTGCGGTTGCGGGATCCCGACGGGTTTCGCGGCAAGTGCGGGTACTGTCCGTTTCGGTACCTCTGCGGTGGCTCGCGCGCCCGAGCGTTCGCCCACACGGGCGACTACCTGGCCTCGGACCCGCTGTGCGCGTACGAGCCGCCGCCGCCGACCGCGCGGGGCGACGCAGGGTAACGCGGTCGTCCTCTACGCGGCCCGGCCCTTCTTCCCGAAGTACCGGTCGTACAGCCGCAGGAGCTTCTGTCCTTCGCGCTTCGCCTGCTCCCAGGCGTCCCGAAACTCCCAGGCCGTCGTCTGGGCCTCCTCCAGGGCGCGGCGGTGTGCCCGGGCGGCGTGGGCGGCCACCTGACGCAGCTGCTGGCGCTCGCGGCGCAGCCGTTGGCGCTCGCGGTCCAGGATCTCACGGTGCAGGTCGAGGGCACGCAGGGACGCGGCGCGGACGGCGCGCAGCGCGCGACGGTGTTCGGAGAGCACGACGTCACCTCCCGCGCCCACCGTAGCGGGCCGCGCCCGCCACGCCCATCGGGCGCCCGCCCGATCTCCGCCGCACACTACGCGATGGGCCGTCCCGACAAAAATCGGGCGCCCGCCCGATTGTGACGTCCGCACGGGGCACGTAGCGTCGAAGGCGACGAACAGTGCACATTCGTCCGGTTCGATGCAGCTGAGTCGCGCCAGCCAG